>NZ_UGYM01000002.1:1555137-1866164 GCF_900456975.1 Shewanella baltica
CGAAGAAAATCAAAGGATATTCGATGAGCATTAAAGACGATATGGTTGTGCAGTTTAACTACACACTGCGTGACGAGAAAGGCGAAGTGATTGAGACGAACGAAGGTCGCGATCCGATTGCCTATTTACACGGTCATGACAACATGATGCCAGGTGTAGAAAACGCGATCAATGGTAAAGCCATCGGTGAAAAATTCACTGTGACTTTACCTGCTGCTGAAACATACGGTGAGCGTGTAGCGGATGCGGATGCGCACCAACGTGTGTCGGTTAAGCACTTATTGGGCGCGACTGCGTGGAAACCGGGTATGACTGCTGTGGTCAATACTGACCAAGGTCAACGCCAAGTGACTATCGTTAAAGTGGGTAAGTTTATGGCGACTGTGGATGTAAACCATCCATTAGCGGGCCGCGAACTGACATTTGATATCGAAGTCGTTGGTGCCCGTGACGCGAGTGATGAAGAAATCGCCCACGGCCATGCCCATGGCGCTGGTGGTCATCACCACTAATTTTCAGGCTTCGGACTCGGCTTCGAACTTGGCTTTTATCTGACTCAATGTGAGATGAATATAAGTTCAGAAGAAGTTGAATGAGTCGAGGCAGAAGATTGAATAGCAAAAGCCCAAACCTAGGTTTGGGCTTTTTTGTTTTTATGGTGCTAATGGCTTAATGGTTAGCGCAACAGCTAATGGCAATGGCACTTCATCTCGCTAATGATTTGTTATACCGCTAATAGCTCTTTATCTGGCTAATGGCTGTGTTCATGCTCGAGTGGTTTGTCGGCAAACATCATATCTAGACTTGCTTGGGTTTGTGGATGGTAGCCGCTGCGAGCCCTAAGATAGACACTCTTGGCCCAGTCGTACTGATCTGTGCTTGCAAGCTTTTGATATAACGGCACGATTAAGCGCATGCGACCAATATGGGTCAAGTGCTGTTTTAATGCGGGTAGTACCGTGTAATAGCCGTTGTCTAGGGCGAGTGAATACCATGCAAAAGCGATTTCACTGTTACCTGTGCCCGTAAAATGGAACGCCTTATCCAGCTCGGCAAGTTTGGCTTGGTCTAGATTGACTCTTGGCATTTCATTGATAAACCTTAACCACTGGTGCACTGTCCAAGTGCTGGTTTTCAACTCGCTTGCACTAAGTTTTCCGTCGAGCCAAGTTTGTCTTTGGGCATCGATATCATCGAAGGCGTGGGAATTGGGCTGCACTAAAAATGACGGCAAACCTTGACCTTCAATCCAAGTATCCACTTCGGCCTCACTGACAACATTGGGATATTTGTTTAATAGATTCAAAGATAAATACTCACGGAACTGCGCCGTGGTAATGCTTTGAAATGCAAAATGATTGAAGTAGCTTTTCACAAAAGCATCGAAGCGCTCGCGGCCAAATTTCTGCTCTAAAAAGATTAAAAACAACTGGCCTTTAACATAAGGGACACCGCTAAAGGCTTCGTCGGGTGAGCGCTTTCCAAGATCCACATGCAACACTGAATCGCCAGGCGTGAGTTCTGCAAGCTCGGCAAGCAGCTCTGAATAGCCGATGGTTTGCTCCATCAGAGCTCGGTCGCGGCCGTAGAGATCTTCCATGATGCGGTTCTCAACATAGGTCGTAAAACCTTCATTAAGCCAGAGATCGCGCCAAGTGGCGTTGGTCACCAAGTTACCCGACCACGAGTGAGCAAGTTCGTGGGCAATCAGACTCACTAAACTTTTGTCACCCGCGATCACCGTTGGCGTAATAAACGAAAGTCGAGGATTTTCCATCCCGCCGAAGGGGAAGCTTGGCGGCAAAATAAGCAAGTCATAACGTCCCCAACGGTAATCGCCGTAACGTTTAGCGGCGATTTTGATCATCTCCGGCGTGTCGGCAAATTCCTTGCTGGCTTTGTCGAGGATTTCTGGCTCAGCCCAAATGCCCGAGATGTTATCTAAAGGGGCGAACTTTAAATGCCCGGCTGCAATGGCGATTAAATAAGCTGGGATCGCCTGCGGCATAGTGAATTGGGTCTGCGTGCTCGACAGGGTTTTACGATCGGCACTCATGACAACAGTAATGGCTTTATCGGCAGTAATCGTTGCGCTATAGGTTTGGCGCACGGCTGGGGTATCTTGTAGTGGGATCCAGCTGCGAGCATGAATCGCCTGACTCTGACTGAACATAAAAGGTAACTGTTTACCTTGGGTTTGCTCTGGAGTTAACCATTGAATACCGGATGGATTATTCGACGTGTGGTAATTGATTTTAACTTTTTGGGTATCTTCATCGGCCAGTTTGATGGTCAGCGCCGCGCCTTTTACAGCGTCCGCTTTGGCTAAGGTAAAGGGCACGCTTTGCCATTTCCCATTTCTATTCAAAGCACTCACACTGTTAATCGTCAGTTCTCGAGTATCTAAGATGAGTTGTTTCCTCGGTTTATGCCAAGCCAAATCGAGGGTGGCGTCACCGGATAAGCGGTTTTGCTTAAAATCGACGGCAAGGGCTAGTTCAACATGACTCACGCTGACCTCAGTGTAATTGGCGTAGGTCAGTGCATCTTGGTTCTGCTGCGTCTGTGCTTGTACAACAGTGGCAGTCGGCTCAGCGGCTAACGTATTTGGAGCGCTATTGGCATCAGTGCTAGGAAGGAGTTGCAGCGCAAAAAGTAGGGCACTGCTCAGGACGTTACGGCGAAGTGAAAGCATTATTTAACAGCCTAATGATAAAGTATTTTGGTTCGAGTTTGGGCCGATAACAGCATCAATGCTGCTTGGTTTTCTATCGGCTCTATCTATATAGGGCAAAAGTTTACCTGATAATCCAGTGGATTTGTTATCTCACTGTTTGCTCAAATGTAATCAAACTTTAATGGCTTGGATGACGGCAAGGAAATGCCATCGGTAAAAGACCACAAGTTTGCTATGATGTCGGCGTTTTCACATAGGGCGGTTATCAAAATGGTGTTAGATTTTTCGCAGGGTAAGTTAATCGTCACTGAGTTCGAAGTGCAAGTGCGGCTCAATGTTGCCAGTATCGTGCTGCAAGCGAGTGCTGAGGATATCGGTTTGAGACGTCAGCCACCTATGTTAATCGCCGATGGTGGCGGTGTGCGTTGGAGCTTAGTGTTGGACTCAAATGCCCAGTTACGTGCGATTCAAGATGTGCTGGGAATGGACGCGGAATAAAGTACGCCTGCATAGTGCATAGTGCATAGTGGTTAACTTATAGATTTATCATCAGTTTTTAGTTGATGAGTGTTTAATATCGAATTGGGGATTTTTTAGTATGTCAGTTTCTCTCGAGCGTATTGTCGTTGAACCTAAGACACCAGCTACAGCCGTGGTCATTTGGTTACATGGATTAGGGGATTCGGGTGCCGGATTTGCCCCCGTAGTGCCTGCATTAGGTTTGCCTGCCGATCATGCTATCCGGTTTATTTTCCCCCATGCACCGGAGCAAGCCGTGACCATCAATGGCGGCTACGTCATGCGCGCTTGGTACGATATTAAAAGCATGGATTTGCACGACAGAGCTGATATGCAAGGCGTGCTTGAGTCGGAGAAAAGGGTTGCTGCATTAATTAATGAACAAATCGCGGCGGGTATTGCGAGCGAGCGTATCGTATTAGCAGGATTCAGTCAGGGCGGAGTTATGAGTTTATTCTCTGGACTGCGTTTCCCCGAGCAACTTGCAGGGATTATGGCACTGTCTTGCTATTTACCGACGGGCGATGTATTACCCGCTGAATTAAGTGCAGCGAATCGTAATACACCCATATTACAGCAACACGGTCTACAGGATGATGTAGTGCCATTATCCGCTGGAACATTAGCCAAAGAAGCCTTAATTACGGGCGGTTATAATGTTGTGTGGCAGACTTATCCTATGCCGCATTCAGTGATCCCTGCGCAGTTAAAAGAGATTTCTAAGTGGTTATTACAGCGATTTGAAATGTAGAGAAGTCTAATTGCTGATAAAAACAGCATGCGGTAAATTGAAAATTGCCCATGCTTGTTTTTTTATGGGAACAATCACTGTTTTCTGTAATGTTTTCTAAGTCATTTATACTGAACGATTTAAATTAATTTATTTCATTTTTATTTTTAATTCTCTAAATATATAGAAATCAGTCATTCAGCTTATTTTTTATATGAAACAAATCTGTCTTAAAACGCCTGCGAATTCCCCTATAAATGTCAAGTTTTTAATAAAAATGACACAATTTATCTTTATTCTTTGTTATTATCCGTGACGCTGAACTTGATGGAGTTCACGGCAATCTTTCTATGATAAAATAATTAAAATCAAGGGGTTGATGTAATGAGACATATGCTTATTAAAGGACTAGTTGCAACTGCTGTTGTCGCTGCGCTTGCGGGTTGTAATAATAGTGATGACGATAAAGTCCCAACAACGTGTGCTGAAGCGGGAAGCGCTTGCACAACATTTACCGTTTTACACACCAATGACAACCATGGCCGTTTCTGGGAAAACAGTGACGGCGAATATGGTATGGCTGCGCGTAAAACCTTAATTGACAGCATTCGTGCAGAAGTCAGTAAGAATGGTGGTCAAACATTATTGCTGTCTGGTGGCGACATTAATACTGGCGTGCCAGAATCGGATCTACAAGATGCGATCCCAGATTTCACGGGTATGAATAAAATTGGTTACGACGCTATGGCTGTTGGTAACCATGAGTTTGATAATCCATTATCCGTTGTTGATATGCAGCGCCGCCTTGCGGAATTCCCTATGTTAGCGGCGAATATTTACCATAAAGATGCAGATGGCAATCTAGGGGAACGTTACTTTGATGCCTATAAGGTATTCGACATAAACGGTCTGAAAGTGGCTGTAATAGGTTTAACGACCGAAGATACGGCTAAGATTGGTAATCCAGAATTCATCAGTGGCCTGGAGTTCACCGATCCAAAGACTGAAGTCGCTAAAGTGATTAAAGAAATTAAAGACGCCAAAGCGGCCGATATTATTTTCGCTACCACGCACATGGGTCACTATGCTGACGGCCATAACGGTAGTAACGCCCCTGGTGACGTGGCTATGGCTCGCGCACTGAAAGAAGGCGATCTGCAAGTGGTTATTGGTGGTCATTCACAAAACCCAGTGTGTATGGAACCGGGTACTGACAACAAAGCCTACGCTGACTTCAAACCAGGCGATGAATGTGCTCCAGATAAACAAAATGGTACTTGGATCATGCAAGCCCATGAATGGGGTAAATATGTTGGCCGTGCAGATTTTGAATACTTTAACGGTGAACTTCATTTAGCAAGCTACAAGCTTGTGCCTGTGAATATGCGTAAATTGGATGACGCAGGCAAGAAGACAGCTGATTTAGCTGGTACTAAGATTGAACCTGATGCTGAGTTAAAAGAGCTGCTGTCTTACTACCAAGAGAAAGGTCAAGCTAAGTTAGACGAAGTCATAGCAACAACGGATGCCCTGTTAGATGGCGAGCGTGCAAACGTGCGTAACAAGCAAACTAACTTAGGCCGTATGTTAGCGATGGCACAAAGTGATAAAGTCAAAGCCGATTTTGGCGTGATGAACTCGGGCGGTGTACGTGCCTCTATTCAGCCTGGTAATATCACTTACCGTGACGTGCTGACTGTTCAGCCATTCGGTAACATGGTGACTCTGAACGAAATGACAGGCACTGAAGTTGCGGCTTATTTAGGCGCAGTAGCTAGTCTTCAAATTGGTTCAGGTGGTTATGCACAAATCACGGGCGTGAAAATGACCATTGACTGTACGGCTAAGACTGCCAATATCAGTGTGATTAATGGTGAGAACTTCAGCCCAACAGGAACTTATAAGTTCACTGTACCTAGCTTTAACGCTGCAGGTGGTGACGGTTATCCTAAGCTAGAAAGCCCAATTCAAACGGGTTTTGTTGATGCTGATTTACTCTATTCTTTCTTGAAAGAGAAACAAGCGATTAAAGCTGCTGACTACAGTCCGATAGGCGATATCGTTTATGAAAACTCAAACAGTGTTGAAGGTTGTCAACTTTAAGTAATCAATCACTACTCAGTGTTTAAATATAAATGCCACTCAATTGAGTGGCATTTTTATTACTAATTAATATTAAATTAAGTGTAAATTAATATTCAGCGTTTTATTTTTGATAAATTTTGATTCATCTGTGACCTTTAGTTTCTCAGGGTGGTTTTAGTTAACAATTGGATTTTATTGTATCAAGTTGCTTATTTAATATATTTAACTAGTAAAAATCCCTTAACTGCATGATGTATATCCATTATTCGATATCACAATTTTAGGTATTATGTCTTTATCGTGTATCAATTTGTTTTATTTTTGAATTAACTTGTTTTAATGGTTGACTTAAATGTTGCGCATTAACATTATTCCTACAGCGAAATAGAGTTCGCTGGCTAAATATAAAAATAACAAACAAAAGTTTTGTTTACCTCAAGGAGAGATTAATGCGCTATTTAAGTTTAACGGCCAAAGCCGTTCGTGCTAGTTTAATTACAGTGGCGACAAGCAGTGTGGTTTTTTCGGGATTAGGCTTTTCTGCAATGGGAAATGCAGCAGAAGAAAATACCAAAGTTGAACGCATTGAAGTGACGGGTTCTCGTATTAAACAAGTTGATATGGAAACTGTTTCACCCGTGACAGTCATTAATGCTGCGGATATTGCTATGACGGGGGAAAAGACCGTTGCTGACGTATTGAATAACTCTGCGATAAACAGTTTTGGTTCTTGGCGTGGTATTTCAGGTTATGGATCTGGTGCAAGCTCTACCAGCAATGTCAATTTACGCGGTTTAGGATCGTCTGCGACCTTAGTGTTATTAGACGGACGCCGTATGCCAGGGACGAGTTCGAGCTCTGGCTCAGTGGCAGATACATCTTCTATCCCTATGGCTATCGTGGAGCGTATTGAAATCCTGCGGGATGGCGCTTCAGCAGTCTATGGTTCCGATGCGGTTGCGGGCGTGATAAACATTATCACTAAGAAAGAGTTTGAAGGTTTTCAGCTTGATTACAGTACAGAGCAACCAAGCGTAGAAGGGGGCGATGCTAACCGTTTATCGCTCGCAACTGGCTTTAATACAGATAAAGGCAATATCACTCTCACCTATGAATATTATGATACAAAAGCGGTAATGGACCGTGATATTTGGCGAGTGGATGATTCAAGTTATAACGCCTATAGCGGATATAGCTCAGTACCAAACGGTAAATATGGACCAGGCAATGGTAGCTGGTATAGTAATTCAGATATATGTGAAAAAACGGAAAATACCATAGACTCAGGTGATGGTCGTTGTTTATATAATCATGGTAATGTCACCAAATTATTTGGCGATCAAACCCGTAATTCGCTGTTATCTAATTTCTCCTATGAGATTTCAGAAAATATAAAATTTCGAGGCCGAGCTTCTGCTTCATTAGCTGAAACTGAAACCCGTTATGCCGGTACGCCAGTATCAACTAATACCCCTGTGATGAGTGCCGATAATAAGTACAACCCAGTTGGCGAAGAATTAGTTATTTCTATGCGAGGCGCGCAACTTGGCGAGCGAGATACATTAACTGAAACCAACAATTTTGATATTCTTGGTGGCTTTGTTGGCACGATAGATTCAGGTAATGGTATCGACTGGGAATTAAATGCCCAGCATGCGACCTCAACAACAAACAGTTTTAACTACAATTTACTTAATGACGATATTATTCAGCAAGAAATTGATTCAGAGCAATATGATATTTTCAATACCTCTGGCATGAGTTATGAGCAGTGGGACCAACAGATGACAGATCTGTATCGCAAAGCTGCACATACTGGGGTTTATCAGGGTAAATTCGAAAGTACTCAATTGGATGGTCTTGCTTCGACCTTACTGCTCGATGACGGTGATTTTTCGGTCGCTATGGTCGGCGGTCTTGAATATGAAATGATCAAGTTTAAGCAAACCAGTGATCCAGAATCGGCCGCGGGTATTATCTCCGGCGGTTCGGGTGGTGATGATGTGGATGCCACGCGTGACCGTAGCGCCGCTTATTTGGAACTCCAAGTTGGCTTACCTGCCAACGTTGAGTTCTCTGCCGCAGTACGTTATGAGCGCTATGAGCAGGAAGGAACTCTCACAGGGCCTCAAGGGGAGGTGGTTAACTCATCGACCTTCGATGCCGTGGTGCCTAAGTTTGGTTTAAGCTGGCGTCCTATAGACACGCTATTACTGCGTGCTAGCTATGGTGACTCATTCCGCGCGCCGAATATGAGTGAAATGTTCTCGTCTCAATCTTTGAGTTTTGAGAAGAGCGTTGACTCATTATGGTGTAATGAACCCGGTAATGTGGATGCCATATATTGCGCTACCAATAACCAACATAAAACTTGGTTTGGTGGTAACCCAGATCTAGAAGCTGAAGAAGGTAACTCGTTAACCTTTGGCGGCGTTTGGAATGTCACTGATGCATGGAACTTGGAGTTATCCTATTACTCAATCACCTACGACAATAAAATTGAGTCGATTGATGTAGATGATATCCTGCGCGATGAAATCAAGAATGGATCGTCTCCCTATGTGACCCGTGGTCCAGATGGCAAGATTGAGTATATTGAGGCGGGAATACGTAATTTAGCCACAGTTGAGACCTCAGGTATCGATTTTGTAACGGCTTATAACTTAGAGACAGGTTTTGGTGATTTCAATTTCAAACTGGATTTGACTCACGTGCTTGATTTTAAGAAGCAGGATAATGCCGAATCAGAGATGATCGATTACGCAGGAACGACAGACTCACCCGATTGGCGCGGTAACTTTGCGACAAGTTGGAAATACGATGATTTCTCTGCCGCATGGACAGTCGTCTATATTGGTAGTCAATCAGCAAGTTATTTCAACGAGTTAGAAAAAACCGACCGTTATGTCGATTACGATAATTACTTTAAACACAATATCCAATTTGGTTATACCCATGCTTATAACGGCTCTATCACAGTAGGGGTGAATAATGTGTTTGATGCTGAAACACCAAACTATTATACCTACGCCGATTATCGCGATGTGAATGTGGGTTTATATGATGTGTTAGGTAGAACGTATTACCTGAGAATAAACCAGAAGTTTTAGGTTGTCCGCCCTCCCTGGATAACTCAAACCTCCGCTTGCGGAGGTTTTTTTGCTTATTTTTTTGCCTGCTTTTCAGGTTGCTTATCGGATCAGCGCTGTCAATGTGTGAGGCGCAGCTCGTGGCGATGTTCGTGTTGATAATGCTCGGCGCAGGAGGCGCAGCGTTGTTCAGTGGGATCTTGGTTTAAGCGTTCGGTTTCGATTTCTGCCTCACAATCCGAGCAAAGACCGTAGAGGCCTAAGTCGAGCTGACAAAAGGCGGCATCAAGTTTATTCAGCTGGCAAAATAGCGGGTGATCGGCCAGTGGCGTTTGCGCCAATGTATCAATTAACTCTGTCAGACTCAGGCTAGCATAATGCTCCCCTATGACTTCGAGGAACGGAGGGAGCGCGCCGAGTTCTTTCCTTAGATTAGCTTCAAGCTCTGACAATTCATGTCTGATATGGGTGGTGCTCACGTAAAATCGCCTATTTCATTTGACTCTAGGCGTCCAGTCTAATAGTTCCACTACCAACGACTATGATAAAGATCAAGTATCTGCCACATTTTAGGTTTTTCCGCCGTTAAAAATCGAAAAAGTACTTCATTCCTATCGCATTATGTGTGCTATCGCTAAGTCCCTTTCATGGCTCACATTGCCGCGCATTGAATCTCGATTTCTAACAGTTTTATGGTTGGCCGTCGTTCTGTGGTTGCTCACTCTTTTATGATTCGTTGCCTAAGTTTCGCTGCGCAGCTTCTAATACAGCAACGATTTCTTCTGTGGTTTTAAACACGCGCAGCTCCCTGAACAAGGTATCGGCTTCGGGATATTGACGATTGAGGTAGGTAAACCACTGTTTGATTCGGGCGGGATAATAGTCGCTCTTGCGGCCATTGAGTTCCCTTTGGGTATAACTGAGCATCAGCCCTAAGGTTTGCGCCCAAGTATAAGGGGTTGCGCCTGTCTTGATGGTATCGGCCAAGTTCGGCAATGAAATCGCCCCGCGGCCGATCATAATACTGTCGCAGCCGGTGACTTCGATACATCGCTTAGCATCATCGCTGTTCCAAATCTCGCCGTTGGCGATCACCGGGATCGGCAAACGTTTGCGTACTTCTGTGATGTATTCCCAGTAGGCTGGCGGTCTGTAGCCGTCGACTTTACTACGCGCATGGATGGCAAGCTCAGTTGCTCCGGCTTCATACACAGCAATGGCATTCTCCATGAACAGTGACTTATCTTCGTAGCCCAAACGTATTTTAGCGGTCACGGCATGTTCTTTCGGTACCGCTTGACGCATGGCTTTGACAATATCGTGCACACTCTCAGGATATTGCAGTAATACGGCGCCACCTTTGCTGCGGTTAACGATTTTTGCTGGACAACCAAAGTTGGCATCGACACCGTGTGAACCGAGTTCAATCGCCCGCAGGGCATTTTCGCCCATACATTGGGGTTCTTGGCCGAGTAACTGCACTCGCACTGGCGTACCCGAAGGAGTATTACCCTTGTTGAGCAGCTCAGGACAAAGTTTGAGAAAGACTTTCTCAGGCAGCAGTTGGTCAACCACACGCACAAATTCGGTGACGAGCAAATCGTAGGGATTGATGGTCGATAGAATGTCACGCATCAAAGCGTCTACTACGCCTTCCATTGGAGCCAAAATCACACGCACTGCAGTAAACCCATATCTATTTGCAAAGGGCGAGCATTCTACCTTATCGGCCTTAAGTTACAAAGTGGTCGAGTGAATGCGGATTAATAGGCGCACTCATAAATAAAATCCACGCTAAACTGATTGTCCTAGCAGGATATTTTGACCATTTCTGTGATTTAGTGATATTTTTTTGCAATAGAATTGAAACAGGGCAGGTCTTTTGCAGTAAGCCAGCTACTTCTACTGTTGTTGGTCAACATTACTCAATAAACAAGAAGGAATTATTTATGAATTCAGTTAAAAAAACAGCAGTTGCAGTAGCCTTAGGTTCAGTCGTAATGAGTTCAGCTTTTGCTGTCAATGCCCAAACCAGCCCGTTTGGTTTTGAAGCAATGGATGCGGGTTATCAAATTGTCGGCTCAGAAGGTAAATGTGGTGAAGCCAAATGCGGCGCGGATATGAAGAAAGCCGCCGCTGAAAAAGCCAAAGAAGGCAAATGTGGTGAAGCTAAATGTGGCGCCGAGATGAAAAAAGCGGCCGCAGATAAAGCCCATGAAGGCAAATGTGGCGAAGCGAAATGCGGTGCCGATGTGAAAAAAGCCGCGATGGCGAAAGCACACGAAGGTAAGTGTGGTGAAGCGAAATGTGGCGCGGATATGAAGAAAACCGCTGAGAAAGTTGACGCTAAAGTCGAAGCCGTTAAAAAAGAAATGAAATAAATCCGACTGCACTGATTCCCGCAGTGATGGGGGTTATTGAGTCAAAAGAGGCCAGCCCGCGCTGGTCTCTTTTGTTTTATCCTAAAGCGATGACAGCAAGCGTTCGTGAGGTTCTATGAATGATCAAAAAAATGCGGCGCAGGTAGGGCTGGGCTTACGGCGAGAAATGCTCAGTGAGTTTTGTGTACAGGTGCCTGAAGCTATTAATTTTTTTGAAGTGGCACCAGAAAACTGGATGACCTTAGGCGGTAAGTTTGGCCGTCAATTTCGTGAACTGACCGAGCAACATAGTTTCTATTGCCACGGTTTGAGCTTATCGATTGGTAGCCCTGAACCCTTAGATCTCACGTTTGTAAAAAACATCAAAACCTTTATGGATTTACACCAAATCCAAGTCTATTCCGAACACTTAAGTTATTGCTCAGGCCAAGGTCACTTATACGATCTCATGCCGATCCCTTTTATCGACGCAGCGGTAAAACATGTGGCGGCGCGGGTGAAGCAGGTCGAAGATATTTTAGAGCGGCCACTTATTTTAGAAAATGTGTCATTTTATGCCGCCCCCGGCGCGCACATGAGTGAACTTGAATTCGTCAATGCTGTGCTGCAAGAAGCCGATTGTAAGCTGCTACTCGATGTGAACAACATCTATGTGAACTCGATAAATCATCAATACGATGCC
The DNA here is from genome assembly GCF_900456975.1 of Shewanella baltica. Lineage (NCBI taxonomy): Bacteria > Pseudomonadati > Pseudomonadota > Gammaproteobacteria > Alteromonadales > Shewanellaceae > Shewanella > Shewanella baltica. The sequence continues at coordinate 1,567,301 of NZ_UGYM01000002.1, forward strand.
GATACCTTTTTACAGGCCATGCCGACGGAGCGCATCGCTTATCTGCATATTGCTGGGCACTACAAACAAGCTGAAGATCTGCTCATTGATACCCATGGCGCTGCAATTAACGATCCCGTGTGGGCATTGTTGCAACGTTGCTATGCCTTGCATGGGGTAAAGCCGACCTTGCTTGAGCGTGACTTTAATCTGCCGACAACCGCTGAATTGTTGCTCGAGCTAAATCAAATCCACGCTTATCAAGCAGCGGTCAGTTCCCAAATTCAAAATAGCACTCATGCTGTAAAGAGGAGCGCCTAATGGATTTTAAGCAAGTGCAGCAATCCTTTATCGATTATATCCGCGATCCCTCTTCGCCATTGCCTGCGGATACTGATGTCCGGCGCATGCAGGTTTACCGCGAGTTATTTTTTAATAATGTGCTGGGATTTGTGTCGAACGGCTTTCCCGTGCTGAAAAGTTTGTATTCTGAGGAAGACTGGTTAGCTTTGGTGCAGAGCTTTTTTAGCCAGCACGATTGCCAATCGCCGATTTTTATCGACATCGCGGGCGAGTTTTTAGATTTTTTACAGCAGGAATATCAGCCCACGGCAAATGATCCTGTTTTTATGCTCGAATTAGCGCACTATGAATGGCTGGAGTTGGCCGTTGCGGTCGCACAGGTGAGTGGGGATGAATCTCAACTTAGCCCAGCGCAAATTCTGACGCAGGCGTTATGTTTATCGAAGACGGCGAGGGTAGCGCAGTATCATTTTGAGGTGCAGCACATTCGTCAGGATTATCGTCCGCAGCAACAACTCGATGCGCCAGTGTTTTTTTGTCTCTATCAAGATGCCGATTGTGAAGTGTGTTTCTTACAGTTAAACCCCTTAAGTGCGCAGGTGCTGGCATTTCTTCAAGCTCAAGGCCAAGCGGGTTTTCAAGAGATAGTTGATTGGTTAACAATCACTTACCCTCAAATGGTGCCAGAAGTTATTGAGCAAGGTTGTAGCCAGTTGCTCGAGCAATTAGCGGCCAAAGGGATAGTGCGCGGACGTCAGTCTTAAGGTTGGGATTATTGCCGAAATAAATGCAATAACCCTACATTTAGAGGGTTTTTATTAATTTGACAAACCGCTACAATGTCGGCCGTTTTGTGATCTCAATCACTGTACGATTCCTGCGCACTTATACTTGCACATACTAGAGGAGCTGTAATGAGTAGTCAGCCGTTTAAAGACCCATTTAATTTTTTGTATTTTATTGGTTTTATTTTAGTTTTACTGTTGCCGACTCTGCCAGCAAGCCTGTCTTGGTTAAAGCACTTAGGTCTAATTTAAGCGAGCGTTAATCTCGAGCGCATAGACTATTGGCCACTCTTAGAGTGGCTTTTGTTTTTCCGATAAAGGGTAAGTTAATCTATGGTATTAAAGCGCGGATTATTTTTATTGTTAGGTTTAACCGCGTTAGCCTTAGGTTTACTCGGTATCGTGCTGCCCTTGCTGCCGACCGTGCCGTTTATCTTGCTTGCCGCTTTCTGCTTTGCCCGCTCCAGTGAACGTTTACACTATTGGTTGATGACTCACCCATGGTTTGCCGATGCCTTAACCCAGTGGCAAGAGCAGCGAGCAATGCGTAAAGGATTGAAACGCAAAGCTATGATAGTCAGCGCGCTGAGTTTTAGTGTGAGCATTATTGTGGTGCCCATCCTTTGGGTAAAAGGTTTGCTGCTCGTGATGGCACTCGTCTTACTCTGGTATCTCAAAGGGATCCCTGAAATAGCGGAATAGAGCGACACTGTGGATTCAATGCATGACAGATAGTTTTCGTCGCGTCATGGTTGAGGTGATTTAACACTGTGTCGACAGGGTTTGATCTGAGGCACAAATTGATAACCTTTCCATCACTTGTGCGTTGTGATTGTTGCAACTAAAACTAAAGCGGCATAAGCTTTGTCCGACTTTCGACAATGCGTCCACCCAGTGTGGACGTTTTGTTTTATACCGCCAACGCTAGGTTGGTGAATTGATTAAGTAACTTATTAAGTAAATATGATGGCTATGAATACAGAAACCTTATCCTTGATAAAGCAAAGCATTAAAACGATTCCTAATTATCCTAAGGAAGGGATTTTATTTCGAGATGTCACCAGTTTGCTTGAGAATGCAGCCGCCTATAAAGCGACCATCGACTTGTTAGTTGAACATTATCGTGGCCAAGGCTTTACCAAAATTGTGGGCACTGAAGCCCGTGGTTTCTTATTCGGCGCGCCGCTGGCTTTAGAATTGGGTGTGGGTTTTGTGCCTGTGCGTAAACCGGGTAAATTACCGCGTGCGACTATCAGCCAAAGCTATGAACTGGAATACGGTCACGATAGCCTAGAAATTCATACCGATGCGATTAATCCAAATGACAAAGTGCTAGTGGTTGACGATTTACTCGCGACTGGCGGTACTATCGAAGCGACCGTTAAACTCATTCGCCAACTGGGCGGTGAAGTTAAACATGCGGCCTTTGTGATCTCATTACCTGATTTAGGTGGTGAAGCACGTTTAACCGCTTTAGGGCTTGAGTTGGTTAAACTTTGTGAGTTTGAAGGCGAATAAATCTGCAGCTAAAGGCGCCTTGGGATAGTTTGATGGCATGTCAAATCATGACATGTTATCTTTCAAAGTTCTCGGGGCGCATGCTCCCGCTCTTGTATCACATACTCTGGGGAGTTCCATGTCATATCAGGTGTTAGCCAGAAAATGGCGCCCTGCCACATTTGATCAAATGGTTGGCCAAAGCCATGTTTTGCATGCCTTGACCAATGCGTTAAGCCAGCAGCGCTTACATCATGCTTACCTGTTTACGGGAACGCGCGGTGTCGGTAAAACCAGCTTGGCGCGACTCTTTGCCAAAGGCTTAAATTGCGAACAAGGCGTGACAGCCACTCCCTGTGGTGTTTGCGGTAGCTGTGTGGAAATCGCCCAAGGCCGTTTTGTCGATTTAATTGAAGTCGATGCCGCGTCCCGCACTAAGGTCGATGACACCCGTGAGCTGTTAGACAATGTGCAGTATCGTCCGACCCGTGGCCGTTTTAAGGTTTATCTCATCGACGAAGTGCATATGCTGTCGCGCAGCAGTTTTAACGCACTGCTAAAAACCTTAGAAGAACCCCCCGAGCACGTTAAATTTCTTCTGGCGACAACCGACCCACAGAAACTGCCCGTGACTGTGTTATCCCGTTGTTTGCAGTTCAATTTAAAAAGTCTGACCCAAGGCGAAATTGGCACTCAGCTCAATCATATCTTGACCCAAGAGCAGTTTCCCTTTGATGCTGAAGCCATAAAGCTTCTTGCCAAAGCCGCCAACGGCAGTATGCGTGATGCCTTGAGTTTGACCGATCAAGCGATCGCCTTTGGTGGCGGCAATGTGATGCTCACTCAAGTGCAAACTATGCTTGGCAGTATTGATGAGCAGCATGTGGTTGCCTTGCTTAAAGCCTTAACCGATGCCGATATTGGCGTGTTAATGCACACCTGTGCCCAAGTGCTGGCGTACGGCGCCGATGCCCAAGAAGTGCTGCGCAGTTTGCTTGAGCTGTTACATCAAATTACTTTGACTCAATTTGCCCCAGTTTGCGCGCAGCAATCTTTATATAGCGCGCAAATTCGCGCCTTTGCTGAGCAGCTGACGCCGGAGCAAGTGCAGCTTTATTATCAGATTTTATTAACGGGCCGCAAAGATTTACCCCATGCACCAGATCCTAAATCGGGTCTTGAGATGGCGCTGTTACGGGCTGTTGCCTTTGTGCCAGAAAAGCCGGTAAAGCGCTGGCAGCCTGATGCGGTCGCTGAGATCCGTTTACCCGAAGGGCAAACGCCCGTTGCGGCAACTGCTGCAGCGCAAGCTCCCCATGCAAATGAACAACAGTGTGCAGAAACTCATACTGCTGCACCGCATACCACTGAAAAAGTGCTTGCTGAAAAAAAAACAGCATTAATTGAGCAAGCAAGCGCTAACCAGCAAGTTGAAACCGCGCAAGCGGTCGCCGTTACAACGGCTGAAGCGTCAATTGAGCCAGCAGATGCTGTAGAGCAGGCGCTTGATGCTGAGCTCGAAGCGGATGCGGCATTAATTGCCGAACAGGCGGTGATTTTAAGTCAGGCTCAGAGTCAGGGATTTAACGCTGACAGCTTAAACGCTGACACAGTTAATGCTGAGGTAGAGCCTCAAACTCAAACAGTATCAACCGCTCAAGCGCCTTCTATACACATTTCTGAACCCGTTGCTGACATTGAAGCATCGGTTGCCAGTCTTGATGCTCATAATAGTGAAGTTCCTGAATTAATTGGGGCAACTGCCGAGTCGAGTATTGTTAATCCAGCTGCGGCTGAAATGGTTGTTGATTCAACACCTGCTGATAACAACAGCGCAGCTGAGAACACACTGGATAACAATCCCACCGCTAACAACACGCTTGAGCAAAAGGGGCTTGATGAACATCGCCCCTATGGAACTGAAGCCGAGCATTCATATCCAGCGATGGAAGCTTATGCCCAAGAGTCAGCACCGCTCGATTCCTATCAAGATGCTTATGTTGAATTCTCTTCCGGCTCTTACAATGATGACGATTTTCATCACAGCTTTGAGTCTCATGCTGTGCCTGATGATGTTCAACACTCAGCTAATGTTCAACACTCAGATAGTGTTCAACATTCTGCTGATGTTCAAAGCGCAGCAAGTATTCAAAGTGCTTTAGGCATGCAAGGCTCTGTTGATAGTCAGTCAGCTGCAATGGCTCAAGTGTCTCCTCAGACACTAACTCCAATTTCAATTCCAACACTAGCCTCCGCATCCTTAGCCGATGATGATATTCTCTCGGCTGTGTTGGCTGCGCGAGATTCACTGTTATCGGATCTCGACGCCTTAAGTGTTAAGGACGGTGATGAAAAAAAGTCGTCACTGGACTCAAAGTTAAAGACACCAAACAGTAAAGCCAATGGGATCAGTTTATCAAAACCTGCCAGTAAAAGTGATGCAAGTAAGACAAGTGCGTCATTCTCTGCCGATCCCGCCGCTGATTTAGATCCCGATTTAACAATAGATTTCGATGATGATTTTGACTTAGATCTTGAGCCAATTGCTCTGCATCAATCAGTGCCTTCGGCTGCAAGCGCATCAGGTTCTGTCCCTGCTGAACCAGTCAAACCGGCAACATATGATCGTCCACCTTGGGAGGCTGCGCCAGAAGTAGCGTCAACAGCTGAGCTTATCGAAACGACTCAGGTTGATAGCGGCAATACTAATATCGCTGATGCTGTGATGGCTCAAGGCTCTGATATAAATGATGACTCTGCCAGCAGTTGCCAAGGATCTTTAGAGACTAGCAACACTGCCAATGACGGACAGAATAATGCGGCATATGGCAATGACTCCCGGAGTGCTGAGCAGGATTCAGGTTCGAAGTCACAAGCGCTTCAAACTCAAGCAAGGCATCAAGATAAAGTGCAAGCTACCGCATTAACGCCGGCTAGCACGACTGCACTGACTCAGACGGCTAGCGCTGTTGAGCGCACGCAGGAGAGGGAAGTCGCGCTTAGTACACTTCCGATCAGCGGTCATCCATTAGATTTGCATTGGTACAAGTTGATGGCGAGCTTAGAGATCGGCGGGCGAGTACGGCAACTGGCGGTTAATTCCGTTTGCCAAACCCAGAGCGATCCTTTGCCGCTGCTGCTTAAGCCAAATCAGAAACATCTTGCGGCCGATGTCGCCATAGTACAGCTTGAGCAAGCCTTAAGTGCTGCGCTTGGGAACCCAAGACGGGTACAAGTGGTCATAGGAATCGATGCGCAGCGGGAAACGCCTTTAGAGTTACGTAAACGTTTCCACCAAGAGTTGCTGCAACAGGCGCATCAATCACTGATCCATGATGACAATGTGCAATGGTTGATCCAACGTATGGGCGCCGAACTCGATGCCGACAGTTTAGTGTATCCGCCCGAGTTGTTGAATTTACGCAGTCAGCAAATACAAGCGTTACCTGAGTTAACTGAGGCGGCGAGTTAACCATTATTGACGAGCCCTTGGGTAAAATGTTCGTCGTTAATTTGTAACCTTGTGGTTTAAATTTGAGCTTGAAGTGCATATTTATAGTGATGCTGCTGAGAAACTCGGCATCGAGATCATAAGTTTATTAACAAGATAACGGCATTGATTGCCAATCCCATTTATTTAAGTAAGATTAGCCGCGTTAATGCTTGCGACTAACCCTAATAGAAGAGAAAAGACTATGTTTGGAAAAGGCGGTATGGGCAATCTGATGAAACAGGCCCAGATGATGCAAGAAAAAATGGCCAAAGTGCAGGAAGAAATCGCCCGTATGGAAATGGTGGGTGAATCTGGTGCAGGTTTGGTGAAAGTCACCATGACTGGCGCGCACACAGTGCGTAAAGTTGAAATCGACCCAAGCCTGATGGAAGACGACAAAGAAATGCTGGAAGATTTGATTGCTGCGGCTTGTAATGACGCTGCCCGTCGAATCGAAGAAAACCAAAAAACTAAAATGGCCGAAGTCACTGGTGGTATGCAATTACCTCCAGGCATGAAAATGCCATTTTAATTGAGATAGCCGATGAAATTTAGTCCACTGTTAGATGAGTTAATTCAGTCCCTGCGTTGTTTACCTGGGGTTGGGCCTAAATCGGCGCAACGTATGGCGTTTCAGTTACTCGAGCGCGACAGAAAAGCAGGGCTTAAATTAGCCAGTGCGCTGTCCAGTGCGATGAGTGACGTCGGTCATTGCCAGTCTTGCCGAACCTACACTGAAGAAACCCTCTGTCCGATTTGTGCTAGCCATAAACGCGGTACGTCTTCCACCATTTGTGTGGTGGAAACGCCGGCCGATGTGTTAGCCATTGAGGCGGGTGGACATTTCACCGGTCGCTACTTTGTTCTTTTAGGTCATTTATCGCCACTCGATGGTGTTGGGCCAGAAGAGCTAGGTTTAGCGTTACTCGAGCGCCACTTGGCTTCGGGTGATGTGGCCGAGTTGATTTTAGCGACCAATCCGACGGTAGAAGGCGAGGCAACAGCGCATTTTATTGCTGATATGGCCAGACGCCATAAGGTGATGATCAGTCGCATCGCCCACGGCGTGCCCGTTGGTGGCGAGCTTGAATATGTGGATAGCACGACGTTAGCCTTGTCATTCAATGGCCGTTTACCGCTTTAACAGAACACAGTGACTCAGTTTAGTTAGTGTAATGCGATTGATTATATTAGCTTAATTTAAATGCTGAACTGTTCGACTCGACTCAATTGTCGCGATATCCCTTAAACCCGCCAAGAACCTATCTTGAGCGGGTTTTTATTTGCCCAGTGTTTTAACCTAGATGTCGAGGCTGGGTTGTGGTGATAGGGCCGTGGAGATAGCGCTGTGCTTCAATCCTCATTTCAATTGATATCTACCCATATAAAAACTAGGTTTATCAATAGTTTTTTAAATTTCATACTTGTCTTATGCGAGCTTCATCCGTAAAGTCGGTTTGATAAGAAGCGGGCTAAGTTGCGATTTACCACAGTGTTCGTGCCTTTGTGCCTAAGCTAATTCGTGGATTTAGATCTGTGTGCTTAGCTCTGTGTACGTTGAACCGGACAGGTATTTTTTATTAGAAAACCATGGAGGGGACTCATTGGAAAAGATTACGATTAGGCATGCAGAGAAGCGTGACGCCGCAGCCATTCAAGCCGTATATGCCTGCCCAAATGCCTATACTGGTACCTTACAACTCCCTTGGCCATCGACCGATAAATGGGAGTCACGCCTTGCGGCAACATCGAATCATATTAGTCGCTATGTCGCAGAGATTGACGGTGAAATTGTCGGCGAGTTGGGTTTTGAGGTGTATGAGCAACCCCGTCGTAGGCATGTTGCCTCCTTTGGAATGGGGGTAAAAGACAGCTACCAAGGCCGCGGTGTTGGTAGCGCCTTGATTAACGTTATGCTTGAGCTTACCGATAAATGGATGAATATAAAACGAATTGAATTAACGGTTTATACCGACAATCATGCCGCCATTGGTCTATATAAAAAGTTTGGTTTTGTAATGGAAGGTGAGTCGAAGGATTTTGCCTTTAGAAATGGTGAGTTTGTCAGTGTGTATCATATGGCGCGGATAAAATAGCATGCTGGTCTTGGCACTATTTTAACGGTTGCTTAAGGCATTTACTTTAAGAATGGACTCTAAGCGCTCATTCCAAGTCCTAACTTTAAGTCATAACTATATGATCTGACGCTAAGTGCTCAATCTAAGAACTTACTTCAAGTGCTCACTTCACAAACCGAGGTCTGGGATAGCATTAAGCGCTCATTTTCAGAGCTCGCTTTAGGTGCTAAGTGTGTGTCTATCTCAACTTTTAAGGATAAAAAATGGGACTCATTTTATTGCCACTACTGATACTTTGGTTGGGTGTCGGTATTTATGCCATTCGTATCGGCTATCAAGTCTTGGCAGGGACATCTCAATTAAGCTATACACTCAGCGTTTGTGCGATCGCTATGGTGGCATTACTGCTTTATCTCTATTTCGGTTTCGCTCAATTTAAGGAAAATAAAGCGTTGTGGGCGTTCGAAATTCCGATGTTTTTTGCTGCGAATAAGCTCGCTTTTGGCGTCATGATCCTTGGTCTTTTGCTGCACTGGTTCGGTCAAGGTGTTCTCACTTCCGCTTATTTGAAACCTCTACCTTTCATCATGATTTTCACCGTTTCCTTTGGTGCTATGGCAGGAGTCATATTGTCCGACACCTTCATGGCGAAATTTGAAATCCAAAAAACGCATTGATGTCAGCTAATCAGGTTAAATTTTTAGTTCGAATGCTGTTGCTGAAGTGGATTTGAACTGACGATCTTCGATCGCTATTTATAGAGAGTTGAGTCCGACGAGGGAGAATTTTGATCTGGTAAGGATTTTAAAGAAGGTTATTACTGATTTTAGATACAAAAAAACCAGCATATGCTGGTTAAATTGGTTGCGGGAGCCGGATTTGAACCGACGACCTTCGGGTTATGAGCCCGACGAGCTACCATACTGCTCCATCCCGCGTCCGATTGTTGCTATTAATAACTGTTTAAATTCTGTCATCTAAGAATTGGTTGCGGGAGCCGGATTTGAACCGACGACCTTCGGGTTATGAGCCCGACGAGCTACCATACTGCTCCATCCCGCGTCCGATTAATGCTGTTAATAACTGTTTGAATTCTGTCATCTAAGAATTGGTTGCGGGAGCCGGATTTGAACCGACGACCTTCGGGTTATGAGCCCGACGAGCTACCATACTGCTCCATCCCGCGTCCGATTGTTGCTGTTAATAACTGTTTTAATTCTGTCATTTAAGAATTGGTTGCGGGAGCCGGATTTGAACCGACGACCTTCGGGTTATGAGCCCGACGAGCTACCATACTGCTCCATCCCGCGTCCGATTGTTGCTATGAATAACTATTTTAATTCTGTCATTTAAGAATTTCTGCCGAAGCCGGATTTGAACCGACGACCTTCGCCTGTTGTTTATAATGAGTCGAGCCCGATGAGCTGTTTCTCGTTATAAACACATATAGAAAGTGGTTGCGGGAGCCGGATTTGAACCGACGACCTTCGGGTTATGAGCCCGACGAGCTACCATGCTGCTCCATCCCGCGTCCGATATCTATCTGTTTTACTTTACTATTTTGCTTTAAATTGGTTGCGGGAGCAGGATTTGAACCTACGACCTTCGGGTTATGAGCCCGACGAGCTACCATGCTGCTCCATCCCGCGTCCGTCTTCAAAGCGGGGCAGACTATAACGGCAGTGCCCTTGCAATGCAAGGACGAAGATTGAAAAAGGTGGTGAACGCTTAAATATAAAGCGGGATGGGCGGCATTCATACGATTTACGTATAAGTTGGGGATTTTTCGTCGATTCTCTTAGGCCAAGACAGTGACTAAATAGGGCTTTGGCTAATAACTGTTTATCTTTTATGTATCCGAGCAGGTATAATGTCGCTTTGATTTTGACTGCGTACTGATTATCCCATGCTTAATTTTTTTGCCGCCGCCCCTAAGGGCTTTGAATATAGCTTAGCCCAAGAGCTGACAGAATTTGGTGCGACTGAAGTAAAAGAGAGTGTTGCTGGTGTGTATTTCACGGCCTCTTTAGCTTTAGCGTATCGCATCACTTTATGGACACGTTTAGCCAGCCGCATTGTGTTGGTTATCTATAAAGGAAGCTGCGAGTCGGCAGAACAACTCTATAATGCAGCCTATTGTGTCGATTGGCCGGCACACTTTTCCAATAAAAGTACTTTTAGTATCGATTTCCATGGTACGGGTGGTTTTCTTAATAATACCCAGTTTGGCGCCTTGAAGATTAAGGATGCGATTGTCGATCGTTTCCGTGACGATGATATTGAGCGTCCGAATGTATCTCGCGTTGATGCTGAATTTAAAGTCGATGCGCATTTCCGTAATGGCGTGATCACGATTGCGATGAACTTCTCGGGTCCATCGCTTCATCAACGTGGCTATCGTTCGACCACAGGTGAAGCGCCATTGAAGGAAAACTTAGCCGCTAACATGCTCGTACGCAGTGGCTGGCAAGCGGCGCCTTCAACCTTGCTCGATCCTTTCTGTGGTAGCGGTACAGTGCTGATTGAAGCGGCGTTAATGGCAGCCGATATTGCCCCTGGTCTGCAACGTAGCCGTTTTGGTTTTGAACATTGGCGTCGCCATGATAAAGCCGTGTGGCAAGAAATCGTTGAAGAAGCGAAAGCGCGTGCTTCATTAGGCGTGAAACGTTGCGAGATTAAATTCTACGGTTCTGATATCGATTCGCGCTTAGTCGCGTTAGCGAAACGTAATGCCGAAAATGCCGGTGTACTGGAGTTAATCGAGTTTAAAGTTGCGGATGCTTTAACGATAACGCCGCCTGCGGAAAGTGGCTATTTGATCACGAACCCACCTTATGGTGAGCGTTTAGGCAATGTGTCTGAGTTATTGCAGCTTTACTATCAGCTGGGCGACAAGTTTAAGAAAGAGTTTGGCGGCTGGAAAGTGGCCATGCTGTGTAGTGATATCGAACTGGTGTCATCGCTAAAGCTTAAAGCCGATAAACAGATGAAGATGTTTAACGGCGCACTTGAATGTGCTTTTAACATCTATACCTTACATGCCAACAGTACTCGCCGTGATACGCCAGAGCTACCAGATGGCGTCGACATTGCTGATATTGCCCCAGCTTTTGCTAACCGCATTAAGAAGAATACAAAGTTATTAGAGAAATGGGCGAAGAAAGAAGGCATCGACAGCTATCGTATTTACGATGCCGACATTCCTGAATATAACGTCGCAGTAGATAAGTATTTAGATTACGTGATTATTCAAGAGTATATGGCGCCAGCGACCATACCTGAAGCCGTGACTAAGCGCCGTTTAAGCGATGTGTTATTAGCACTGCCATCGGCCATTGGCATCAATCCTAACAAGATGATCATGAAGACCCGTGAGCGTCAAAAGGGCACGAGTCAATATCAAAAGCTGGATGAGCGTAAGTTAGAGCTTATTACCACCGAATATGGTGCTAAGTTCAAGTTGAACTTAACCGGTTATTTGGATACTGGTTTGTTCCTCGATCACAGATTGACACGTCGTTTAGTCGGTCAAAAGTCTAAAGGTCGTCGCGTACTAAACTTGTTCTCTTACACAGGTTCTGCTTCTGTACACGCAGCGCTTGGCGGTGCTAAGTCGGTAACGACAGTTGATATGTCTAATACCTATATCGCTTGGGCGAAGGACAACTTTGCGCTCAATGGCCTGCAAGGTAAGCAGTATGAGTTTGTTCAATCTGACTGCATGCAGTGGATTAGGGATTGTAATGAACAGTACGATCTGATTTTTATCGATCCGCCGACCTTCTCAAACTCTAAGCGCATGGAAGATTCGTTTGATGTGCAACGGGATCATGTGAATTTACTGTCATCCTTAGTGAAACTGCTCAGCCCAACGGGCGAGCTAGTGTTCTCTAACAATAAACGTAAGTTTAAGATGGACATAGAGACGCTGACAAAGATGAACATTAATGTGACAAACATTGATGACGTGACTTTACCTATGGACTACAAACGTAATCCACATATCCATAACACCTGGCTTATCACCCATGCCTGAGTTGACTCAAGCAGAGGGGGATAACAGGACTTATCTGCTATATCACACCGATGGCTGCCATCTGTGTGAACTGGCCGCGGCGTTACTGGACGCGGCCGATATTGGCTATCGAGCCATAGATATATGTGACGATGAATACCTCGCGCAGCGTTATGGCGTATCGATTCCAGTGCTTAAAGCCTGGGATGATAGGGAATTACATTGGCCATTTAACGCAACGCAATTACAAGAGTTTACAGGAGCTTAGTTTGAGTCTGGTTCGTATCAATAGTGGCTCTTTAGCCTATGGTTACACTCCGTTGTTACAAAAAGCGGATTTTACTATTCAACGCGGCGAGCGCGTGTGTATTGTTGGCCGTAACGGTGCCGGCAAGTCGAGTTTATTAAAAGTGTTATCCGGCGATGTGCTGCTGGATGAAGGCGAGTTCAACATTGCCGGTAATGTGAGTGTTAGTCGTTTACAGCAAGATCCGCCAAAAGCTGAGCAAGGCACGGTATACGCGTATATCGCGGCAGGATTAAAGGAAGTGGGTGAGGCGCTTGAGCGTTATCATCAACTGTCCCACGATGTCGCCCATGCCGATCCAGAGCAAATGGATCGTATGTTAAATGAGATGCAAGGTCTGCAAGAAACCTTAGATCACTACAATGGTTGGCAGCTAGATTCTCGCATTCAACAAAACTGCGAGTTGTTAGGCCTCGACCCTGACAAATCGTTGAGCGAGTTATCCGGTGGTTGGCAGCGTAAAGTGGCGTTAGCCAGAGCACTGGTCAGCGAGCCAGATCTGTTGTTACTCGATGAGCCTACCAACCATTTAGACATAGACACGATTGAATGGCTTGAAAAGTTTTTACTTGATTATCAAGGTGCTATCGTCTTTATCAGTCACGATAGGGGCTTTATTGCCCGTATGGCGACGCGGATTGTCGATTTAGACCGTGGTGTTGTGACCTCATGGCCGGGCAACTATCAAATGTATCTTGATGGTAAGCAAGAATGGCTGCGCGTTGAAGCTGAGAAAAATGCCTTGTTTGACAAGCGTCTCGCCGATGAAGAAGTGTGGATCCGTCAAGGCGTTAAAGCCAGACGTACCCGTAATGAAGGCAGAGTGCGCGCACTTAAAGCGCTACGTGATGAGCGCAGTGAACGTTTGAATCGTCAAGGCAACGCTAAGATGGCGGTATCGGATACCGAACGTTCTGGTAAGTTAGTATTTGATGTTCAAGATCTTAACTTCAATCTGCCCGATAAAAATCTGGTTAAGAACTTCAATACCACAGTGATCCGCGGTGACCGCATTGCGCTGATTGGCCCGAACGGCTGTGGTAAATCGACCTTGATCAAACTATTAATCGAGAAGCTGCAACCGCAATCGGGCGAAATTAAAGTCGGCACTAAGCTCGAAATTGCTTATTTCGACCAATATCGCGAAGCCTTAGATCCTGAGCAAACGGTTGAAGATAACGTTGGTGAAGGTAAAAAGACCATCACGATTAATGGTCAAGACCGCCACATATTAAGTTATTTGCAAGACTTCTTGTTCTCGCCTATGCGCGCCAGAACGCCAGTAAAAGCGCTGTCGGGTGGTGAAAAAAACCGTCTGTTACTGGCTAAGCTCTTAATTCGCCCTGCAAACTTAATCATACTCGACGAACCGACCAACGATCTTGATATTGAGACCCTAGAATTGTTAGAGTCGCTGCTAACCGAATATCAAGGCACACTTTTGTTGGTGAGCCATGATAGGGCATTTATCGATAATACCGTCACCAGTAGTTGGTGGTATGCGGGTAATGGCCATTGGAGCGAGTATGTTGGTGGTTATCAAGACGCAGTGAATCAGGGGGCAAAGTTTTATTCAGAGGAACCTAGTTCGCAAAAAGCGGTCGAAGCTCCAGCGGTTGAAACTAAAGCCGTTGAAATTAAGGCTGCAGAACCTGCGAAAGCGGTAAAAAAACTGTCGTATAAGTTACAGCGTGAGTTAGAGTCGTTACCCACTGTGATGGAGCAATTAGAGGCCGATATTCTTGCATTGCAGACCACCATTGGACATTCAGACTTTTATAGTCAGGCGCAGGATAAAGTCAATCAGGTATTGAGCCAGTTGGCGGATAAAGAAAAGCAATTGGAAGTTTGCTTCGAGCGATGGGAAGAGCTTGAGTCACTGAAGTAAACCAATAATAAAAATGGGAATAGAATTAATGAAGTTACAGTTGGATAAAGCCCTTTCCTTGGTTGCCTTAGGTGTCCTTGGTGTATTAAACAGTGCCCATGCTGCACCTGTCTATGAAATCGTTAATATCGATAGTTATGATCTGCAAGGTACGCTTGAAGGTACTCGTAACGGCTATGCTCTAGGCGTGAATGCCAATGATCAGTTAGTCGGTATCTCAAAGGGTAAGAAAAAGCTCAGTAGTTCAGATGTCGAAGGTGGCGTCATTGATGTTGCTGATGGTATCGCACCGGAAGAAACCATTACGTATTCGATAGAAAAAGCCATCATTGCCAATAACTTTGCCTTTGTTGCCGCGCAAAATGGTGCCGCGGGAGCCTGGTTACCGACATTCGACAGCATTAATGGTACTACACTCCCAAGTGATACTGCTGTGATTAACTCTGTTGATACCTTTTATTACGGTATTAACGATGCAGGTATCAAAGTGGGTAGCATGACTGCGCCTGAAAAGAAAACAGAGAATACAGCAACTACTGATGTCGCTGATGATTATTGGTATTACCGCGACTATGAATATCGCGGTGTGGCCAAGTCCGGTGACACAGAGATCCCGCTCCCCCCTCCTTATACGCAATATGTTAAAGATGATAAAACGGTTGAGTTGGGCGGATGGTCTGCTGCAACCTCTATTAATAACAATAACTTAGCTGCAGGTTATGCCAGCACAGCTATCAGTAAATATGGTAGTGATAGAGTTAATTATTGTTTAGGTACGGATAATACCTTGCCGTTGGATATTTGTGTGCAACGTGAGCAATACCCAAATAGTACAGGTACACGTAATATTCAGTATCAAACTCGTGCCTATGTATGGCAAATCGATAATGATACGGCTACAGGAACAGAGTTGCCTTTAGGATTAACGCCTGCGACTGACAATACCTTGACCTTTACCGCTCAAGCACTTGGCTTGAATAACAATGGTGTCGTTGTTGGTCGTTCGCATGTTTATCGTAATAACAACACTGATAAGCTGCGTCAAGATGCAGCTTATTGGTCTAAAGATACTGAAGGTAAATACCAATACCACTGGATCCCTATGGGTGATTCGATTTCAAGCTCTATCGCCTATGATATTAACGACAGTGGGATTCTTGTTGGTAGCTATCGCAGCTATATCCAAGGTTACTTACGTGATAAATTTTTCGTCTTTGATACCAATACCCCGGAAGTTGCCTATGTGACCCCGAATGATTTTGCTTCAACGACAACGGATCTTTCGAGTAAGCCAAAAGATATTAACAATAAAGGTCAAGTTGTTGGTTATATTGAGACAACATACGATAAAGAGAAGCCACGTCCTAAAGCGGGTTTCCTATATGAAAAATCAACCGGTGAGTTTAACAATCTTAATAAGTTGTTGACCTGTGAGTCTAAGGGTTATGAAAAAGCCAGTGATGGTAGCTGGGCACGTCATCAAGTCGAAGTTCAAGATGGCTCGGGTAAAATCCTTCAATATAACGCCGATATTTTAGTGGTTGAAGGTTCGAGTATTAATGAAGATGGCACTATTGTAGGGACGGCGTTTATCCGTAAACCTTCTTATCAATTTGATAAAGATGGCAACATAGTGATTGGTGAAAATGGTTTACCTTTATTTGAGTTGAGTGGCAGTGGCGATCCAGTGACTGCCTATATCCCGCGTATGGTCGTGCTTAAACCTGCTAGCAGTGGTGAGGCTTGTACTGTTGAGGATAATACCGATACGGGTAATTTTGAGCGTTCTGGTGCTGCAACCTTAGCTTGGTTATTTGCTTTACCATTAGTGTGGTTCCGTCGTCGAATTCGCTAAGTTTTAAGCTTGAATTCAGACTAAAAAAATCGAGGCTAAATGCCTCGATTTTTTTTCGCTAGGATCTCAATAGTTTAATAAATAGTCAGTATAATAGCCGATTTTTTGATTGATCTTGGCGTCAAAAAGCACTATTTCTATGGGTGAAGCTTTTGCTTCTATTTTATGTAGAACAGAGGACGCTTGCATGAAAAGACAAAAACGAGATCGTTTAGACAGAGCTTTTTCAAAAGGATTCCAAGCTGGTGTGGGTGGGCGCTCTAAGGAGCTCTGTCCTTATGCAAATCTTGATTCGCGATCGCAGTGGTTAGGCGGTTGGCGTGAAGGTGTGGATGGCCGAGTTAATGGGCTATTTAATAAATAATTGAGTTTTAACTCATTAATTAAATAGTCCAGAACAAGCAAAGTAATGCAGCATATTGCCCTCAGATGAGGGCATTTTTATATCTGCAGTACTTATAGCTTCAGTGTCTTGGAGTCAGACGGATTAGAATGTTGAGGTATCGCTAAAGACACCAACTTTAAGATCGGTTGCACTGTAGATTTGACGGCCATCCACTTCAAGGATTGCATCGGCAATACCCATCACCAATTTACGGTGAATAGTACGCTTGATATTGAGTTTGTAAGTAACTTTCTTCACGCCTGGTAATACCTGGCCGGTAAACTTCACTTCACCTACACCCAGTGCACGTCCTTTACCTTCAGCGCCTTCCCAGCCTAAATAGAAGCCCACGAGTTGCCACATGGCATCTAGGCCTAAACAGCCTGGCATTACTGGATCGGTAATGAAGTGGCAGTCAAAAAACCACAAGTCTGGATTAATATCGAGTTCAGCGACAATTTCACCTTTGCCAAACTCGCCGCCATTACCATTGATAGTGACGATTCTATCCATCATCAGCATGTTATCGACAGGCAGACGAGGTGAATTTGGACCAAATAATTTCCCATGGCCACAGGCGATGAGTTCTTCTTTATTGAAACTGTTTGCTTTATTCATTGTTTTACTACTCCAGCAATAAGAGCCGCCAAGGTTAGCGAACACGTGTAAGCTAAACAACTCCGATCAGCTAATTAGCGGCGAAAAAATCCCAATTTTGCGAGTAATCTCGTGATTAGGCCGATTTCCTCCTCCCCATTTCCCGCGAGCTTGTCTAATCGTTCCTGAACTAGACCATATAACGAATAATGTGGGAAATCATTATCTTCATCGGCAACACCCGCTGGCATTTGCATTAATAGCTCAACCGCCTGGTCCATATGCTCTATGGCATAGATGTGAAACAGGCCTTTGCCTACAGCTGTAATCACTTTGGGATTGAGATTAAGCTGTAATACGTTTGACTTCGGCATAATAACGCCTTGTTCTCCCGTAAGTCCGCGACGTTCACACAGATTAAAAAAGCCTTCAATCTTCTCGTTGATGCCGCCAATCGCTTGCACATTACCAAATTGATCCAATGCGCCGGTAATCGCCAGTGATTGAATAATGGGTTGTTCGGCAATCGCTGACATCAAACAGCAGTACTCTGCGAGTGATGCACTATCGCCATCAATTTCTTGATAAGACTGTTCGAAAACGATATTGGCATTCAGGTGTAATGGCGCATCTCGTCCAAAGATACGGTACAAACAGGCTGAAAGGATCATCATGCCTTTGGCATGTATATTCCCGCCAAGTTCAGATTTTCTTTCAATATCGGCTACTTCACCATCACCGTAGTGAACAGATGCCGTGATACGCGCTGGTTCACCATAGCTATAATCAATAGCATCAATCACAGTTAAGCCATTGATCTGGCCAACCATAGCACCCGAAGTTGGCAGATTTATGAAATTGTCATCGAAGCTTTGGCCTGAATATTCTTCCGAACTGTTATGCCGATAGTTGGCTTGGGTTAACGCGTGCTCAATACTGCTTGCATTGATGCTTGGTTTACCACGGTAGGCTTTTGCTTGCACCATGAGTTGGGCAAACTCGAGCATAGACAAACTGAGACGACGTTGATGTTCGGTTAACCGTGCACTATAACGAAAGAGTGGCGCTAAACTGGATTGTTCAAGCGTGACATCCACGCTTTGGGCAACCGCTTGCAGCCATGTGACGTATTGTGACTCTTTATAACGCACCAAGTCGATTTCGCTGGCGAGTTCTGCTAGTAGTGTAAAGTGACGTTGAAATTGCCAATCCTCTGTTCTGACTTGGCTATAAATCATCCCAGCACCAACGAGGACAATCTTACAGTTCAGTGGAATAGGACTTAGGCTGCTGCTAATTTGATATTCTTTATGGGTAAGGATTTGCATCACTAATTCCCATAAACCTTCACGTTTCCACAGTGACTCGGCGCAAATGAATACATAATGGCATTGGGCTAGGGCGCCAGCTTTATACTGACTCGTTGTCCCAGTTTGCACCATACGACCAACTAAATCAGCGCGGCGAATATTACCACTCAGGTAGCAATAGTGAGTTGTTTTCTCGGCAATACTTCCTTGATTTTCCAGTGGCTTATCGGACTGCCACTGAAATGTTACCGCCTTATCAATCGGACGTGTCGCCACTAAATACGCAGGGGACAAAGGTGCAAGGTTATCGATACAGGCTTTGATCATTAACTGGCGGTCAATGCTCGGGAAATCGGCCAGATACAAGTGTTGATCGACAATAGCTTGGTGGAGTTTAAACGCGTCCACAGTGCGCTCTTGCCCTAAGAGCAATGCGCTTAGATTGGCAGCCGTTTCGGAAAGGGTTGGCAGGCTAAATTCAGGTGCGAGTGAAGACGTGGGTATCAAGAGTGAATTCATATAAGCATTTACCGTGAAAAGTTACAGTGATTTTACCATACCAAGACGACAAGTCTCTCACTGTATAGGTGTTTTTACGTCTGTTTGCCCGATTATTCGTTGAAACTAGCGATGTATTTGCCGTAAAAAACATCGTGGTGAACATAAGTTGAGCATTTGGCTCAATAATTAAAAATTGAGGTTTACAAGCTAGCGGTATGCTTATATTATTTTCGGCGTTCGGAGGGGTGGCAGAGTGGTTTAATGCACCGGTCTTGAAAACCGGCGTGGGTTTATAGCCCACCCAGGGTTCAAATCCCTGCTCCTCCGCCATATTTAGTCAAAATGCCGCTAAGCAATTAGCGGCATTTTGCATTTATACAATTTGAACCCTTGGGTTCCTGATTTGAAGCGCAGCTCCTGCGCCATATTCACGAGAAAGGCCATCAGCAATGATGGCCTTTTTTGTTTGTATAATTTAAACCAAGGTTCCTCATTCTAAGCTCAGCTCCTCCGCCATATTTAGTCAAAAGGCAGCTAAGCAATTAGTGGTATTTTGCATTTATACAGTTTGAACCCTTGGGTTCCTGATTTTAAGCGCAGCTCCTGCGCGATATTCACGAGAAAGGCCATCAGCAATGATGGTCTTTTTTGTTTGTATAATTTGAACCAAGGTTACTCATTCTAAGCTCAGCTCCTCCGTCATATTTAGTCAAACGGCCGCTAAGCAATCAGCGGCTTTTTGCATTTATGCAGTTTGAACCCTTGGGTTCTTGATTTGAGGCGCAGCTCATCCGTCATATTCACTAGAAAGGCCATCAGCAATGATGGCCTTTTTTGTTTGTATTGTCCCGTCCTGAAATACGTTGACATAAAGAGGACTTCTTTATGACAACATCAAGTAACTCAAGCCGTAAGCGTACTCAACGCGATTACACCTTAGCCTTTAAATTAGGTGTTGTTGAACGTTTTGAAAAAGGCGAAATGACTTACAAGCAAGCGCAGACTCGTTTTGGCATTCAGGGTAAAACAACAGTACTCGTCTGGCTGAGAAAGCATGGTAAACTCGATTGGTCGAAACTCTTTCAGCATCCCCTTATGCCTCATTCAAAAGAAACTCCAGCCGAAACTATCAAGCGCCTTGAGCGTGAGTTAGCCGAAGCGAAACTGCGTAACCAAATTCTCAATGGTATGGTCGATATCATGGACAATGAATACGGAGCCGGCCTCAGAAAAAAGTACTTATCCGGTATCTCAGGCAAGCCAAAACCCAAAGCAAAATAAACCTTGCCGTTGCGTGTCGCGCTGTCGGTATTTCACGGCAAGGTATTTATCAGGCTGTCGCTCGAATGGCGAGCCGAAGCGCTGAGCTATCGGTCATCAAAGACTGGGTCCAATATTGGCGTAACTATATGCCACGATTGGGGACGCGTAAGCTCTATACTTTGATACAGCCTAAGCTGGTTGAACATGATATCAAACTCGGGCGAGACGGGTTCTTTACCTACTTGAGAAGTGAAGGCTTGCTAGTTAAGTCCAAGAGAAGCTTCACAAAAACGACATTCAGCAAGCATTGGATGAAGAAACATCCAAACCTGCTGAAGGAAGAGGGACTACACGATGCCGAGCATGTACTGGTCAGCGATATTACCTATCTCGAATCAGACCAAGGCGTGCACTATTTGTCACTGGTGACCGATGCCGCGACACGTAAGATAGTCGGTCATCACTTGAGTTCGGACATGAAAGCAGAAAGCGTAGTGAAAGCACTGAAAATGGCGGTCAAAGATAAGCGCTATAGCGCTAATACGGTCCATCACTCAGACCGAGGTTCGCAATACTGCTCAGCTGTTTATCAAGATGAACTGCAGGCCAACCATATTCAGCCGTCGATGACAGACGGTTATGATTGCTATCAAAATGCGTTAGCAGAACGAGTAAACGGGATCCTGAAGCAGGAGTTTTTACTCTACCGGTGTAAAACGCTGGAAGAGCTGAAGAGACTTGTTAGAGAATCGATAGCGATATACAACGAAATGAGACCGCACCTGAGTTTGGATATGGAAACACCCAATCAGGTGCATAATAGAAAAGGCCAGCTACTGGAGCTGGCCTAGAAACTGTCAACCTATCTTAGGACGGGACATATGATTAGAACCAAGGTTCCTCATTCTAAGCTCAGCTCCTTTGCCATATTCAGTCAAAAAAGCTGCTAATTATTTGCAGTTTAACACCTTGAATAATGATTCGAGGCACGGCTCCTCCGCGATATTCACGATAAAGGGCATTAGCAATGATGGCCTTTTTGGTTTGTATAATTTGAACCAAGGTTGCTTATTCTAAGTTCTGCTTCAGGAAGGAGAGATTGTCTTTTATGTCCGATTTTCTTGTTTATGGTCTACACTCATCTCAGTGACCAAGTTTATGGTTTTTATGGTCTTTAAAATTTGCACTAGGATGGTGCGACGTATGATTCTCGATTGCCTAGGATCATACGGCCGAGCAATTCTCCCATCTGGGTGACTTATTTTTAGTAGAGAAAGCTATGTTGTTACCAACACGTATTTCGCAGCGGCTCACTATGGGCAGCATAGTGCTGCTTTTACTGACCGGACTTGCCGTTTTTGGTGTGATGTCACTTAGGGGGCAACCTCGAGTAGTGGCGGCGAGTCAAGAGTTAATCGAGCAAACCGGTAGCAGTATCGTGAGGCAACTCGCGCTCAAGCTTGCAAGTATTGAGGGCATTACCTTAAGCCTTGCACACCTCGCAGAAGTGTTGCCCCACGAGCAAGCTCTTTACCTTAATTCCTTACCCAATCTAATTGATAACAATGGCGATCTCACTATCGCTGGCGGCGGGATCTGGCCTGAGCCGGATAAATTTGTCGCTGGAAGCACCCGCCATAGTTTTTTCTGGGCCCGTGGTAGCGATAATTTGCTGGCTTATTCAGATGACTATAATGCGCAATCTGGCCCTGGGTATCACAATGATCCTTGGTATACAGGGGCACGCACAAGTTCTGTATCTCAGTGTTTATGGTCTGAAGCCTATCAGGATACCGTTACGAAAGTGGCTATGGTGACATGCAGTGTGCCATATCGTCTCACGGGGACATTTGCCGGGGTCGCAACAATAGATTTGAAACTTGATGATTTAGCAAAATTTCTAACAGAACATGGCAATGTAACTGACGGCTATGCTTTTGCTTTAGATCAAGCGGGTAATATCTTACATTTTCCTGAAGCGAATAAGTCCGACACTATGCTGCGCTTCACGGATCTCGTCGGGCAGTTACCTTGGCTTGCCCCCGTGGAAGCTGCGCTTAAACAAACCTCAATTAATAACGTTATTTCAGTGAGTTTAGATAAGGATGAAAGACTCAATCAGGCGAGCGAAGTAAGCCTTTTTGTGATGCCTGATACCGGATGGGTGATTGGTCTTGTGACGCCAAAGACCCGAGTCACAGGGCTTGCCCGTGAGTTGACCTTTGATATTTTGTTGTTTTTATTGCCCTTGCTCGCCATTTTACTTTATTTGGCTTGGTTGTCGGGTAAAAAACTGTTGGCGCAACTTGAGGAAACCACAGATCAAATTGCTTCCCTTGGGAGCGGTAATTTGGGCGCCAATGTCGAGCTGCAAATTCAGCGGGATGATGAAATTGGCGCTTTGCGTCGAGCAGTAAATACCTATGCGGGTACACTGAGGGCAATGTTAGATTTGATCACCCAAGAGGCGAAGAAAGTTCAGTTTGAGGCAACGCAATTAAGTGGTCTCAGTCATAGGTTAGCCCAACGTGCTGAACAACAGCGGCTTGAGAGTGCGCAACTCGCCGCGGCGATAACACAAATGTCTTCAAGCGCGATGGAAGTGGCAAATAACACTAATGATTGTGCTGCAACAGCGCAATCTTCTTTAATTGTGGTGCGAGAAGGGCAAACCCGAGTGGCATCCAGCAATGCTTCCATTGAGGCATTAGCGGGGGAAATCGCCAATGCAACCAAGGTGATATCCCAGTTGGCTCAAGATAGCCAGAAAGTGGGCGCCGTATTAGATGTGATCAAGGCGATTTCTGAGCAAACTAATCTATTAGCGTTAAATGCGGCTATAGAAGCAGCAAGGGCGGGGGATCAGGGTCGTGGTTTTGCGGTTGTAGCCGATGAAGTACGGACTCTTGCGGGGCGAACTCAAGATTCCGCCAATGAAATCAGTACCATGATTAACGCTTTGCAATCGGCTTCGCGGCTTGCGGTACAAGCGATGCAAACAGGTGAGTCCCGCACTGTCCACGCAGTTGCTGAGGCTGAGGGAGCGGCCAGTTCTTTATCGAGTACTGTACAAAGTTTCGATGATATTTCGCAGCGAGCTCAGCAAATTGCTTTAGCCGCTCAGCAACAAAGCCAAGTGACTCAGGAGATCAATGAGTTGGCGGTGCGGATTAATAGCATCAGTGAAGATAACTCTCTCGATGCGACCGCGCTCGATGCGTTAAGCCTTGAGATGCAAAAATTATCCGACCGTTTAATCAATATCAATCGAGCTTAATCCTAATATCCTAATAAATAGTGGGTCACCCTGAAGTGGCGCTTCAACCGGCAAGGGACTCAAAGATAAGTTAAAGAATGCGATATTTTTAAGCGGATTGGATGTAGATTGACCATGTAGATTGCTTTTTTAAATTAAGGGTTTACAGCGGAGTAGGAGATAGCTATTATCTCGCTCGTTCGGAGGGGTGGCAGAGTGGTTTAATGCACCGGTCTTGAAAACCGGCGTGGGTTTATAGCCCACCTAGGGTTCAAATCCCTACTCCTCCGCCATATTTAGTCAAAAAAGCCGCTAATTTGTTAGCGGCTTTTTTGCATTTTGAACTCCAGACTCCTCATTCTAAGCGTAGCTCCTTCGCCATATTTCACGGAAAAGGCCATCAGCAATGATGCCCTTTTCCGTTTATGCAGTTGTCACCTTGGGCTTCTCGTCCCAACACTTCATTTTTAACGCTATTCAGCGACTCATAAATTATTTACCTATTTACCTATTTGCATTTAAGTTAGTTGATCCAGTACTCATCTGTATGTCTTTTTGACGTGTGCTGACTGGATTTTATTTATCGCGGGTATATCCTTCCTGAGAGTGCTTTGTTGTTGATTGACTTCAATCTGCTACTTTATTTATAAGGCAGTGTGATTGAGCAAAATATATAAAGCTTGATGTGAGTCGTCGTGTATCCATTCAAGCCCTTTACTGTTTAACTGCTTTTGACCTAAGTGAATATGAAATAGTCAATTAACACGATTAAGCATAAATTTAAGTTTACAGTGGCAGTAGAGATCGCTATTATCTCGCTCGTTCGGAGGGGTGGCAGAGTGGTTTAATGCACCGGTCTTGAAAACCGGCGTGGGTTTATAGCCCACCTAGGGTTCAAATCCCTACTCCTCCGCCATATTTAGTCAAAAACGCCGCTAATTTATTAGCGGCGTTTTTGCATTTGTGCAGTTTGAACCCTAGGTTCCTGATTCGAGGCACAACTCCTCCGCCATATTTCACGGAAAAGCCATCTGCATCGATGGCTTTTTTGCTTATTCAAGAAATGACAGCCTATTTGCTAAATACTTTACTATCGATTCAACAAGGGTTTTAGGCTGATAATGCTTGGGTTATTGCTTCGTTTTTAAACGCTTTTTATGAGTATGCTATTCTGGAATCCTTTCTTTAAATATCATCTAGTTAACAATGTTGAATTTATGCTTTGCGAAATGGGGTTGTTGGGCTAAATTAGCCTTATGAACTCGTTATCCGTCTGCTGTGTTGCTTTGTTTAACGCGCGGATCGAGCTGTAAATTGTAAAAGGTGGGTTAAGTTGATTTCGATATATTTGGTTGACGATCATGAGCTTGTGAGAACTGGGATCCGCCGCATCTTGGAAGATGAACGTGGGATCAAAGTGGTGGGCGAAGCCCCTGATGGTGAGACTGCGGTGCAGTGGGCTCGCCAAAACGAAGCCGATGTGATCTTAATGGACATGAATATGCCTGGGATGGGCGGACTGGAAGCCACTCGAAAAATTCTGCGTTATCAACCCCATGCTAAAATTATTGTGTTGACTGTGCACACGGAAGATCCATTTCCGAGCAAGGTCATGCAGGCTGGCGCTTCGGGTTATTTGACGAAAGGGGCGACGCCGCCGGAAGTATTGCAGGCAATACGTCAGGTTTCTCGCGGTCAGCGTTATTTATCCCCTGAAATTGCCCAACAGATGGCGCTGAGTCAGTTTAATCCCGCCGATGAAAACCCGTTTAAGTCTTTGTCTGAACGTGAGTTACAGATCATGTTGATGATCACCAACGGCGAGAAGGTAAACGATATTTCTGAGCAGCTGAACTTGAGCCCTAAAACGGTTAACAGCTACCGTTACCGCCTATTTGCCAAACTGGGGATCAGTGGTGATGTCGAGCTAACGCGGTTAGCTATTCGCTATAAAATGTTGGATGCTGGCCATTTTTAATAGTAAGTGAATTTCGTTGGTCGATGGTTTAAGTCGAGTGAGTTCGTGGGTTAAATGTTGCCATGTTGTCTGTGTTAAGTCTGCAAAACTGTGGGTGTAAATGATGTCGAATGAATTTAACGCCCAAAGTTTTTTACGTACGGTTTCATCCTCCGCTGGGGTTTATCGCATGTATGACGTCAAGAATGACGTCATTTATGTGGGTAAAGCCAAAGATCTCAAAAAACGGCTTACCTCGTATTTTCGTAAAAACCTCGCTAATGTTAAGACCCAAGCCTTAGTCTCGCATATTCACCATATTGATGTGACGCTGACCCACAGCGAAACCGATGCTCTGTTGCTTGAGAATGATTACATCAAGCAATACATGCCAAAATACAATGTGTTATTGCGTGATGACAAATCTTATCCTTACATACTGTTAAGCCAGCACGAACACCCAAGGCTTGCTTACCATCGTGGTCCGCAGCGGGAAAAAGGCCACTATTTTGGCCCTTATCCTAACGGCGGCGCCGTGCGTGAAAGCCTGCATTTAATGCAGAAGCTGTTTCCGATTCGTCAATGTGACGACCTTTACTACAAGTCTCGCTCACGCCCCTGTTTACAATATCAACTTTCCCGTTGTAGCGCGCCCTGTGTGGGTAAAGTCAGCAACGCCGATTACGACGAGCAAGTGAAACTCGCCAGCCTGTTTTTAAAGGGCAAAGATCAGCAAGTGATCAGCGCCTTGGTTGACAAAATGGAGCTTGCGGCCGAGCGACAAGCTTATGAGCAAGCTGCACGATTTCGCGATCAGATCATGGCGCTGCGTAAAGTCGCCGAACAACAGGAAGTATCGAATAATAAAGGCGATATGGATGTCATCGGTGTGCATTATTCGTCGGGCATCGCCTGTTTCCATTTGCTGTTTATCCGCGAGGGTAAAATCTTTGGCAGTCGCAGCTATTATCCTTCCGTACCCGCCCAAACCGATATGGACGAAGTGCTGCGCTCTTTCATCCTGCAGTTTTATTTAAATGCGGATATTCAACGCACGATCCCAAAGGAAGTGGTGATTAGCCACAACTTTGAAGAATTACATGAACTCGAAGCGGCAATTTCAGCGGCGTTAGATAAAAAGTTTTCGATTAAGACCAATGTGCGCGCCGATAGGGCAAGCTTCTTGCGGTTAGCGGTGACCAATGCGACGAATGCCGTGATTACGCGCTTGTCCCATAAAAATACGGTCGAGCAGCGTTTTGTATTACTCGAAGAAATCCTTGAATTGAGTACGCCTATTCAACGGATGGAATGTTTTGATATCAGTCATACCATGGGGGAGAGCACAGTTGCCTCCTGTGTGGTGTTCAATCGGGAAGGGCCGCATAAAGGTGAATATCGTCGCTATAATATCGAGGGTATTACACCGGGCGATGATTACGCGGCAATGAAGCAAGCGGTGAGCCGACGCTTCGATAAGATTGAGGCGGGCGGTAAAATCCCTGACATTCTGTTTATCGATGGTGGGCTTGGGCAGTTGCGTATCGCCCAGAAGATAGTGGATGAAAAGTTTGTCCATTTAGATAAAGCACCGCAGCTCATTGGGGTGGCGAAAGGTGAGGGCCGTAAACCTGGGCTCGAAACCTTGATTTTAGGGGATACCGAAACCAGCTTTTCCCTCGAAGGTGATTCGCCTGCGTTGCACCTTATTCAACATATTCGCGATGAGTCCCATCGATTCGCGATAACAGGCCATCGTAATCGTCGCCAGAAAACCCGCAATACTTCCACATTGGAATCTATTCCAGGAATTGGCCCTAAACGCCGTAAAGCTTTGTTACAGCATTTAGGTGGGTTGCAAGAAGTGAAAGGGGCAAGTGTGGCGGAATTAGTCAAAGTACCAGGGATCAGCATAGAAATGGCACAAACCATTCATGATGCATTGCGAGGGTGATAAAATTAAGGCAAGATTGGCGCTGCTTTTGACTAACTGGTTTGATCATGCCGTTTAACTTACCTATAGCATTAACTCTTTTCAGGCTTTTTTTACTGCCCATCTTTGTGGTGCTGTTTTATTTACCCTACGACTGGACCCCTTTTGTTGCCGCCTTTACCTTTTGGCTCGCGGCGTTAACGGATGCATTAGATGGTTATGCTGCCCGTAAATTGAAGCAATTAACCCGTTTTGGTGCTTTCCTCGATCCAGTCGCTGACAAGTTGATGGTGATCACAGCCTTAGTGCTGTTAGTCGATCAATACGCCAATATCTGGCTAACGATGCCAGCACTGTTTATGATAGGTCGCGAGATTGTCATTTCAGCGTTGAGAGAATGGATGGCTGAAATTGGTAAACGTGGCACTGTCGCCGTGTCTTGGATTGGTAAATATAAGACTGCCGCGCAAATGGTGGCGATTATTGGCCTGATTTGGCAATACAATCCTTTAATGACAAATGCTGCGTTTGTGCTGTTATATATCGCCGCAGTATTAACTTTTTGGTCAATGATGAGTTACATTTTAGCCGCTTGGAAAGATCTGACTGCTGAATAGTGCAATAAAAAATCAAAGAGATTATTTAGTGTGCAAGCAGTAAGTTATCGATAAAACAGCGGTTGACACTGGGTGGTAAATCGGTAGAATGCCACCCCGTAGACAAGAGACGATGTGAAAACAAAATCTTAACGCTACTGAATATTGAAATGTGATATTCGCTCAGCTGATAAGGTGAAATACGATACCTTATTTACTTGAGTAAATAGTAAAACAAAATGCGACATTAGCTCAGTTGGTAGAGCGATACCTTGCCAAGGTATAGGTCATCGGTTCGAACCCGATATGTCGCTCCAATATTCTTGAAGTCTGATTCTGGTTAATCCGGGTTAGCAACTATGGCGCGATGGCAGAATGGCTATGCTGCGGATTGCAAATCCGTCGATCTCGGTTCGACTCCGGGTCGCGCCTCCATAGATTAAGGTATTAATGACACGATTCCCGTCGTTAATATAAAGAGTTTGCCCGAGTGGTGGAATCGGTAGACACAAGGGATTTAAAATCCCTCGCTGGTAACAGCGTGCCAGTTCAAGTCTGGCCTCGGGTACCATTATTTTTGATGATAATGGTAAAAATAAAATCCTAAGCTTAAATAGGTTTTTATTAAAGATCTGATTGTTGTATTAAGCGTTAGCTACATAGAGTTAATAATATTTTTGACATGATTCCCGTCATTGATATTCAGAGTTTGCCCGAGTGGTGGAATCGGTAGACACAAGGGATTTAA
Organism: Shewanella baltica; assembly: GCF_900456975.1. Lineage (NCBI taxonomy): Bacteria > Pseudomonadati > Pseudomonadota > Gammaproteobacteria > Alteromonadales > Shewanellaceae > Shewanella > Shewanella baltica. The sequence goes on from NZ_UGYM01000002.1 coordinate 1,596,047, forward strand.
AATCCCTCGCTGGTAACAGCGTGCCAGTTCAAGTCTGGCCTCGGGTACCAAAAAAGAAAAAGCCTCAACGAAAGTTGAGGCTTTTTTGCATCTGGATTCCCACATTTAGTCAGTATTGTTCGCGAGAGGTTTAAGGCCAAACTTGACTGACACGCTTGGCGTGCCGCTGCCGTTACCAGCTTAGGTCTTGTCTCGGATGCTAGTATTCTGTATGAATAGCATAAGGCCTCAACGAAAGTTGAGGCCTTTTTGAATCTAGAATCCTACTTTTGGTTATCATTCTTCACATATGTTTAAGGCTAAGCTTGACTGTCACGCTGGGTGCGCAGTTTCCAATACAAGATATGGCTATCAATGTGTTGGACTAGTCTCGCTAGCTTTCGTTAGCAGGGCTTCTTGCTGCGGGCTAGTCATGGGGCGGAGTGCTGAAAACCATTGCATCACGTAACAGCGGTACGTTTCAAGCTGATAGCATCAGCTTGAAGCAAGCCAGTAGCTATGTTGATGTAACTCTTTGTGCAGAGAAGTCAGAGCGATAAGGCGTGAGATTATTTCGGCTGAAACGCAGGTCGTGAGTTTTTTGCCTTGGTTTAACCTATTTATGCTTGAGATAAACCTAGGAATAGAAAACCTATCGATAAAATCCTAGGCATAAAAAAGCGCCAGTAAAGACTGACGCTTTTATTAACCCTACCTTTTTATTAACGCTATAGGGTCGGTTTATGCTCGCTAAGCAAGGGAACTAATTAAGCTCTATTGCCAATCGTCGCTATTCCAGCGGTATAACCAAGTCGCTGCGAGGGGTTTGTCGTCTTTCTTCAACTGTAATCTCAGCTCGGCTACATTGGTACTTTCTGGTTCGAAGCTGACAAATACCCGTGCACCATTGATATCAGGGTGGGCAACAATCCGAGTAGACAGGATTTTGCCTTTGTTGATGCTGGCATCGATACTAATCTTATCAATATCTTGTGACTTGATATTACTGAAGTCGACGAGTAACTCTTTACCCTTGCTGAGCACTTGCCCCTTCGAACTGCGGACCACTCGTGCCTTTGACGCGATTGAAGGGCTGTCGTTTGACGCCGTCATACGATAGGAATATTTATAGGGTTGATCTTTCTTCAGGCCGCCTTGAGGCTCCCAATAAGCGACTATGTTGTCGTTGGTTTCAGCACTCGATGGGATTTCAATCAACACCAGCTGGCCCTTGCCCCAATCATTGAGTGGCTCAATCCACGCGGAAGGACGAAGTTGATAGTTTGCACTCAGATCTTGATAGTCTTCGAATTTACGGTGGCGCTGGATCAGACCAAAACCTTTAATATCTTCATCGGCAAAGGCGCTGACTTGCAGTTTGTTGGGATTATTTAGGGGGCGCCATAGACGTTCGCCATTGCCGCGATCGATTTGCAGACCGTCGGAGTTGTGTACTTCTGGGCGGTAATCGGGTTTATCCGAGTTATCTAATCCACCAAATAGGAACATAGAGGTCAGCGGTGCAAGGCCAACATGTTGAATATCTTTGCGTGGGAACAGGGTTACATCCACTTCGACACGTGATGGTGCGCCAGGGTATATACCAAAACGATAGGCCCCCGTGACACTTTGGCTGTCGAGCAGGGCATGCACCACAATCGCCGTTTGGTATTTGGATGGTCGTTCAACCCAAAAACGCTTAAACAATGGATATTCTTCGCCTTTAGGCTGGGCGACATCTATCGCTAAACCGCGATTCGACAGGCCATAGGTTTGCCCTTTAGACAGAACGCGAAAATAGCTTGCGCCTTGAAACATGATGAATTCATCTTTTACTTCATCGTCATTGATGGGGTAATGCAAACGCACGCCAGCATATTGACCCAATTGGGTGATGAGTTTTTCGATGGCGTCACTGGGTACATCGAACGAGGCCTCAGTGAGTTCAATCGGTATCGCTTTGCTGTTTTCGACCACGTCGATGTCGACGAGGTTTTTATAGAGAAAACCCGGAGCAAAAAGCTGTACCGAAAATTTAGTGGGTGTACCGCCCCAAATCGCGGCATTTTCTTGATAATTGATTTTGCCATAGGTGGCAAAATCAAGATCGATCAGTTCTTGAGGCGCTTTCTTGGCTTCTTTAAATGGTTTTTGCGACAGTTGTTGCGCGAGTTCGACCACAGTATCGTGGGTAAAATTTTTAGATTTTTTTTCTGGTACAGGCGCGGATGCTGCGGTTGTCTCTGCGGCTGCGGCATTGACGTTATTCATGCCGACGACGTAGACGATGGCGGTCAAGATGAAAAAAGGTAGTTTTTTGAGTAATGCCGGATAACCGGTAGGGTAATTCATCGTATGATTCATTCGCAAAATGGAAACTCCTTACTAAAATGACGCTGATTCATAGGCACAATATATGCTTCAGTCTATCTAATCCCTAAATATTAATAACTTGTCTGCTACAAAATCCTCAGTTGTGGGATCTGACTCGCTGAGGTGAGCGGTAATTTTACCTGTGTAGCAGGATATTTGTAACATAAATTATGATTAGTGCTATTTAGGTGCTGCTCTGGATACTTTACTGTGTTGTTTAGTTATCAATAACAGTAATCGCGAATGTGCTCGGCGGTAGTAATTGCTCAGTGGTAATAAATAGCTCAGTGGCAATAAAGAGCGTGGTGACAACGCGCTTGGCTAAGTTAACTTAGCACTGATTCAATCGAGTGGCGTTGCTACATAGACGTAGCGCCGTAAACGTCAGGATGGTAAGAAAACAGATAAGCGTATTAGGGCTCAAGCTATAGGAAGTAATAACTTAGGCTCACCGTTTTTCCTGTGAGCCTATTTAGATGCGCTATGCGGTTGCTAGCTTGTTGAGTAAGTTAGGCCTTGAGTAAGTGCGACAGATCGCTGCCCACAGGGATAGGGATTTCTTGCTGTTCTCCGCAGAACAAATACGCCGGTTGGTCACCTAAGAGTGAGAGTTTGTCTCCCTGACGCCACAGGGCTGAGCCTTCAACGATGCCGACCACTGGGGTTAATGGGTCGACCTTAGTGAATTCTAATAACCGCTGGGCACGGGTTTCACCGTTGTGGCCCGGTGCTTGGTAATTGGAATAATGCGGATTGAGCTGGAACGGCACTAAGTTTAATGCTTTGAACGACGGCGGCTCGATGATGGGCATATCATTCGTGGTGCGAATGCTCAGTCCCGATACGTTAGAACCCGCACTCCAGCCGATATAAGGTTTACCAAGGGCGACTTGCTCACCAATTAGCGTAACCAGATCATAGCGATATAGTTGGTGCAATAAATGAAAAGTGTTACCGCCGCCGATTAAAATCCCATCGGCATCTTTTATCGCTTGTTGAGGATCGGGATGCTGATGAATGCCACTGATATCGAGTTCAAGCTCACTTAATCCTGTCACTACAGATGCTAAATAATTGTCATAACTCATGCTGACGCCAGCATAGGGGATAAAAATCCATTTTTGCGCGTTGGTGGTAAGCGGTTTAATAAAAGGGATCGCGTGGGCAAGATAAGGTGTATCACCGACACGAGAGCTGCTCAGTAGTAGGGCATTGATTGTCATTTTGTATCCTGAAATCTCGGAGTGTGCAGGCATGTTAACAAAGATTAATCCCGATAAACATAGAGAAATAAAGCAGAATTGCGCTGTAGCGCCGATAGCTGCTAGATTTAAGTTTCGATTAATATAGTGACCCTAGACTCTCGATCCATGAAAGACAGTGCCTTTATACGAGAAAGATAACCTAATTTAAAAACTCTTTTCTTTTACCACTTGAATTTCGATGATTTGGACATATTATGTCTTTGAACAAAGTTAAATGGCACATTCTTGCCCTAAAGGAGCTGAAATGAAGCGTATATTTTTATTGATTGCGACTAACCTAGCTGTGTTGCTAGTAGCCTCAATTGTAATGTCTATTCTAGGCGTGAACACGTCTACTATGGGTGGACTGCTGGTGTTCGCTGCCATTTTTGGATTCGGTGGGGCCTTTATCAGCTTAGCCATTTCAAAATGGATGGCGAAAAAGACCATGGGTTGTGAAGTGATCACCACCCCACGTGACAGTACCGAACGTTGGTTAGTAGAGACGGTTGCCCGTCAAGCTAAACAAGCGGGGATTAAAATGCCAGAAGTGGCGATTTATCAATCATCCGACATGAACGCGTTCGCTACAGGCCCAAGCAAAGACAATTCATTAGTGGCTGTGAGTACGGGTCTGTTATATGGCATGAGCCAAGATGAAATCGAAGGCGTATTGGCCCACGAAGTGAGCCACGTTGCTAACGGTGACATGGTGACCTTGACACTGATCCAAGGTGTGGTTAACACCTTCGTTATCTTCGCGGCCCGTGTAGTTGCAGGCATTATCAACAACTTTGTGTCGAGCAATGATGAAGAAGGCGAAGGTTTAGGCATGTTTGCTTACATGGCCGTGGTTTTCGTGTTGGATATGCTATTCGGTATCTTGGCTTCAATCATCGTCGCTTACTTCTCACGTATTCGTGAGTACAAAGCCGATGAAGGCGCGGCCCGTTTAGCGGGTAAAGGCAAGATGATTGCTGCGCTTGAGCGTTTACGCCAAGGTCCAGAAAGCACGGCAATGCCTGCACAAATGTCTGCCTTTGGTATTAACGGCAAACGTTCAATGGCGGAAATGATGATGAGTCATCCTCCATTAGAAAAACGTATTGCAGCGTTAAGAGCAAGCTAATAAAGAGAGAGTTAGGTTTAAGTTTTAAGCCTCACTTGAGATTAGATCTATGACTCTCAATATCGGGCTCAAACTTTGGTTTGAGCCCGATTTTTTTATGCCTGCCATTTAACTCACATTTGATGAAGCAAAAAGGCGCCGCTATGAGAATCATCACTCCGCGTTAAACACCATCGCGGGTAAATCGCTGAAGATTCATGCGGGTTGTGCGTTCATTATTGCTGCAACAAATCATACCTGCAGTAAATTGTGTTGCGCGGTTGCTGCAAGGGCGCGATAGACCAGTGTCGTTTGCTTCGCCTTGATATTCCAATGCTGCCAAAACAGTGGCACGCGCATGCGCCGCTCTGGCGTGAGCTCAATCAGTATCCCTCGATCGATTAATGGCTTAGCTTGCAGATGACCGACGAGTCCATAACCTAAGCTTAAGTTAATCGCTTCTAAAAAACTTTCTGAAGAGGGGATTGTATGTTGCCACCATTGCCCTGGCGTCATATTGAAATATTGGGCGAGAAACTTCTCGTGCAGCTTATCTTTGGTGGAGAACACCACTGCTGGCGCCTTCGCTAACTGAGCTTGGCTAATGCCGTTAAACAGCTGAGTGTTGCTAAGTGACTGAGTGTCGCTCGGCTCACCAAAATAGCGCGCGGCAAATTCGGGCGTGGCGACACACAGGTATTCCATGGTGCCTAAAAACTCACTGCTACAACCCGCCATCGGCACTTCGGTTGTGGTGACGCAGCCGACCGCTTCACCGTTTTTCAATAGATGATGGGTGTAAGACTCGTCATCGACAATCAATTCCAATAACCAAGCGTGGCGACTAAACATGCCTGCCAGCGCCGGTAAAAACCAAGTGGCTAAACTGTCGGCATTCACAGCGATGCGCACAGTGGTTGGATGGTTGGGATCGTCGGCGTCCATCTCGGCTCTTAATTCACTCTCAAGTAATTGCACCTGTGAATAGTGGCGCAGCAGGCGTTTGCCTGTGGGGGTGGCGACCACGGGATTGGAGCGAATAAGTAATGACTGACCGACTTTTTCCTCAAGCTGCCGAATGCGTTGTGATACCGCCGACTGGGTGATGTGCAGCACTTTGGCGGCGCGATCGAAACCGCCTTCCGAGACGACAACGGCGAGGGCTTTGAGATTGGCGTATTCCAGCATAATCATCCTTAATCGATCTGTGTTTGATGGTTATTAATTTTACTTATGATACATAAAAAACATTAGTTATATTAATTTTGTTGTTTTGACTATGCTAGCGCCTTCTTCGAACATAAGAGGTGGTTATGCAAGCGGCATTTATACAAGGTATGGGAATTGGTGGCAGTTTGATTATTGCTGTAGGCGCGCAAAATGCCTTTGTGCTCAAGCAAGGCATTAAGCGCTCGTACACGTTACCGATTGCCTTGCTCTGCTCTATGATTGATGCGCTGATGATCACTGCGGGTGTGGCGGGGCTGGGGCACATTATTGAATCTTTCCCGACGATTAAGCATGTGGCGAGTTTCGGTGGCGCCGCGTTTCTGCTTTGGTACGGTGCAAATGCGCTTAAGGCATCGTTTGTGGCCAAGGGCATTGAGATGGAGCAGGCTGATAATGCCGATACCTTCAAAAAGGCCGTGTTGACCACGCTTGGGATCAGTCTGCTTAATCCGCATTTGTACCTCGACACTGTGGTTTTACTCGGCAGTATCAGCACTCAATTTGATGATTTACATCGACCTTGGTTTGGCGCAGGCGCCGTGTTGGCATCGTTTATTTGGTTCTTCGGCTTAAGTTTTGGTGCGCGTTTGCTGGCGCCTATTTTTACTCGCCCAGCGGCATGGCGTTACCTTGACCGTTTTATATGGCTAACCATGTGGAGTATTGCCGCCGCGATTATTTGGCCCTATGTGGCAGGATAAACTGGTGCTGAGATGCCATGACATGTGGGCATAGCTGAATGCTTTTGCGGATTTTTTGCGCGGTTAGACAGTATGTTGTGATATGAAAGTGAAAATTTTTCATGAAAAAGGTCCTGATTTCAGGACCTTTTCGTTATCGATTGCCGATTATTTATTCAGCCTACCGACATCAACTGACGACGTTTACACTTTACTGCCGATTAAAGCCGCAGCTTGACGTATCTTATTCGTCGTCATATCAGCCATTAACCCGCGATTTGCGCGAGTACGACTTCATGGTGATCTTTGGTTTTAAACTTATCGAACACGTGGGCAATAGTGCCATCGGTATTGATAAGGAAGCTTAATCTGTGGATGCCATCATAGGTTTTACCCATGAATTTTTTCTCACCCCAGACCCCAAAAGCATCGGCGACACTGTGGTCTTCATCGCTCAATAAGGTAAAGTTGAGCGCTTGTTTTTCAGCAAATTTGGCCAGCTTAGCCACAGGATCTGGGCTAATGCCAAATACCGTCACATTATGGCTATCGAGCGCGGCTTTGCTGTCACGTAGACCGCAGGCTTGCACTGTGCAACCCGGCGTCGCTGCTTTAGGGTAAAAGTACACTAAAACAGGACCTTGCTTAAGGCTCTCGGCCAGTGAAACTGACGTGCCATGTTGATCCTGCAGGGTAAATTGAGGCGCTTTTGCCCCAGCCGTTAAGGTATTCATCTATTATCCTCTGTCCTCTAAAATGGCTGTGCCTTCCATACGACGAATAGTGCAATCTAAGGTCATATCTTGGGCGAGTTGATAGATACTCTGTTCGAGCTTTTCTAGTTCAACTTTTTCAGGAATATTAATGGTCAGCGACACGTTTTGCGTCTGCTCACTGTCAGGTAATTCTTCAGAGAAAGAGCGCACTGCAGCCAGATCTAATGACCTGTCGGCAAGGAACTGGGTAATGCGTTTTATCGTGCCGCGCTGGTCTTTACCCGTGAAGCGAACTTCAAGGCGAGAAAGGTAATTTTGTGGTGTGTGTTTAGAGGTACGTTTCATCACTGTCATCAGTTCTAATTCGACACAGAGACTGGGGAGCATGCTTTCAATTTTCGTTATTGATGCCCACGAGCCTGACAACATCATGATAAGGGTAAATTCGTTACCAAATAATGCCATACGGCTGTCGACGATATCGCAGTCACAGTCACTGGCAAGACGAGCTAGTTTACTTACGAGTCCAGGACGGTCGAGACCCATCGCTGTTACGACCAGGAAATTGGTCATGAATTTTCCTCACTTTTTCGATATCATAGAGCGAAAACTCAGGGTTGAAGCTGAGTTTTTGTGCGGGATGTAATGCTACCATAACTAATTCAATTTGAGAGCCCCGTTAATGCTTGTCATTAGTGGTTGGCATCAGTACCATAGCGAATCCTGAAATCTTGGGGAAAGTCAGATGATAAACGGAAGCATCGTAGCCTTAATCACGCCAATGAACAGTGATGGCTCAGTAGATTTTGCAAGTCTTGAAAGGTTAGTCGAATTCCATATTGACCAAGGCACAGATGCCATTGTGGCCGTTGGTACTACTGGCGAGTCAGCAACTCTGCCTATGTCTGAGCATGTAACGGTCGTTTCACAAACCGTTAAATTTGCTGCGGGCCGCGTTCCTGTCATTGGTGGCAATGGTGCCAATGCCACATCTGAAGCCGTTGAGCTCACCAAGTCCTTATCTAAGGTGGGTGTTGCCGCTATGCTTGGCGTAACGCCATATTATAATAAGCCAACGCCTAAGGGATTGATTGCGCATTATAAAGCCGTGGCTGCCAGCACAGATATTCCACAAATTCTTTATAATGTCCCTGGCCGTACTGCCGTTGATATGTTGCCAGAAACCGTTGCCGAGTTAGTCAGCGTTAGCAACATTATTGGCGTAAAAGAAGCGACCGGTGACTTATCCCGTGTAAAACGTCTGCGCGAACTGTGCGGCGACGATTTCCTTTTGTATAGCGGCGATGATGCCACTGCCAGAGAGTTCTTACTCTTAGGCGGCAATGGCGTGATTTCAGTGGCGAACAACATAGTGCCACAAGCCTTTAAAGCTATGTGTGATGCGGCGCTTGCCGGCAATGCTGAGCTTGCGCTGAGCATAGATACACCACTGCGCGGTTTATACAGCACACTCTTTTGTGAAGCCAATCCTATCCCGGTTAAATGGGCTGCCCATCGCATGGGTTTGATTGAATGTGGCCATATTCGTTTACCTTTGACTGAACTTTCTGAGCAATGTCATGGTCTGTTGATAGAAGCAATGACTCGTGCCCAGATAGAGGTTAAATAATTAATGTTAAAGAAAGTCACCCCACTGATCTTAGTTGCTGCCGTTGCAGCCTGTAGTTCGCCACTTGATCGCCGTCAAGCGAATGGTACTGAAGACTATGTTCAGGCTGAGCAAGCGCCTTTGCTTAAGATCCCTGCCGGATTAAAAACACCGCCCTACAATAAAGAATTCGATGTGCCAGCATTGGGCCCTAAAGCCAATGCGACTGTCTACGGTAAAAATTTGGATATCCGTCCGCCACTGCAAGTACTGCCTATGGCTGAAGGTACTCACGTGGAAGAGGGCAGCGATAACATTAAAATCGTGGTCGAATCTATCGACAATACCGTGGACTTGAAACAAGAGATCTTTAGCAACTTAGATGGTTTCTTGGCCCAAAAAGGTATCGCTGTTCGTAGCCGTGATTTTGATAAAGGCAACATAGAAACCGATTGGATCGAAAGTCGCGAAGTGATCGAATCAAACATGTGGGGTTCAGATAAAGTTTATCTGCTGCGCCAACGCTACCGTTTCGATGTGGAAACACGTCCACATGGTCGCACTGCCAATATCGTTATTCACTTAGTTGAACACGAAGAGTTTTACGACGATAAAGCACAAGACGTGTTATTAAGCGGCGAAGATAAGCAAAGATACACGATTGATATGCTGAACAGTGCGATTGCCTACATCAGCGTTAAACGTGACCAATCTATTCAAGCGAATCGTTTGAAGCAAACCTTAGGCATCAATGTTGACTTAGTTACACCAGAAGAAGGCAAAGCCTTCTGGTCTGCTAAAGCCCCTTACAAACAAGTGTGGGATCGTCTGCGTATCGTGCTGCCAGAAATGGGCTTCGAAATTGCCGATATGGATAGCGCGAAAGGATTGTACTTTATCAAGTTTGACGATAACTCAGGTTTCTGGAGTTCATTGTGGGGCGAAGATAAGTTAGCGCTAAAAGAAGGCAGCTACCGTTTACTGCTTGAAGATGGCGATACGCCTGAAGACACTAAGATCTTCCTCCGCGATGCTGAAGATCAGCCATTGAGCGATGAAGTCGTTACCAATGTGTATCAGTCACTGTCAAACCTGATGAAAGAAGAACGCAAACTGCGTTAATTTCAACGGTTGATAAGAGAAGGGCGAATTATCGCCCTTTTTTATTGGCTGCGATTTAGCGCTATGGATCAGGTTTTGATGCTTATCTAAGCAAACGGTGTTTTAGGATTTAATTATCTACATATCAATATTTTTTGAATGGTTTTAGCAATAAGTTCCGCTGGATTATCATTTTTAGAATTAATCACTAACCAACCTCGTTATCGTACTGCATTCTGGCTATTCTGCCATGTATATCGCCAAAGACACTTAATCACACATATTTTGCGCTATTGGCGTAATTTGTAAGAAAAAGTAAAACGTATTGATGCGATGATGTGAGTGAGTAAACTAGCCGTCATTAATGCGAGTCATCCCTTGGAAGCCCGATGAAAAAAATTATTCTAATAATCGCCCTATTGGCCGCGGCATGGTTTGGATATCAAGCCATGCAACCGCAAGAGATTGCCACCGCGCAAATGAAACTCATGCCTAACGTGGTGATTGCCACCGCCGCCATGGCACCTATTCGCGATGAAGTGGAGGCCATCGGCACCAATAAAGCCGCAGAATCTGTGACCATAACCCCTAAAGTTACCGACATGGTGATAGCACTTAAGTTTGATGATGGCGACATAGTGAAAAAGGGCGACTTGCTAGTCCAACTGCAAAATGCCGAGCAAATCGCTAAGGTTAAAGCCGCGCAAGTTAAAGTCAGTGATAATCAACGTGAATTCAACCGTATCAGTTCGTTAGTCACCAGCCGCACTGTGGCAGAGTTAGAACGCGACAGATTACAAACCCTTATCGATACCACCCGCGCTGAGCTTGAACAGGCGCAAGCATCACTCAATGATCGCAGTATTCTGGCGCCTTTTAATGGCCGTTTAGGTTTACGCCAAATCAGTGTCGGCAGCCTAGTGTCGCCCGGCACTGCGATCACCACCTTGGATGATATCTCTAAGATTAAACTCGATTTTTCAGTGCCTGAGCGTTTTATTCAAGATTTAGCCCCAGGTAAGAAAGTTGAAGCTAAAGCCGTGGCCTTTCCTGATTTTACCTTCAAAGGCGTGGTGACATCGATTGATAGCCGCGTAAACCCAACGACGCGCACTGTGATTGTCCGTGCCGAAATCCCCAATCCTGAGCTGCGTTTATTACCGGGCATGTTGATGAAGGTCAAACTCATCAAACGTAGCCGCGAAGCCCTGATGTTGCCAGAATCTGCCATTATCCCGATCCAAAATGATCACTTTGTTTACAGTGTTAATGCCGACAATGTGATTGAGCGTAAACAAGTCACTATCGGGATTCGTACCCGTGGTTGGGTGGAAATTTTAGACGGTTTAGCCTTGGGTGAAAACGTGGTGATCCGTGGCTTATTGAAAGTCCACCCTGGCGATAAAGTGCAAACGGAGTTCGCGGAAAAGTTTAGTTATCTTGCTGATACGAGCGCGGAGCCAAGTGTATGATCCTGACTGATCTCTCGGTAAAACGTCCCGTATTTGCCTCAGTGATCAGCTTGCTGCTGGTCGCTTTCGGGCTTGTCTCCTTTGATAAGCTGCCCCTGCGTGAATACCCAAACATCGATCCTCCTGTAGTATCTATCGACACTAACTACCGCGGCGCCAGTGCCGCCGTGGTAGAAAGCCGCATTACCCAATTGATTGAAGACAGGATCAGCGGCGTCGAAGGCATTCGGCACGTGAGCTCATCGAGCAGTGATGGCCGTTCATCCGTCACCTTAGAGTTTGATATTAGCCGCAATATTGAAGATGCGGCTAACGATGTCCGCGACCGTATTTCTGGCTTACTCGACAATTTACCCGAGGAAGCCGATCCCCCAGAAGTGCAAAAAGCCAATGGCGGCGATGAAGTGATCATGTGGCTCAATTTGGTGTCGGATCAAATGACCACCCTCGAATTGACCGATTACACCAACCGTTATTTAGCCGACCGCTTTTCTGTGGTCGATGGTGTGGCGCGGATGCGTATCGGCGGCGGCAAAGTGTATGCGATGCGGATATGGCTAGACAGACAAGCCTTGGCATCGCGCAGTTTAACGGTGGCCGATGTAGAGGCTGCGCTTAGAGCTGAGAACGTTGAGTTACCCGCAGGTTCGATTGAATCTAAGGAGCGGCACTTTACGGTGAGGCTCGAGCGGGGTTATCGCACCGCAGAAGATTTCGCGAACTTAGTGATCACCCAAGGGGAAGACGGTTACTTAGTTAAATTGGGTGATGTCGCGCGGGTGGAAATAGGCTCTGAAGAAGAGCGGATTATGTTCCGTGGTAACAAAGAGGCGATGATAGGGCTAGGCGTGTCTAAGCAGTCAACCGCCAATACCTTGGAAGTGGCGCGTGCGGTGAATGCGCTGGTTGATAAAATTAACCCAACCTTGCCAGCGGGCATGTCCATTAAGCGCAGCTACGATAGCTCAGTGTTCATCGAAGCCTCGATTAAAGAAGTGTACCAAACCCTGTTCACTGCGATGGTCTTAGTGATTATCGTGATTTATCTGTTCCTTGGCAGTGTGCGCGCCATGTTGATCCCCGCGATCACTGTGCCTGTATCCTTGCTCGGCACCTTTATTGTGCTGTATGCGCTTGGCTATACCATCAATCTCTTGACCTTGTTGGCGATGATCCTCGCCATCGGCATGGTGGTGGACGATGCGATTGTGATGCTAGAAAACATCCATAGACGTATCGAAGAAGGGAACTCACCGCTCAAAGCCGCTTTCCTCGGTGCACGTGAAGTGGCCTTTGCGGTCATCGCCACCACCTTAGTCTTGGTGGCAGTGTTTATGCCAATCACTTTCCTAGAGGGCGACTTAGGTAAACTATTCAAAGAGTTTGCAGTGACCATGAGTGCAGCGGTGCTGTTTTCAAGCATAGTCGCGCTAACGCTCACGCCTATGATGTGTTCTAAGTTACTCAAGCCGAGCTCGCAGGATTCTTGGTTGGTGCGTAAGGTCGACGGCATCATGACTAAAGTGTCAAACCGTTATCAATTGTCGTTAAAATCCGCCATGGCCCACCCGTTATTGATGTCGGTTTTGGTGTTGATCGCGTTAGGCTCTAGCGCTTATTTGGTCCAAAAAGTACCGCAGGAATTTGCGCCGCAGGAAGACCGAGGCTCGTTATTCTTGATGGTCAACGGACCGCAAGGCGCGAGTTACGAATACATAGAATCCTACATGAATGAGGTGGAAAACCGCTTGATGCCGCTGGTCGACACGGGTGATATTAAGCGTCTGCTGATCCGTGCTCCCCGTGGCTTTGGCCGTTCGGCGGATTTCTCTAACGGTATGGCCATTGTCGTGCTGGAAGATTGGGGTAAACGTCGCCCGGTGAAAGAAGTGATCGCAGACATTAACAAACGTCTCGCCGATCTCGCTGGGGTGCAAGCGTTTCCTGTGATGCGCCAAGCCTTTGGCCGTGGCGTCGGTAAACCCGTGCAGTTTGTGATTGGCGGCCCAAGCTACGAAGAGCTGGCCCGCTGGCGCGATATCATGATGCAAAAGGCGGCACAGAATCCTAAATTACTTGGCTTAGATCACGACTATAAAGAGACTAAGCCGCAGCTTCGCGTCGTCATCGACAGAGACAGAGCGGCAAGCCTTGGGGTGTCGATTTCAAATATTGGCCGTACGCTGGAATCCATGTTGGGCTCACGCTTAGTCACGACCTTTATGCGTGACGGTGAAGAATACGATGTGATCATTGAAGGCGAGCGCGGTAATCAAAATACCGCAGCGGATCTGCAAAATATCTACGTGCGTTCCGAGCGGACTCAAGAACTTATCCCGCTGTCGAACTTAGTGACGGTGGAAGAGTTTGCCGACGCCAGTTCGCTTAACCGTTACAACCGTATGCGCGCGATCACCATAGAAGCCAGTTTAGAAGATGGTTATAGCCTAGGTGAAGCCCTTGATTATATGAATCAATTAGCGCGTGCTTATTTACCTGCAGAAGCGGTCATTAGCTACAAGGGCCAATCCCTCGATTATCAAGAGTCGGGTAGCTCTATGTACTTCGTGTTCTTGCTCGCGCTGGGGATTGTGTTCCTAGTGCTCGCGGCGCAGTTCGAGAGTTACATTCACCCTATGGTCATCATGCTGACTGTACCGCTGGCGACCGTGGGCGCCTTAATTGGTTTGTGGCTCACGGGGCAGAGTCTTAATATTTACAGTCAGATAGGCATTATTATGCTGGTCGGGTTGGCGGCCAAAAACGGCATCTTGATTGTCGAGTTTGCGAACCAATTGCGGGATAAAGGCGTTGATTTTGATAAGGCGATTATCCAAGCCTCGGCGCAGCGTCTACGACCTATTCTGATGACTGGCATCACCACCGCCGCTGGCGCCGTACCTTTGGTCATGGCCGCAGGCGCGGGTGCTGAAACTCGTTTTGTGATTGGTGTGGTTGTGCTATCGGGGATTTTACTGGCAACCCTATTCACTATCTTCGTGATCCCAGCCGCTTATGGACTCTTTGCCCGCAACAGCGGATCGCCCGAAGCTATCGCCCAACAGTTAGAAAAAGAATTAGCCCAAGACTAACGCCTCGTGCAGGTTGATGTTGGAAGCATACATATAGGCGCTTGGTATTCATCAAGCGCCTTATTTTTCGCCATTCGAACCTCGTTTTAGCCCTTGCCCTTGAAAAGCAAATTTGGAGCCCCATTTAAGTAAACACTAAGCGTTACTTTTACCAAATTGCGTAACAAATAAAGGAAAATTTCATGTCACAACAAGAAACTCATGGTTTTCAAACAGAAGTCAAACAGCTGTTGCATTTGATGATCCATTCTTTGTATTCCAACAAAGAAATTTTCTTGCGTGAACTGGTCTCCAACGCTGCGGATGCAGCGGACAAGCTGCGTTATCTGGCGTTGACCAATGACGCTCTGTACGAAGGCGACGGTGAACTGCGAGTCCGAATCAGTGCCGATAAAGAAAAAGGCACTGTGATCATCGAAGACAACGGCGTGGGTATGACCCGTGACGGCGTAATTGAGCATTTAGGCACAATTGCTAAGTCGGGCACCGCTGATTTCTTTAAGAATCTATCGGGCGAATCTTCAAAGGATTCACAGTTAATTGGCCAGTTCGGTGTCGGTTTCTATTCAGCCTTTATCGTGGCCAAGAAAGTCACGGTTCGCACTCGCGCTGCCGGTCATAAGGCCGATGAAGCCGTATTGTGGGAATCAGAAGGCGAGGGTAACTTCACCGTTGATACCATCACTAAGGCGAGCCGCGGTACTGAAATCACCCTGCACCTGCGTGATGAAGAAAAAGAATTTGCCGATGATTGGCGCCTGCGCTCGATCATCACTAAATACTCAGATCATATCTCTGTGCCAGTCGAAATGTGGCAAGAGGGTTCGCCAGAGCGTGATGGTCCAGATGGCGAAAAAATTCCTGCGACCGAAGGTCAATGGAAAGTCATGAACAAAGCGACTGCTTTGTGGATGCGCAGCAAAGCTGACATCAGTGACGAAGAGTATCAAGAATTTTACAAACACATTTCCCACGATTATACCGACGCACTACTGTGGAGCCATAATCGGGTAGAAGGTAAGCAAGAATACACTAACCTATTGTATATTCCTGCAAAAGCACCTTGGGATATGTGGAACCGCGACCGTAAGCACGGCCTGAAACTGTTTGTGCAACGTGTGTTCATCATGGATGACGCTGAGCAATTTATGCCATCTTATCTGCGCTTTGTGCAGGGCTTAATTGACTCAAACGATCTGCCGCTGAACGTATCCCGCGAAATTCTGCAGGATAACCACGTGACCAAAGCGATGCGTACTGGTATCACCAAACGTGTGCTTGGCATGCTGGAAAAACTGGCGAAAGACGATGCGGAAAAATATCAACAGTTCTGGGCTGAATTTGGTCAAGTGCTGAAAGAAGGGCCAGCGGAAGATTTCGCCAACCGTGAACGTATCGCTGGCTTATTACGTTTTGCCTCGACCCATACGGGCAGTGCTGCGCCGACTGTGTCACTCGATGACTACATCAGCCGCATGAAAGAAGGCCAAACTAAGATTTATTACATCGTTGCCGACAGCCATGAAGCCGCCGCTAACAGCCCACATTTAGAGTTGCTACGTAAGAAAGGCATCGAAGTATTACTGATGTCAGAGCGTATCGACGAGTGGCTAATCAACCACTTAACTGAGTACAAAGAGAAACAACTGCACTCAGTGACCCGTGGTGACTTAGAGCTTGGCGAGCTGGAAGATGCCTCTGAAAAAGAAGCGCAAGAAAAGCTTGAGCAAGAATCGGTAGCTTTAGTTGAACGCATTAAAGCGGCATTAGGCTCGACTGTTGCGGATGTGAAAGTCACGTCACGCTTAACCGACACCCCAGCCTGTGTCGTGGCGGGTGAAGGCGAAATGTCGACTCAGATGATCAAGCTGATGCAAGCTGCCGGTCAACCTGTGCCAGAAGTGAAGCCGACATTTGAGATCAATCCAGCGCACCCATTAGTGTCGCGCTTAAATGATCTTCAAGATGAAGCCGCCTTCGCGGATTGGTCGAATCTGCTGCTGCAACAGGCGCAATTGTCTGAAAAAGGTAGCCTTGCGGACCCATCGGCCTTTATCAAGCTGATGAACCAAATGTTACTGGCTAACATGAACTAAATGACTATCGGGGCCTTTCTTTGAACGGCCCCGATATTGTTTCTAGTGCAGGAAGAGTGGTTTGCGCCTAGCCTGTCACTCAATTCAAATACAAGCGGTTAAGACAACGATTTTAAAATAGCGCGTTAACACTCAGTACTAGCGCTTCGTTTTAAAAGAATAAGGCCTCCCATGATTGAGGCCTTAAACGTTAAGGGAATACTATGGACAATATCCTCAGCCTGACTAAAGACAATATTCAGCAAGTGGTTGATGCCTCGATGCAGCAGATCGTGGTGTTAGCATTTTGGGCACAGCCGCAGGAACAAAGTGTGGCTATGCTGCACACCTTAGAGCAAATTGCCGCGCAAAATGCGGGTCGATTCGTGCTCGCTAAAGTTGACTGTGAAGCAGAATTAGAAATTGCCAATTACTTTCGCATTCAAAGTCTACCGACCACGTTAGTATTGGATAAAGGTCAGCCTGTCGATGGTTTTGCTGGCCTGCAAGATGCGGCGCAAGTCACAGCCATGCTGGATAAACATTTGCCGCCTATGTGGCAGTTACAGTTAGCACAGGCCAAAGCATTACTCGCCCTTAGTCAAGTGAGCGCAGAGGATCTTGCCACTGCTGCCGTGTTGCTTAAAGACGCGCATGTAGGCTCAAATCAGGCGGGTGAGGTGAGTTTAGTGCTCGCCGATGTGTATCTGATGCAGGGCGAATTAGTGTTAGCGCAAGCCATGCTTGAGAAAGTCGGGCTTGCCGACCAAGATGGTTACTACCAGAGTTTAAAAGCTAAGCTCGCACTTGCCCTTGATGCGGCGGATACCCCTGAAATTCGCGATTTACAGCAAAAGTTTGAGCAAAATCCAACAGATTTAGTGTTATTACTCGAACTGAGTAAGGCATTGCATGCCGCCCACCGCGATGATGAAGCATTAGATCTGTTATTCGGTGTGCTCAGTAAAGATTTAGGTGCTGAAAATGGCACAGTAAAACAAGTATTTATGGAAGTATTAACGGCACTTGGCCAAGGTAATCCCATAGCCAATCAATACCGCCGTAAACTCTATACCTTGCTCTATTAATGATAAAAATGCCTAAGGAACGGCAGTTTATTTGCGGTTTCTGAGGCTAAAGTCGAAGCTAAAAGCCTTCTCAATGGCGGCCAGATGTGCGAAGATCGCCGCCCTAAGAAGAATATCAATGCGAAAAGAGGACTCTTGAGATGCGCATTATCCTATTGGGCGCCCCAGGTGCCGGTAAAGGTACCCAGGCCCAGTTCATTATGGAACAGTATGGTATCCCACAAATTTCCACTGGTGATATGTTACGTGCCGCGGTAAAAGCCGGTACTCCACTGGGTTTGGAAGCGAAGAAAGTGATGGATGCTGGTCAACTGGTTTCTGATGATCTGATCATCGGTCTGGTTAAAGAGCGTATCGCACAGGAAGACTGTGTTAAAGGTTTCTTGTTAGACGGTTTCCCACGTACTATTCCACAAGCGGATGCGATGGCGGCAAACGGTATTAGCATTGATCACGTGATTGAAATCGATGTGCCAGACGAAGAAATCGTTAAGCGCATGAGCGGTCGCCGTGTTCACCCAGGTTCTGGCCGTGTTTACCATGTGGTTTTCAATCCACCTAAAGTGGAAGGTAAAGACGACGTGACGGGCGAAGATTTAGCTATTCGTCCAGATGACGAAGAAAGCACAGTGCGTAAACGTCTTGCGATTTACCACGAGCAAACTAAGCCGCTGGTTGAATACTACGGTAAAGTGGCTGCAGCTGGTCAAACTCAATACAACAAGTTTGACGGTACTCAATCGGTTGCGGCCGTGAGTGAGCAGCTTGCCAGCGTGTTGAAATAACCTAAAAAGCTTAATTTACGAGAACGAGTTCTCATATTAGAAAAAAGCCTGCCGATGCAGGCTTTTTTTATGAGCATCTGAATGTTAGCCTCCAAGTGAACTTCATTAACCATGAGCCTAACGTTGAATCCTTCCCCTGCTTTTGGTGTGTTATTGGTTAACCTCGGCACGCCTGATGAACCTAGCCCTAAGGCCGTAAAACGATTTTTAAGGCAGTTTTTAAGTGATCCGCGTGTCGTCGATTTATCACCGTGGATTTGGCAACCGCTGCTGAACGGCATTATCCTCAACACCCGTCCGGCTAAAGTCGCCAAACTCTACCAAAGCGTGTGGACGCCGGAAGGCTCACCCTTGATGGTGATAAGTGCACGCCAAGCACAAAAGCTGGCGGTGGACTTAAGCGCCACGTTTAACCAGACCATCCCGGTTGAACTGGGCATGAGTTACGGCAATCCCTCCATCGATGCGGGATTTGAACACTTGAAAGCCCAAGGGGCTGAGCGCATTGTTGTGCTGCCTTTGTATCCCCAGTATTCCTGCTCGACTGTGGCAAGTGTGTTTGATGCCGTTGCCCGTTATCTTAAAACCGTGCGTGACATACCTCAGGTTCGCTTTAATAAAGACTATTTTGACCATGATGCTTATATAGCGGCGCTGGCACACAGTGTGACGCGCCACTGGAAAACCCATGGGCAGGCCGATAAGTTGCTCTTGTCATTTCATGGTATTCCACTGCGTTATGTGAAAGAGGGCGATCCTTACCGCGAGCAGTGTTTTGTCACGGCTAAACTGTTGGCGCAAAAACTTGAGCTGAGCGAGTCGCAGTGGCAAGTGTGCTTCCAATCGCGCTTTGGCCGCGAAGAATGGTTAACGCCCTACGCCGATAAATTACTGTCCGAGTTACCTGCGCAAGGGATCAAAAGTGTCGATGTGATTTGCCCTGCGTTTGCGACCGATTGCCTCGAAACCTTAGAAGAAATCTCCATCGGTGCTAAGGAAACCTTTTTACATGCGGGTGGCAGCGACTATCGGGTTATCCCTTGTTTGAACGACGATGAGTTACACATTGAATTATTACGGCAATTAATCCAAGAACAAGCGGTATCTTGGGCCCATACCCAAGCCACCTGAAGAGTCGAGTTTCAGAGCGCCTAGGGTGATTCAATTCAAGGCGCATCAATGACAGAATGTCGGCCACCTTTTGAATTGATGCAACACGGAAGTGGAGTGCCCTAGGCGTTCCGTCCCGGCGGCTGATGTTATTCACGGGGGTAACGCACTTTATACTGTGTTGACTATTTTTAACTTAGCCCACTAGGTCTGCAAATAACCGCAATCGCCATGGATGGCGTGAATGACATTTATGCAGGAGCAATAAATGGCCTTGCCTAAACCATTCCGTTAACTTCAGCCGCTGAATCCTACATCTTCAGGTTGTTTGGGTATTGGAGCACTGGCTTCGAACTGATTTTGTGATAGAATCTGCGCCCTTCCGGCTAAGGGGTGGTTTTTTTGTCTCGCTAGCCTAGACTCAATATTTTTAGGATGCTGCTTGGCTTGACCGCCTCGGCAGACGCCAATTAGCATGGATGCCAGGAAAAGAGAGCCACTATGAAGTTTCCCGGTCAGCGTAAATCTAAACATTATTTTCCGGTTAAAACCCGAGATCCGCTGCTTGAACAGCTGACTCAACAGCCTCAGCCGTTTGCGACCTATATCAGCGGTATTGATCAAACTTTAGTGGATATCGAAGCGAAAGTGGAGGACGAATTGCTGAGCCGTTATGGCTTACCCAAAGGCAATTCGACCCTGATCAATGATGAACAGGCTCACAGACTCTACACTGAGTTAAAAATTCATGGTTTGATTAGCGATGAATTTGCTGGTGGCACTATTGGCAACACAGTGCACAATTATTCTATTCTGGCCGATGACCGTTCAGTGCTGTTTGGGGTAATGAGCCAGAATATCGAAGTGGGCAGTTACGCCTACCGCTATTTATGCAATACCTCTTCTAAAGTCGACCTTAACTTTCTACAACCTGTAGATGGTCCTATCGGTCGCTGTTTTACCCTGATTTCTGAGTGCGGCGAGCGAACATTTGCAATTAGCAAAGGCGCGATGGATAAACTCACACCTGAATTTATCGATAAAGACGTAGTGCAGGGCAGTTCAGCCTTAGTGTTGACTGCATACTTAATGCGCGCCAGCGATGGCGACCGTATTACCGATGCGGCCATGTGCGCTATCGAATATGCAAAAGCTGCCGAAGTGCCCGTGGTATTAACCTTAGGCACGCGTTTCTTGATTGAAGAAGACCCGCAATGGTGGCAAAACTTCATCAAAGAACATGTCACCATTTTGGCGATGAATGAAGATGAAGGTGAAGCCCTAACCGGTTCACGGGATCCTCTGCTCGCCAGTGAAAAAGCTTTGGAATGGTGTGACATGGTATTAACCACAGCGGGTCCAATCGGGCTTTATACTGCGGGTTATACTGAAGATTCTGAAAAGCGCGAAACCGTTCATACCCTGTTGCCGGGCGCGATTCCTGAATTTAACCGTTATGAGTTCTCCCGTCCAAAGCTTAAGAATGACTGTGAAACACCAATCAAAGTGTTTGCCCACATTTCACCTTATATGGGCGGTCCAGAAAAAATTGGGAATACTAATGGGGCAGGTGATGGTGCATTATCGGCGTTATTGCACGATCTGGCGGCTAATACTTTCCACAAGACTAACGTGCCAGGTTCGAGCAAACATAAGCGCGATGGCCTGTGTTATTCCTCGTTTTCTCAAGTATGTAAGTACGCTAACCGCGTCGCCTATGAAGTATTAGCCCAGCATAGTCCGCGTTTATCCCGTGGTTTACCTGAGCGCGAAGACAGCTTAGAAGAATCCTACTGGGAAAGATAAGCCAGTACCTGTATTGGTATTAAGCTGACTGATTTACGCTAGGGCAATAACGGCAAACCGTTGTTGCCCTTATTTTTATGGCGTTTATCAACAATCAATCGGCCAAGCGCTAATTTTAACTACAGGCAGTTGCGAATAAATGTTAACGTTAGTCGGGTTCAGATAGTCCAAATACAGCGATTATTTAAGGTGGAATTTTCGGTGAAAGCGCAAATCTTAAGAGAAATGAAGGTACTCACGGCCATAGAGCCAGAGTTCGAAGTGCAACGTCGGGTCGCGTTTATTAAAACCAAACTAAAAGAAGCGCGCAGCAAGGCATTGGTATTAGGGATCAGCGGTGGGGTGGATTCTTCTACCGCTGGGCGTTTGTGTCAGTTGGCGGTGGACAGTTTAAACCACGAAAATAGCCAAGGCGGTTACCAGTTTATCGCCGTGCGTTTACCCTATCAGATCCAAAAAGATGAGCATGAGGCGCAATTAGCCTGTCAGTTTATTCAGCCCTCTAAATTGGTCACAGTGAATGTTCATCAAGGTGTCGATGGCGTGCACAGCGCTACCGTCGCCGCATTAGCCGAAGCCGGATTGCCTTTGCCCGATGTGGCGAAAGTGGATTTTGTGAAGGGTAACGTTAAAGCTCGTATGCGGATGATCGCCCAGTATGAACTCGCTGGACTCGTGGGCGGGCTTGTGGTTGGGACAGATCACAGCGCCGAAAACATCACAGGTTTTTACACTAAGTGGGGCGATGGTGCCTGCGATTTAGCGCCTTTATTTGGTCTTAACAAGCGCCAGGTTCGCCAACTCGCCGCGTATCTTGGTGCGCCAGAGTCTTTAGTGCATAAAGCGCCGACCGCGGATCTAGAAGATAATAAACCGTTACTCGAAGATGAAGTCGCACTTGGGCTAACCTATGCCCAAATCGATGATTTCCTTGAGGGTAAAGATGTCGACAAGGCGGTTGAAGACAAGTTGATTGGTATTTATAAGGCGACGCAGCATAAGCGTAAGCCTATCCCAACGATCTACGACTAACGCTAAATCGTACACGAATAAGCACTCGTTTGAACTCAGTTCACGAGTGCTTTTTTGTGTCTTTTCTTACCTAGTGACTGAGCTTGCGGCAGCCTTTACAGCTGTTGGCGTCGCTGTAGCTAGGAAACTGGTAGCGATTGTTCATTGAAGCTGACTATCTTGCTGAAGCATCTCATAGAGGGATGTTGCAGAGGAATGTTGCTTAGACCTGTGACAGTGGCATCTGGTCGCAACATTTAGCAGCGGCATCTTGTTGTAGGGATAATGGAACGGCTAAGTGTTGGCGTGTCAGGGCGATCAGTTGGTTTGGGTACTGGCGATAATCCAAATAGGGCGTGAGTAAACAATGCTGCCCCTGCGAAGATGGAAGCGTCATCGCGGTTATGGATTTGTTTTGGGCAGTTAAATGCTGTGCACGAGTATCGCTTGCAGACATGGTGAGTCCTAAACACTTTGCAGCCACTTGCCCCGCGATGAGATGGATCTTCGTGTTTGCCATCAACTCAGTGCCGCCTATGCAGATCAGTTCATCTTGCTTGAGTAACACTTGGTCACGATAGCTGCGCCAATCCTCTCCGACCGCGCTGATTTTTGCCATAATAGTGAAGATCTTACGCCAATGATTGCCATTTAACGCTATGAGAGCCCCGACAGCGTCTGGCTGAGTGTAATGCCAGTTGTCAGGTATTAGTGGCGCTGTAGGAAGATAGTAGGCGAATGTAGCGTGTGGATTACCGATAATCATCGAGGGCGTATAAGTTTCGTTGGAATAAGACTGCTTTGGATCCTAACCCGATTAAGGTCTATGCGGCTAATAAAATTGCGCGGCGGATATCTTGCGAGTGACTGAATTTGCTAGCGATGTCATTGGGTTGAAATTGAATAAGAGTGACTGAGTTTAAGTGACACTGTTTAGGTGATTAAGTTTAAGTGACTCTATTCAGGTGATTAAGCTGAGGTGACAACATTGTGGGCTTATGGCAGTGGATATTATTGTGGTAAAAAGTTTGAAGGATGTTTTTTTCTAACCGTATAATTGGCTTGCTCATTTTATCTTATTGTTTTCTAGGAACAGCCATGAAGGCCATCATCATAGGTTCGACAAAACACCTATTCTTAGCCGCATTGTATGCGAGCATTGGCATAGCGCTGGCGTTACTCGCGACCGGGATTTACTTTCTCAATGCGCGTCCCGAATTGTCACTTTGGCATACGGTCGAGCTAGAAAATGAGTTCCATTACAATACTAAACTCGCTAATTTTAATGAGTACTTAGCGCTAGAAGAGCGCTTATTCGCCGAAGTTGAGCGCAAAGTCGTCCAAAAAATTCCTGCCAATGAATTTTCTCCCGTGAACCGCTATGTCAAAAATAGTTTATCCGATCCTGCCCATTGGCCCCAAAATTGGAATCGCAGTTATGAATGGCCCAAAGCCGATGCCGAGTTTGGGATATTGCTGCTCCACGGCATGTCAGACTCGCCCTATGCCTTATCCAATGTGGCAGCGCATTTTAAAGGTAAAGCCCATGTTCTGGGTTTAAGACTTCCAGGACATGGCACGATTCCGAGTGGCTTAACAGAGGTTTATTGGCAAGATCTCGTCGCCGCGGTAAATTTAGCGACGGCGCATATGCGGCAAACACTGGAGGGTAAACCGCTATTTGTTGTGGGTTTTTCGACCGGTGCCGCCATAGCACTAAACCATGAGTTAGAGCGTATTAGTCAAGATAAAACCCCAGATTATGCTGGGATGATTTTTATCTCTCCCGCCATAGGGCTAGCGCCATTAGCGGCGGCCGCGCGCTGGCAGAGTTGGATAGGCCGATTGCTAGAACTGGATAAACTGCAGTGGAACAGCATTCAAGTGGAGTACGATCCGTTTAAATATACTTCTTTTGCGGTCAATGCGGGCGATGTGGTGTATCAATTAGCGCTACGTAACCAAGGTTTATTGGCTGGGTTAACTTTGCCGCAAAGGGCACAAATCCCATCGATGCTCACTTTTCAGTCGGTCGTGGATGCAACCGTTTCAACTTCGGCGGTGGTGAATAATCTGTATCAAACGTTACCAGAAAAAGGCCATGAGCTCGTGCTGTTCGATATGAACCGACTCGATGTGAATACCAAAATGGTGTCCAATGATCCGTTAGCAGGCTTGCTGTCGAGCATCAATAGCCCTGCGCAGCATTATCGTGGCACTGTGGTGGAAAATATCAGTCATGAAACCACGCAAGTTCAAGCGCGCAGCTTTGGTTTAGATGCGCTAGGTAAAGTGGTCACAGAAGGTAAGGAAGTGCGCGCATTAGATTTGTATTGGCCCGCTGGCGTGTATTCCTTGTCCCATGTTGCGCTCCCCTTTGGTGTGGATGATGGCCTCTATGGCGCAGTTATTCAGCCTGATTTACATCGGATCCAAATTGGAGCCTCAGCTTCGCGGGGGGAGCGCGGTTTATATAGCGTGTCGGCATCGGAAATGTTGCGCCAGAAATGGAATCCCTTCTTCCCGTATCTACTCGAGCGCATGGATGAGTATCGACTCGCGCATATGCACTAGGATTTTGTGCTTGATTAACCGCTCAGCTAATCTGGCCTAAACCTTCTTTACCTTTGAACGACTGCCTCTTCAACAGCTTTCTCCTAAACAAGCGCCAGTTAAACAATCAGGCTGCAAACAACCCGATCACGCCCCTGTTCCTTTACAAGATACAAGTTATTGTCGGCTTGCTTAAGCCAGTGCTCTAAAGAGTCGCTATAGGTGGCATTGGCAATCACAGCGCCAATACTCGCCGTGACATTGAAGCTTCGATTATCTTGCGGATTGATGATCACAGTATCAGCGAGTTGCTGTTTAAATTCATTAAGATGTGCTTCGACTTTCAGGGCATTACACATAGGCAAAATCAGTAGAAACTCTTCGCCGCCGTAGCGGGAGATCAAATCAATATCTCGCTTGAAGAGCGAGGTTAAGAGTTCAGCAACCACTTTTAAACACTCGTCGCCGCCCAAATGACCATAAGTATCATTGATTTGTTTGAAGTGGTCCAAGTCCATTATGGCAAGTGTCATGGCATCTTGACCCCGTTCACACATCTGTTGGATGAGCGGGAATTGGTGTTCGGTATAGCGGCGATTATAGAGATTCGTCAGCGGATCGCGCTCGGCTAAATCCTTTAATTTCACATTAGCGGCCTCTAAATCTTGGGTGCGCTGCTGTACTTTTTGTTCAAGTTCTTGTTGGTGTTCGAGTAAGGCTTGTTGGTTCGAGGCTAAACTTTCATACAAGCTATAGATTTCTTTAGGGGTGCTTTTATCGAGTAGATCATGCTCAAACTTCTCGTCACTGGCTTTTTCTTGCTTAGCGGGACCGAAATGCTGCGCTAAAAGCGACAGAGGTTCGGTCAGTAACTTACTGATGGCTTTAGTAATAAAAAAGGCACCGACTAAGGAGCAAAACAGCAAAATTACCGTGTTGACATATTGGCGCTCAGCCAGTTTTAGAAGCGGCACAAAAGGTTCTAAAACATAGAGTTGCCACCCATTGTTTAACTTATGCTGGGCATAGATATACTCAGGAGTATTTGAATCTAGGTTATGCAGGTTCATCAGTTGAAGCCGGGCGCGATAAATCTCACTGCCTTTGCTGAATGACAAGGGGGTGAGCGGTGCTAGTCCTAACCCTTCGGAGGCATAAATCAGATTATTGTTCTCATCTGTCAGTAAAATAGATTGCTGCTCATGGTGCAGGTTTTGTTTATCTATGCTAGAAAAATAGCGTAAATCTAAGCTGCCTTCGACGATCCCTCTGGCTTGATTGGGATCATTTTGACTAAAAATCGGGGCACTAATGGCAACGATCACGTCATTACCAAAACCTCTGCCGATAAACGCAGGTGATACAAAAGTTTTATGGTTATAAAACGCTTGGATAAAGTACTCCCTATCGCTCACCGAAGAAATGTCAGAGAGACTGTCTAATTTTACTATATTGGCCATCGGACTGGCAGCGAGTAAGTTGCCTTGCTCATTAGCTAGTAACATGGTTTTAAAGCCTTGATTACTATCGTGTACGCTCGACAGTAATGCCTGCCACTCATTGATATCTGCATTCGACAGGCTCAAAAACTTGGCTGTGCTAGAGATGACTTGGGTGTTGTAAGCGAGATAGTTGTCGGTTGCATGGCTCAAATGGGTTGCCGTATCGTCCAGATTGCGATTAATCAACACCTGTTGTTTATCAATGAAAAAGTGATTAAAGGCTAAGGACGAAACTAATAAACTCACAGTAATGATTAAGGTAAACAAGTAACTGAGCTGCGAGCTAAAAGTGCGCCGGTTAAGATTGGTCAGCTTGCCTTTAAAATGCCATAGGCTTGGAATAGCAACCACACAGAGTTCACCAATTGCAGCGTAAATCATGCCATTAACGGCTTGTTTTATCGCAGTAAAAGGAATATGGCTGGCGGGCATTTTAGCAATGACAGCCACATAAATGGCTAACAGCGGGATCCCCAATAATACCCAATAACTCACACTGGCATAGAGTATTTGAATGTCTCGGCGCCTTGCCAAACCAAGCCATAATGCCTCGAGTAAAAACAGTAAATACACGTGTGGACTCGACCACACGATCATGAGTCCCGTTGCGGTAAATAGGGCGGTGATCAACGCATACCAAGGTCCTAAGAGTATTGCCACTATCACCACGGCCACGTTGCCGAGAATCAATTGCACATTAGCGAATAAAGGGATGGGAAAAAGATTCAGGACTAAGCCGAATACACCCAGAATAATGGCCAGTCTGAGATGGGCGGTTTGGAAGGCGGGTAAATGCAAAGAAAAGTCCCTTTGAAAATTTGCTTGTGTTAACTGTCTGTGATTATGGCACAAATAAACCCAATGCCTCTATCCCAGATCTTCAATTGGAGCCCCCAATATAAAGCCATAACAGAAATGAATTTGTAGAAACTGATTCTGGGAACGGATTAAAGAAACTAGTTATTGGGATGAATTATTGAGACGAATAGTGCCACTGCTTTATCTAGGTAAACATAGGCTGAATTACTGGTCAGTAACAGACTGATGATTAGCAGGGTCAATGGATGAGGCCATTTCCGAACGGTTATCGACGAAAATTGTGTCATTCAGAACATAAACTAACCAGTCGATCAAAGAGATGTAATGAAGCCCTTGCGCAGTTGCAAGGCAATTGCTACAGTTCTGGCTCACTTAAGATAAACCCCATAAACAGTATCTTAAGTGATGAGTGATTGAAAAAATTAGCTTGAAATAGCCACTAAGTTATAACGGACTAAATCAGCACTGATAATACATTCACTTAAAAAATTTCGGTATGTAGCGCAGCCCGGTAGCGCACTGTCATGGGGTGTCAGGGGTCGGAGGTTCGAATCCTCTCATACCGACCAAATTCATAAACAAAAAAGCCTGCAATCTTAATCAGTTGCGGGCTTTTTTGTGTCTATAATTTGGCTTTTTACTGCTTAGAGGTGGTGAAACTGTGGTGAAATGGGGGTGAAACGGGTTTCAGAATTACAGTGGTCAAGTGCGCTGGTTGCATTAGTTTTATTAATGGCTGAATTTAATTTCAGCGTGAGGTACTTCGGTCCATTGCAGATGATCCCGCACATAGATTTTGGTGGACTTAGCATCGGTGTGAGCCATTCGGCCTTGAGGATCAACACCCATATCAGAAAACAATCTGGCGGAAAGCGCACGGATCTCGTGGAAGGTAGGCCGCTGGCTCATTTCTAAATGATTGAACAACGCTAACTCATCCCTTAATGCTGAAAACGCTCTGCTGAGATAATTAGGATCGAGCTGATAGCGGTGATCAGTCGCTTCACTTTGCTTATTGTGTTTGTCTGGTCGGCGATGAACCACATAAGGACAAAGCACTCCATCACGACTTTTATCAATAACGGCCTTTAATACCTCACCGATAGGGATTGCCACATGGCTGGCTTCTTGCTCTTCCACTTTTTGGCGATGAATAAATAATGTGCCGTAAATGCCATCGACAGGTTCATCAAACCATAGGCAACCACATTGGCCTTCCTTAGGTTTTTTAATGCTGTATTTTATCCGCGATACTTCAAGGCGTGCTTGGGTTGATTGCAAAGCAAGGTCCATCGCCGTTTGTAACCACAGTGGCGCAGCAGCATGGATTTGTTGATACACTTCAAAGCTTAAGCGTTGGCGTTCCTTACCTTTGGTTTTGCGTTTTTTCATCTTTCGAGAGGCCGGATTATCTAACATGATGGACTGGTCGATCGCGTAGTTAATCAGTTTCTCCAAAAATCCAAGTTTGCGGTTATGCACATTGGGGCTGGCATCAGGATGGTATTGGTTTAGATAGCCGTTGATGTGCTCAAGGCTAATATCTTGGCTGCTAACCTCAGCAAAATAGGTTTTAACCCGTTCGGCATCGTTGCGCATAGTGCTGCCCAGTTGCTTACTTGGCGCTTCCTCTTTAAATATCAACTCTAAAAGGCGGTCCACATGGCTGGCAAAGGACAGTCCATCAGCTTGAGGTGAGGCGCATGAGGCTTCAATCAATTGATCCACCGTTAACCCAACGGTAGGTCGCATAATGCGGTTGTACTCAACCGCAATTTGAATCGCCTGCACTTTATCTTTACCTAATGTTTTGCGAACACCATTTACCAGCGTAAAGCGGTAAGTGCCCTTGGAGCTATCAAACATTAGATGCTGAGGCAGATTTTTATTATGCGACTTTTTTGGGCGTACCATGTTAATTACCTTGAGGCTGCAATTAAATCAGACACCGCGCTGCTAACGGCGGGCGCCACACCAAAGTGCTGGTCTTCGTAAACATAGACCTTGTTATCTACAATGAGCCCGCGAATCACTCCACGTAAAATCCAACCTTTAATGGTACGATTTTGAGGCGCGGAATTGGCTGCAAACTCACGTTCAGACCACTCACTGGCCCTCATTAGTTTGGAAGGTTTTTTAAATGACATATTAAACTCCACTTAATTCAATTCGTTAAGGTTATCTGCTTTTAAACTCATCCTATCTAATCGAGCAATCACTGCTTGCTCACGTACTTGAACAGTTGATAGATCAAACTCAGGGCGATTACTCAGCATTGCCACTTGTTGCTCGAGCTCGACAATTCTGGCTTTAATCTCAATGTTCTCAGCGATAGCTAGGTTAAGTCTGTCATTCATCGTCATTCTGCACCTACCTGCGTTAAACAACCTTCATCCTCATCTTCTTGCCATTCACCTGAGTCGATTAATGCTTTGGTGCATTGACTGCAAATCTGATGGGTACTGCCGCAATGTTCGACAAAGGTTGGTCTATGCGCTTCACAGAAATAACCCTCGCAGCTGATCTCATCTTCGCCATGCATACCACCACACGCATAAGAAAGGCCGCGGTCGATTTGTTTGTGGCAACCCGGATGATCACAGGTTGCTTCGAAGGCATAACCAATGGGTCTGCCGTTACTATCCTCACCACAATTTGACCAGCTCATTGCTTACCATCCTCAATATAACGATGAAAATCATCCTCGCCACACGTTGCAAACTCCTTTTCGCAATGCGCCCATGAACAGACAAATTCGTTTTCGCATAGATCTGATGCGTAAATCGTATTTTCACCGCCACAGTGTGGACATGAAACTATTAGCCCAGCAGGCTTTGCCATCTTCTTCATTGTTTACCACCATTTGTAACGCTTTTTTCTTGGCCGCAAATTTTTAGAAGCTCGTTCGCATCAGTTATTGCACTCTCGATTCCTAGGCACTGTGGATAGTCATTACTTAATACAAATAGGTTTGGCAGTGCTTGTGTAGATATGAAAGTTTTGAGCTTATCCACCTGCATCGCCAGCTGGCCGCGCTCAGCTGTTAGAGTGTCAATTTCTTGCGCTGCCTCAGCCGCAAGAGCCTTTTCACCACGACGAGATAAGTCATCTTGATCTGTAGCGAACTGCTTTAGCCGTTCAGATAGTGAAAGCTGCTTCATGCTGCTTCCTTATCTTTCGGAGCGAAGAACAGCGCGACGGGGCCATCTTCGGTGTCGTGGATACTCAGCAAGAATGAGCCGGCCTTGTCGCAAACGGGTTGCCAATCGCTGATATCGGTGTCGCCCTCGTCAAAGTAGCGCTCGATCAGATTTTCAGGGGCATCGAGTTCAAACCAAATCGCCACAAACTCGCCGCCTTGGCGTGCCGCCCATGCTTCACACTCAACACGGGTTACCCCTTCATCCCACTCGGGCAAATCGGGATGGGTCCAATAACCTTCTTCACGTTCTACGCTTGCTGCTTGTATTGGGTTCATGCTGCTTCTCCTTTTATCCTGAGTTTTGATTCTGCGTTGAGTGCGAATACTTCGGCGTCGGCTTGGCCGAAGTCGCTGCACTCGATGGCGTTAAAAGACTTACAAATGCCCCAGCCGTGGTAATTGTTGGGGGTGTACTTCACTTCGATTTGTTGCTGATCGCACATCAAGGTGGAGTAGGGCTTAGATAACGTGACCACGCCATCTTTAGTGCTAAACGTATTCATGCCGCCTCCTTGTTTTGGTTGTCGCTTGCTTGGCTGACAGGTTGGTGGCAGGGTAGGCGCATAGGGTGATATCGGTACGAATACACTATGGTGCGGCTAATGCCCTTGGCTAAGTTGGTTAAGCCGTTGCCCAATGCTTGCCAGTACAGGCAATCTAACGCGCCGAGCGCCAGCGCGATTTTGATGCTGTCGCCCGTTTTGGCCTTGAGTAACAGGCTTAACTTATGGCTGCGATAATGATTTAGCAGATGGCGAAACGCCGCTGATTGAGTCATTTAGGCCACCTGCTTCGGTTGCAAAGGGCTTGTTTGCAAAGGGCTTAATTGCAGCTTGGCCCAGTCGATGGCTTTAATGGCCTCGACCGTAGCGGCGATTTGCTCTAGCTTCTTTTGCCCGCGCATAAAGTTCGACAGTTCAATACCGTGGCGAGCCGCCGCACGTTCGGCGGGCAGGGCGCTGGTGTAATGCAGCGTTAACGCGGCAATCACCTCGGGTGAACTAATGCGGGTAAGCGATAGCAATAACGCAACGCGCTCTTGTGATTCAAAGCCTGGGAGTAAGTGGTTCATGCTGCACCGCCTGTGGTACTGATCACCCTGAACTCGACCACCCACACCCACGGGTTAGCATCAACGTTGTGATAGATTTGCTCCCAAGTGCGCAGGAATGCGGTGCGCGGCTTCTCATACCAGCCCGCCGATTTCGCCGCGGCAGAGCATGAATGATCAAAACCCTCTTTTATGGCATCGTCTTCTGAGATCTCATTTAATCGCTCAACCCGAACGGCAGTGACTTCAAGCAGAATGCGCGCCGCCCAGCGTGGCATGTGGATAGACGGAATAAACCCGCGATACTCAGCGCCACGATAATCAAAGTCTTCATCACCCGTGCCCGCTGTTAATCCGCCACAGACATAATGCAAATCAGGCCAGTGTGCTTTGGTCATTGCCTCACGCACCCACAGCTGATCACCAAGCGTGCCGAACGGTGAAACAAACGCGCAATCTTCACTGCTAACCCCAAAAACATCATCATTTGCGGGTTGATAGAATCCGCGCTTATCAATGACTGTCGGTGTATACCATTCGGCATTTGTAGAAAATGGCGCCCATTCATCATGCGGCTGAGCTTTAAACACTCTCCGCGTTTGGGTTTTACGGCCATCAAGAATGGCGCGCACCATTTCGGTGTTGAAGATAATAGGGCGCTGTTTCATGCTTTCACCTCTGCCTTAGTCAGTGACAGGATCCAGTTGCGTAGCTCAATCATTTGAGGGCACAAATACATTGACGCGACATAGGTATATAGATGTGGGTAATCATGTTGCTTACGCCTGATAAACCAATTCGCATCGGCTTCGGTGAGGCAGGATTTAATGACCTCTTCAATTTCTTGAAAGTGAAGTTTGGTGAGGTTTGATGGCAAATCGTAATGATCTGAATCAACATCAAAATCTTCGATAAACGCTTGAGTGAATACGTCGGCAAATGATTCGATTTCATCGTGATAAGATTCGATCTTGTCGTTCTCGAATAACCACGTTTTGCACCATTCGGCATCATGCTCTAGCAACCATTCAGCAAGGTTACTTTTATCGCCATCATCAGAGCGATAGAGCGTTGAATAATCACCATCTTCCCCGTAAAAAATCTCCCAGTGATGTTCGTTGTAGTCTTTTTCGGTGAGCAAATAGCGCTTGCAGCGCACTTGCCAGATTGGCTCCGCAGTAATGCGATTATCTTGTTGGTGCATTTGCTGAGACATTTCAAGCAAGAATGCGGGGATTTCGATGTGTTGGCTCATGCTGATTTCCTTATCTTTTAACCAAGAAACGGTGCAAACCTTTGGCGGCACGAATGGCGACAGTGCGGTCGGTGGTAAACTTGCCACCGGGCAACATCCAACCTTCCTTAAACGCGACGATATGGCCAACGCCGATTTTGATATCGCTGTGTAGCGGTTTGTCATCAGTTAACATGCTGCTTTCCTTCTCTCGTCATCACACTCAGCCGAGCTAAGCTGCGGCTTCGCCGTTAAACACCACCAGATTGATGATGGGTTTCTTGGTTTTGGGGTTCACCTTGTCCGACAGCTTGTGATAGCGAATATGCACATCGCGGTGGGCTTCTTGGGTCATGGCTAACACGATATATTGCTGGCACAGCGCGGGCGTCGATAACGAATGCGACAGGCGTTGTGGCTTCATGGTTTCAAACAAGTGCTGCGCCATATCATTCAACTTAGCTTGGTACTCGTCGGGGCTCAGTTGACGGCGGTTAGGGTGCGCGCCCACTGAGGTGCTGCACTTTTTGGCCGCTTGATTTTTCGCTAAGGTCATGGACACGCCGTAAACAAAAAACATAAATGCCTCCAACAAGGTGAAACTGTCGCCGTTATCGTTATCGGGATATGGACCATCACCCCTTGGTTGCTTTGCTTTGGCTGCTTTGCTTAGATAGCCTAAATCGTGAATGTTCGCGGCGGCTCTGCGGCTCTACTGCGTTAGTGGCCGACGGGCGTGGCTGTCGTCATCGTGTGCAGCGGATGCACATTAGTGACGGCTTGCGAGTCGTTACGCCACACCATCACCTTGCCGTACAAACCTTGTTGGGGCTCAGTAAAGCGCAGGCAGAAGTTCAGCCCGAGTTCGCCCGTGTGGCGAATAAACTGGCGGTAAAAGGCAGGGCTAGGGTGGTGATAGGCAAAATGCTTGACCAGCTCGGCGCAACGGACTTGCACCCGTGGGCAATCCATCGGGTCGGTGTGGCCCTTGGCTAGCGCCATCAAGCAGGCAAAACGTATTGCAACCAGTAGACGAAACTCATCGCGTTGCTTAGGTGTGGTGTGAACTTT
Source organism: Shewanella baltica (assembly GCF_900456975.1). NCBI lineage: Bacteria > Pseudomonadati > Pseudomonadota > Gammaproteobacteria > Alteromonadales > Shewanellaceae > Shewanella > Shewanella baltica. Next base: position 1,629,958 of record NZ_UGYM01000002.1, read on the forward strand.
CGCTAGAATCATTTCCTTGTCCTCGGCTGTCGAATTTTAAGTTGTGTTGATCTAGATTAGTTTTAGCTATACCAATCATTCGGTTAGCTTTGTGTTCAAGCAAAATTTGACAAATGGCAGTGTTAAAACAGTTCCCGTCAATGCCGTCAGAACGGAGCATGGTTGAACGTATTACTGATCACTTGCACAGTTAAGCCACTTTTGGTTCTGATTGGTTAAATCTTATTGGTAATCTCCATAATAATATAGCTAAAGCTATTCGAGGTGTAAATACCCAAAGCAATAAATATTGCTTTGGGTATTATTGTTTGTCCTAAAAAGTGATTTATTTTTCGTTTGGTAATGAATTTTATGGAAGAGGTGGTGGTGAGTTGATGTCAGTTTTACGATTTAAAAAATTAGGCCGTAAAACACAGCAGGGGGATGTATAAAAACCGCCATAGAGGTTTTTATACATATTACGTTTATGCAGCAGTGCTTAAAATGATGCTCGCAGCTTCTTCTATAGAGTAAACGGGTTGAATTTTTACATCATAAGTATCAGCTAAATCTTGAAGTGTTAAAAAAGCACTGTGTATTGTCTGAATATTCTTATCACTGTATGCCGGGTCATCATCCGTCGGGCGGAAAATTAGCATCTCATGACTGTCGCGCTCAAAAAAGTTCCCATGTTTTTTTATGAGTGATAAATCGCTAATTTTTGCCTTACTATCAATAACTAAAGTGTTTAAATTCTGGGGAAAAAGCTTCCCTGTATTAATAGCCGCCGTATCACTTAGGTAGAAGATTTTGGCAGGTCGATGTCCATCTTCAAAACTATAGTTTTGATTGAAAAAAATCTGCCTTCTGGGGTCTTTACTAAGTACTGCATCAATTAGCTGGGTAGACCATTTATCTTTTCCAATGTCTGATTTTAGTGCGATGCTCTCAGCTTCATCATGTAATGATGACAAGCTTGATGATAATGATACAGCTTGGCGTAAGATGCCTGCTGTTGTAGCTGAGGCTGCTGCTCTTTCGATACCAAGTGTTATACCAGAAACTGGAGCAACCCAACTATGAAATTCTCCAGTTCTTTTTAAGTGCTGTTCAAGGCTATTAGCTATCATCTCGACCATCTTATTAAATGATGGAGCTTTAGCATCATACATGGCATCAACAACTTCTTTCCTGATAGCAGGCTTTACTAATACATTGCCAGTGGAAGTTATTGTTGCAACGATAATAGTCAAACGTTCGCCTGAACCCAAGATAGGCTCTAAATATATAGATACCCACTTTGCTTTGATGGAAGGCAATGGAGGTACGTTTTTAAGAATAAAATCAATGTTTAGCATGGGAAATTCATCTGTGTCTGCATTGGTTTTATCTGCTGATAGAGCAAATGACTTATAACTCCGATTCGTAATGCTAAGAAGTTTAGCATCTGATGTTGTGTCTTGGCGTCGATTAATGAATCGGGAATTTGATCTTTTAGCCCATCGACTACAATATGCTTTTTGGCATCAGCCCAATCTCTAGAATGCTTAACTGTAGCTTGCAGAGCAATTTCATTGTGTGGATCAATGTTTGATTTAACAACATCTAACAATTGATTTAAATAGTAATCTACCCCCCATTGGTCAAAGCCTAGCCCAGGTGGAATAGCATTTTCATGGTCGATCAATATGAAGTCTTCACCATTAAAGAGTAAATTACCATCGTGCCTGTCACCCATTGCGATTAACTCATCAAAAAGAGCCGCGTCTCTTAAAATCGGCCAATTGGTAAGTTTTTCCATTACAGTGCTATCTGTTGAGTCAATAACGTATTGGGCTAGACTGGGATAAGCTGCATCAACACTAGCAAAGAAAAGCTTGTTGTTTTCATCAAAAAGTACAACTGGCTCAGGTATTGGGATTGACAGTGCACGGCCTAAAGCTGCACATATTACTTCAGTAGAAATTTCACGGGAGGATAATTCTTTTGCAAATACGACTACTTCTTCATAATCACCATTAGAAGTCATTAATGATGCAAACCCTTTTAGAGCTTGGTGTTGACCTTCACGAATCTTTTGGCAACCGGGGAGAAGCCTTCCTATTCTTATCACGTAAAAATCCTTTTAAATTTGATAAACTAAAAATACTTACTTTTTATAAATGCTGATATGTCTAAATTCACATCATGAGCGTTCGATTATAAAAAGTAAACGTTTACCATTTGCTATACATTAACCACCACTGCCACAGTGCTGTTTTTCTTGAATAGTTCTTAATGATGCAACTGATTGTCGAAGAAGTAGAACCAATATCAGCCAGTTCAATTTGATCACACAATAACTGAATACCAGAAAACTCTACCGATTATTTCTACTGATTCAGCAGGCTTGTCCTCGGGCTCATATTCATCACTATTAAAACTCAAAATATTTAGCTTATCTGGTGAAGAACGGCGAAGTACTTTAATGCGTTTCCATCCATTCTCATTGATGGCATAAATTTTCCCATCAACAATCTTTTTATCGTTTGTATTTACAGCAACAGTTGTTCCATCAGGTATGTATGGCTCCATGCTGTTTCCTCTGGCAGGGAAACAAATCACTCCAGAACCATCCGTATTAGCTCCAACTTTACGTAGAGTTGATTTAGAGAACCTTAGCTTGAAGCCATTGTAATCCTCATCATTAAAGGTTCCATCACCACAGGCAAATTCAACGTCTCGTAAGAATGGCACTTCAACTTCGTCACTATTAATTGGGGTTGAATCATCCCAAGCTTCAAGGGTACCCCATTCTGATTTATCAGGAATCTGTTGTTGTTTGTTTGAGAGTTCACCCAACCTCATGGGTTCGTGCCCATTGAGAAGCCATTCAGGACTCACTCTCAAAACTTTCGCAATTTCATAAAGCTTTCTGGTGTTTTTAGTTTTACCTGTTGTTAGTTTCCAGACGCTTGGTTGCGCCATGCCTATAGCCTCACCTAGTGATGCTTGAGTGTAACCAGCCTCATCCATGGCCGTTCTTAATCTATCCGCAAAAGATTCATTTTTATTCATAAGTGAAATTTATAGCCATAGTTATATCTCGTCAAATATCTAAAGCTATTTACATTGGCAATACCTTTGGCTATTATTTGGTTAATTTAAATGAGTGGAGGTATTTTATGGCTGTAAAAGCTATTGCACAGGCTATAAATGTATTAGGAAGTCAGCAGAAACTTGCTGATGCCTGCAACGTAAAGCAGCCATCAGTTTGTGCATGGCTTCATGGCCGGAAAAAAGTTTCAGCAGAAAATGCGAAACGAATTGAAAAGGCAACTCATGGAGCCGTTCCTGCATACAAGATCCGCCCTGACTTGGTCGATTTATTTCCACATCCAAATGAAGCTGCGTAATCACTTCATGCTTAATAGTGGTAACTATATGAAAATATTTATCTTTATTCATCAAATACTCTCAGTTATTCGTCAGTTTTATGCTGATGTGCGAAAGCATGAAGTAGGTATGCATTCAGGAACCATGTCTAAACAGATCTTTGCACTCTTTAGCAAAGTTAAATCTGAAAATGACAATGGTTGCTTACAGCTACGTGATGCAACTTATTTTGTTCACACCATAGGCAACCACTTGAATTTAAAAGCGACTCTATCAGACCGTCAATACTACCAATCCAAACTCATTTGTACTTCCTACAACTGTAAATTAACAGAGAGAGGCTTATTAGCATGAAAACCCATTCACGAAAAAAAGATAGCCGTTTGAATTTGTTGATGAAAACGATTCATCGGGTGTTGGAGTTACCCAAGATGACGCGCTTTGCGCTGGCGATTGATTTTGTTGCGGCAGTTGAGCGCCTTGGGCTGAGTGAGGTATTAGCGGCGGAGGGCATTAGCTTTGCGAGCACGCAAGACGTGCACAACGATGCGCGAATTAATGCCCAAAAGCTGTTCCGTTGGCTTGGCCAGTACGAGGGCCAACATCCGCAGGCGGATCGCTTGTTTCATGTTGAGCAAGCACTGGTGGCGGCATTGCCCGAGCAATTGCGAGTGCAGTATCTCAACGATGTATTTGGCTGCACTGGGGTGACGGTAATAGCGGACCGCATGAATGATGGCCATGTGCTGCATGTGGCCGATATGGCGGCATCGTTAACCAAAGAGAACGCCGAGGCGCAAGTGGCGGTGATCCATTTGGGTCCGGCGCCGAAGCGCGAGCAGTTAGTGGCGGCGCACCGCGAGTTAAAAGAGTCGGCGGCAACCACGCAAGCGAGTATGGCAGCGTTAGAGCTGGCGTATCCGTATTTAGCGAGTCATGGCGGTAAGGCGGCGCAATACGCGGCCGAGAAGTGACAGCGATGCCGCAATCGAACCTTAACATCAATGTTATCGCCAGTGCTAAGACTGAGCTGCATCAGCAGTTGATCCGCTTGGGCGACATGATCGGCGACGGTTTGCACTTAGAACCCGATGGCAAATGGATTGCGAAAGAATATGTAAAAGTGGCGCGGGCGTTAGGTTATCGGCCAAAACGCGCGAATCACAGCGCACAGATTAATGCGGTGATGCTTAAGCGGGTAGCTGATGTGCCGTGTGGCCAGTGCGGTTTGGCTTTAAAGCAAACCAAGTCGGGCTCAAAACGCGCCGTGTGTGCCAATGGGCATAAGTGGCAGTTGTTGAAATGACTTGTTGGAATGAGCTGTTGAAATGAAAGAAGGAGTGAATGACATGTTCACAAATCAGTTAAGTGATAACTGGGCGCGTAAAAAACGCCGTTATCAAATTGCCCGCCACAGTTTGGCGACCGATGCGGGCTTGATACCTAAGATCATGAAGTGAGGAGGATAACGATGTTTGATCCTGAATGTTTAATTTGTTGTTTGGAGGGCGGCGCCGCGTGTTCGGTACATGGGCAAGTTGGCCGTGCTGATGGGCCTGCCGTGGCTGCGCTTACCGAGATGGAAACCGCGCAAGTGACGTTACTCATGATGCAAGCAAAGCAGTTAATGCTTAAGGCGATGGCGCTTAAATCTAAGTCGAACATGCCTAATAGCACTGAGCCTAATGTGCCTGAGCTTAGCGCGGCAACCTCTGAACGGGCAGCGTTAAGTGGCGTGAACATGGGCAAAGACATTGCCTGTTTTCATGGGCATACCACGGCGGAGTTGTTTAAGCGAACGCAGGTGGGCCGAATGGTTGAGGTGTTAAGGAACTGCGATGAATTGCAGCATAGTCGCCCCGAGCGTTGGGCGGTTATCGCGACCGACATCGTGGATAAGGCGTTGCTGGGTAGTAGCAAGCAGTTGTTGCTGCCGACGGTGAGCATCGATTGGATTATGAATTATCTGCTGATGGAAGAACAACGCGCGGAGCGTTCTATTGCGCTATTGGCGGCGGATGTAGGCGCGGCTGATGCGAGTGCGGCTGATATGAGTGCAATAGCGAAAAGCCGCAACGTGCACATTAAACGGCGTGATTTTTTTAGCCAGTTGCGCAGTAACTTGGCGCACAAGGTTTACTTGCTTGGCAGTGAAGGCGAGCGAGCGGAGGGCAACGGGGCACATTGCAGTTGACCCGTTGTTGTAGACATAAGAAAGCCCGCTGAAGTTTTGGCGACCGATGCGGGCTTAATACCTATACCTAAAGTGAGGCAATAGCATGTTACTGAAGCATGGGGTTTGCGTCAATTCGAGTTTGTGGGTTGCTCTGTTTGGGGGTGACTTATGAGCATGGAATTGATGGTAAAAGCGATGAAGGCCAAGGTGGGTAATCCACTGCGCAAGCTGGTGTTGATCAAGCTTGCTGATAACGCCAATGACCAAGGCGAATGCTGGCCGAGTTACGAGTATATTTCGCAGGCTTGTGAGATAAGCGAGCGGTCGGCGATTAACCACATTAATGCGCTGGTTGACGTCGGACTGGTGCGCAAAATTACCCGCAAGAGTGAGCATAAACGCAATACATCTAACCTGTATATTTTGGACTTTTCATCGTGTGTTCTGAGTGATAAACCTGCTCAAACCCTACCTTTTACTGAGGGTGCAGCAAATTCACCCCTAGAAAATACTCAGGGTGCAGCATATTCACCCCTAGAAAATATTGGGGGTGCGGCAGATTCACCCCTAGCCAATTTTGAGGGTGCAGCAAATGCACCCATGGGTGCAGGAGATTCACCCTCTGAGGGTGCAGGAGCTGCACCCAGAATCTGTCACTCTTTTGAACCTATCAATGAATCTTTAAAAGACTCTTGTCCAGCAACGAGTGCTAAGTCGGTTTTCAATGCGTTTTTCAAAGCCTATCCCGCCCATCGCAAAGGCGGCTCGGATTCGGCTGCGTGGAAAGCGTGGAAGGCCGAAAAGCTGACCGACGCCGATTGTGTGTTGGCGGTGACGTGGTTGAAGGAGGCTGCGGCGCTGGATACGAGTTGGGGCTTTAGCGCGAACGGCCAGTTTGTGCTCGGTATTACCAAGTTTATCCGCGAACGCCACTGGCTAACACCGTTGCCAAGACCAATGGCCGCGGCAGTTGGGCAAGTGGATTGGAGTTATGCGGTGTATGACCCAGAGGACCCCTTGATATGACGGCTAATCAAAATGCGAGCATGAAATCACTGCAGACCTTAATCCGCCAGCCGCTGGTTGGGCAAGGGCGTGTTAGTCAACCTGAGCCCACGGCAATGGACATGGCAATTGTGGACAGCGTGTTTAGCAAATTGCGGGTGTTGTTCCCGGTGAGTGCGCCGCGGCCTGAGGATGAAGCGACCCACAAAGCCGAGTGGCTTAAAACCTTGGCGGCGCAGGGGATTGCCAGCCGCGAGCAAGTGCAAGCGGGGCTGAATCGCGCCAGACGCGAGCAGGGCGACAGGCAGTTTTGGCCGACACCACGCCAGTTTGCTTTGTGGTGCCAACCGACAGCCTGTGATTTGGGGCTGCCCAAGTTAGAGGCGGCGTTTAAGGAGGCAACCCGCCATTACCATCACCCTGACAAACATACGTGGAGCCATGATGTAGTGCGTTTAGCGGTGCGCGAGACGGGCAGTTGGATGTTTGCCACAGGGCTTGAAAAGGATGTGTTGATGACGTTTGAGCGCAATTACAAAGTGCTATGCAGGCGCTTTAGCCGTGGCGAGTTGACCGATATTGAGTTGCCTAAGGCACTGCCTGAAACGGTGACGCGGCCCACTGAGGCGGCAAAGGCGAAATCAATTATTGCCAATTTACGAACCAACCTTGGGCTTAAGGGGGCAAACGATGGCGACTAAACCACTGACACAGCGCGAACGCTTAATGCGCATCATCACAGGGAAACGGTTTTGGACCCTGTTTGAAATCCAGCAAGAGAGCTTTAACCGCTTTGGGGTTCACGACAGCGAGACAGCGTTAAGTGCGCGGTTTCGGGATATGCCGATGAATCAGCGGGTAAAACGCATACGCTCGGGTACCCATCACACCTTTGAATATCGGTTGGAGGGCTAGATGGCACAGGTGATGACAGCCACAGGCGTAGAGCAAGGCAAGTTAAACGATGCGGTGTTGCGCCGTTGGTTGCGGGCAGGGATAACGCGGGACTTTCGGGATACACAATTTCCGGCGGTGCGGTTACGGGCCTCGACCGATAGACGCCAAGCCTCGGTGTATTTAGTGATGAACGAAGCGGGCAAAACCGTGTGGCAAAAGCAGGGCGTGTGGCCAGTGATGTGCTTAAAGACCTTTTTAACCGAGTTACCTAGCTTGCTCGCCAAACGCAGCATGGGCCAAACGGTAATCAGCAACGAATTTACCACGGTCGTGCAATTGCTGGCGTGGTTTGTCACCCATGTGGAGTGCAATCGCACTTTAAGCAACAGCTGGCGCAGTAACTGTAAATCGTTAGTGAGTAAACATCTCAGCGGTTGCTTTGGTGAGTTACCGCTCAATGAGCTGAACTTTATCGCAGTGGACAGTTATTTAATCAAACCCATGTTGGCGCAGGGCTACTCGGCCAATTACATCAAAGCCGCGGTGAAGGTGTTAAAACGGGCGTTATCGGTTGCCGCCGATTTACGGGTGTTAGACAGCAATAGCTTGGCGGGGTATCGGGTGCAAATGAGTTTGAAGATGCCCCCTTTGGTGGGCACGCAATTAAGCGAGTCGGATGTGGGCCCGTTATTCAGTGCCCTACGGAATGCAGCAAGACCGGTGGCCATGTTGTTTGTGCTAATGCTGATGTTCGGTACCCGCATAGGTGAAACCCGCTTAGCACGTTGGGACCACTTTGCCGGCGATTACTGGTTTATTCCGGCTGAGAATGCCAAGAACCGCCAAGAGCATCGCTTACCTATGACGCCGACAGCCAAAAAGCTCATTACCCATTACGCCCAATGGCAATACACGCATGTGGGCAAGCGGGCGTTTTTGTTCCCAGGCGAAGTAGGGCCGGTGAGCATTCGCACTGCGCAATATTGGAGTGAAACGATTCGATTTAAGGCGTTTACCTCCCACGCACTGCGCAAACTGTGCCGCACCATTATTGCCGATATGGGCGTAGATACCATGGTCGGTGAGCGAATATTGAATCACACCTTGCCGTTACTGCTGCGCACGTACGTTAACAGCACCTTAGATAAAGGCATGTTGATGGCATTAGATGCCTACCACGCACACTTAATCACACTGGGGTTTGACGATGTGGCGCCCGAGATTATGCGCCAATCGACCACTGAGACGAGTGAGCCAGACGAGCCAATGTTAGTGGGGTGGTTATGACGATGACAATTAGAACAACTAGGTTATGGACTTCACGTAGGAGGATTTATGGCTAATCGCGCCGCGGATGTATTGAAAGTAGGGCGCCGTTTACGGGGCATGACCCAAGACGAAGTGGCTGAGATTTACGGCATTAGCCGCAACACTTACCAACGTTGGGAAAATGGCCGTACGACTGCGCCCTATGACGATGTGACATCGATATGCCTTGATGTGTTTAAGCTTTCCATCGAGAAGATAAATGAGGTGGCCAATGGGCTTTAGCGATGAACCCGAGCAGAGGATGAACATTAAGGCGTTGCGGTTAGGGCTGTATCGCTGGGGCCGTTATTGGGTGTACCAAGAGTTGGGCAAGGGGTTTTCAAACCGCAGCGCCTGCGACCGTTTAGGTGAAGCTTTGGGCGGTGGCAACCTAAAGCACGAACTCAACGTGCCAGCCCACGTCGCCCATTTTGACCACCTCGTTGAGCAGTTATCCATTAACTGTAAACGCGCCATTCGTGCCCATTACCTGTGCAAAGAGCAATGGGCCTTAATGGGATTTGACAGTAAAAAGTCATACATCTTCTGGCTAAGAAAAGCCGAAATGGCACTGCTAGATAGGATGAATTAGAAGGAACGCCCTCTTGCGAGGGCTGGCGGGTTAGCCGGTTGTCCACCAAGACTGCTAACCCGTTGACAGGATTTTATCAAAGGTTCGGACAGATACCTATGCAAAATCATTCGCGATTAAATGATGCACTGAGCTTAGGTGTGATCTCTATATTGATCACAATGAAACTAGGCTTTTACAAATGATTGTTTTGTGGGTTTATCATTCTGGTGCTCTTGCCGCAATACGCCTTTATGCATTTGTTTGGGCTAACGCCAGTTACCCCCAAGTGTTTTACGGGGCTATCCAAACACTCTGTAAGTTAAGTGTTAGTTGACCTGAATTAGTAAGACTACTAGAGGCAATCGAGATTGCTTTATTACTTAGAATTTATAACTTATCTAATGGACTCGTTGTCCCTGCGTAATGTTGGCCAAGCACATGGGTGTAGATTTGTGTTGTACTAACGTCATTATGGCCAAGTAGCTCCTGAACACTTCTGATATCACTGCCCGATTGAAGTAGATGGGTTGCAAAGCTATGTCTAAATGTATGACAGGTAACACGCTTAGTTATTTTGATGTTACGCACCGCATTGCCGAGCACTTTACGAATAACACTCTGATGAAGATGATGCCTGCAAAGCGTTCCTGTATAAGGATTAATGCAGGTTGTGGTTGAAGGGAAAATGAACATCCATCCGTGTTGCTTAAAGGCATTTGGATACTTACGCTCTAACGCATTGGGTAGGGAAGGGCCGATCCCTTGTTGGTTGTCACGGTGTTGAATCTCCATTGCCTTATTAATATATGCTGTGAGTTTAATGGCACATTTATGGCTAAGGATTGTTTGTCTATCTTTATGACCTTTACCATCCCTCACAGTCAACGAAGCTTGTTCAATATCAATATCTTGGATACGTAACCTGAGGCATTCTGAAACTCTAAGTCCACTACCATAGAGTAGTTCTATTATTAGCCTATCGCGGCCATCAAGCTCATTTAGTATTAGTGAGATTTCTGAAGGGGATAACACTGTAGGTAAATAACGTTGTTTAGTGGCATAGCAAAAACCTAAGTTTCCAAGCTCATGATGCAAATGTTTCTGGTACAAATAGGCTAACGCGTTCAGTGCAATTTTTTGAGTGTTGATAGCCACATTCCGTTGATTGGCAAGGAAGGTTAAGAATTGTGCGACCTCCTCTGTTCCCATCGTTTCAGGATGACGCTTGTGGTGAAAGTTAATGAACGCCTTTATCCAATACAGGTAGGATTTTTCTGTTCTAATACTGTAACCACGCATGCGCATTTCTTCTTGAACACCGCTTAAAAAAGGGCTTTTTATACTCATGATAGCAATCCTTGCTTTTACTGTTTATATATACAGTATTATTTAGAAATCGCTTAAATCAAGGAAGAGTGTAAATTTTTTTGCGCGTTTACACTTATGTTAAATTATATATTGTATTAATTATCAATAAGTTATTTTTTGATGGTTTGAGATAATAGGTTTGGGAAACGCGCATGCGCGTTTTTCCAGATGGTGTATTTGAAAAAAGCTGATAAGTTCCTTTTATTACAAGTAATTAACAGTGCGCGTTTTTACTGGTCTAATGAGGTAAACGCGCATGCGCACTAATAAAATGTTAGGGCACTATGAGACTCCTTGCCATATTTTTAATCATCGCTACTGTGGGCTGTTCATCTAGCCTGAAAGTGATAGATGGGACTGAGTCAGGTGAAGGAATTGTAATAATGAGCCAAAATGGAGAAATGATATTGGCTCAAGTAATCTCTTATCCTTCTAGAAGTTATTCGTTCTATCTAAAAGAAATAAATAAATTTTCGGGTAATTATTGTGGTAGCAATTATGAAGTTACCCTGAGAGATGACATGATCGTTGTCATTAGCTATGAATGTCGGTCTGGTGGTTGCGGCGAATCACCAAATCAAGCATATGTTTTTGAAATAAAGTGCCCTAACAAATAAGGATAGGCCGCGCGTAGCCGCGACCTTATCCCAAGTGTTGAACAAGCCCGATGCTGGTTGTTGACACTTTATTATGCAAATAGCTGATTGAGAATTTGAGGGTGCTAAGGTCGTACTTTGAAAGAGACTTTTTTGCAGACATGACCCGCCCTTAGCGAACGAGCTAATATTTTTATCACTTGTTCATCAAGCTGTTATCGAGTCCTCATTCTGTTTGGTTAACCCGTTATCCTTATACTTCTCGCCTTAAGCGGTGATATTAGCGCCTGTCGGTCGATGACGCATATGAACACCCATAAAATGCATAGCTTGATGGCAGCAAGGGCAATAGCGCACGGCTAAGGTACGTTTGACCTCAGGTAACATGGGGAACACTGCACCTGCGACAGCCAACATTAGTTGGATTTGTTGCCGTAGCTTTTTGGCATTGCCTCGCAGTAAGCCATAGTCTCGTACTCGCCGTAATCCTTTGGGTAACACATGTTGTAATATCAACCACAGAAATTCGACCGCGGGCAAGCTGCGTACTTGTTGGCAGCGAGTCTGACTGTCTTGATAGGTAAAGCTCACCTGATTATCGACATGACGACAAATACTGCTGTCGGGTAAAACGCCCCGATAAAGGTAGCGCGACAGATATTGCAGTGCAGGAGCACCTTTACCGACGAACTGACAATCGACCACCCATTTCGACTGGGATTGATGTGGCAGTTTAAGCTGAAGCGTGTCACTCAGATAAGCCAGTAAACGTGCTCGCCACACCTTGGCAAGATTAAAGGCGTTAAATAAGTAATGGGTTTGACACTTGCGCCATTGCCGCTTGCCTGAGTGGTAGCTCCCTGCTGGGATAATGAAGTGCAGATGTGGATGGTAGTCTCTGCGCCGACTGTGAGTATGCAGTACGCCGGTGAAGCCGATGTCACCACTGAGCTTAGGGGAGCGTGCGGCAAAGTCTTTGAGTACACTCGCTGCCACGGTAAACATGGCGTGATAGAACGGCTCGGGTTGCGACTTCGCTATGGCTCTTAATTCAAACGGCAAGGTAAAGGTCACCATAAAATAATTCACCGGTAATAACTTGGCTTGTTGTTTACTCAGCCAGTCACATGTGGTGCCGTGTTGGCACTGTGGGCAACTACGATGACCACAAGAGAGCGGAAACTCAAGCTGTTGCTCGCAGGTTTGACAATCCCAGCAACTCACCCTCGCCGTGTTGCAACGACAGCTGAGCATGGCATGGATAGCAGCATGTATTTCTGGGGTGATTTGATGGGCATAACGCCGCCGAAAATCCGCCAGATGTTGGCGTAAAATATCGATAAACTGGCTCATAACCCACACTCCCACCTCAAAGCTAAGTCGTTGGTCAGTTGGTTAATTGCCTCACAGGTATTTTTACGGGTGATATCAGTGAGCCGCGTGTAACGGGCGGTGGTATTCAGGCTGTGATGGCCAAGCAGTGTTTGCACTGAGCGCAAATCGAGTCCTTGCTCCAGTAAATGGGTGGCATAACTGTGGCGTAGACTGTGCGGGCTGATGGCTTTATGAATGTTGCACTCGGAAATGACTTGCTTCATGGCTTTTTGGAGCCCGCCTCTGTCCATGAGTGAATCAGGTTGATTATCTTTACCCGGAAACAACAAACGAGGATGACGGTGGGTGCGCCAATAATAGCGTAAAGCTAACAAGGTGCGTTGAGGTAACGGCACCAGTCTATCCTTGCCACCTTTAGCATCACGGATATGCACCTGCATGAGTCCTGCATCAATATCCCCGACCTGCAATGAAATCGCTTCACCAAGGCGCAATCCCATGCTGTACAGGGTTAAGAAACAAACCTGATAACGCAGTTGACGCGTGAGGCTGATAACCATCGCGACCTCGCAGGGCGTCAGGATATCGGGCAGGTGTTTCACCTGTGGTGGCTTAACAATATTAAGCCACTGCCAAGATTTATTGAGGACGTGAAAGTAGAAAAACTGCAAACCGTTGCGATCGAGTTTGACGGTGCTCCATGAATGTGAGGCAATCAAATCAGCAAAATAGCGTTTTAAATCATCGGTGGTCAGGGTATCGGGGCAGCAGTCAAAATATGCCGCAATACGGCGTATAGCTCGGCTATAGGCATCAATGGTTGCAGGCCGCTTGCCTTGCAAGGTTAAGTTGGTAAGATGTTGTTCATAAAGTAAATCAAAGCGTTGTTGTTCGTGAATGTCCATGATGATACTCCTAGGTTTGCGACCGAAGCAGGTCGCGTCTAGCAAGTATTTAGGATGAGGGGCAAAAGGATGGCTTTATCTTGTTCCTGCCGCAAAGCGGCTTCGTTCAACAAGGCCTTAAAGTCGGATTCGTAACAGTTGGCTCGGTTCCGCTTCGCTTCACAGTTTAGCCAACTATTACTCACCGGTTAAGGCGGCGTTAGGCATACACAATGAGCCGTAGATATCTCAATCTTCAGGAAGCCGAATCGGCGCTTAAACGAGGAAAAGCAGTTGAGTGCTTCCTTGGCGGATGCGAACGGGATGGCCGTGCCGGCATAAAGTGGCTAAGCATTCGGGGGGCCGGCCCCCAAATAGATGTCTCGGTTTACGAAACAGCCGACTTGGGTGATGAGTCATTCCTTGATATTTATGAATTTGGTCCGCTTGATCCAGACCTGGAGCTTGAAGAAGCAAATGAAGACATATCGTTCGCTTCATTTGGACAAGCGATCGAATTTATTGAGCAGCGATTCACTGGATCATCTGAAAAGTTACTGAATGAGCTAATGATTCAAGACGAATATGCTGACTATATCTCGAGAGGTAGGGAGTAGAAATGCCTAACAATCGCAGGCACAGCGACGGCTTTTTCGTTGCGGCTTCGCCTCCACTACAAAGCCGCGCGTGCTGCTGGCGTTAGGCATTCATCATTATGAGTCCATATATCCTACCAGTAGCGCCATTGTCCCAGGTCGTGTTCGTTCATGACTACATTCAGTTGGTGTTTCAGGATGCTTGTTTTAGCATTTACAACACAGCTGAACTAAAGCAGGACGGAAATTTGTTACTGCAAGGGCAGTTTGGTTTTTGTGATGCATTGGTAAGTCTTATCGGTTTACCGTTAACATCAGCTTCAAGTCAGCCCTTGTTGTCACTTAGATTTCAAGGTGGGGCGGAGTTTGTTGTTACAGAAGCTTGTAGCGGGCCTGAAGCATGGCAGTACAGTTCACCAAGCTCGCAAACAGTGGTTGTTCAAAATGCCTAACAAAGCAGCGGTGCACAGGCAAAAAGCGCCTGTGCTGGACCTCACTATCGTTCGGCCGCTGTTTGCGGCGTTAAGTGTCTATGAGAACTGAGCACGATATAAAATTAATGCAGTACGCCCAGAATGCACTTCTAGGTGAAGTTGCTCCATCCTTTAGGGCTGTATCATTCAAGTTGTCCTTAGACGGTGAAGACTTTGTTGCACGTTTTATATTCGATGGCGAACCCAGTGAAGAATCTAAGGAAGTTGCTAGTGTTGTACTAACCAATATCCTCGCAAATTATTCTAACAACCATCGTAGTTATTCAGAGGAGATGTTGGCTGTTCCATATCCCAATAGAATGGAGCATCTTCCATTGCTGGTCTACCTACGTAACGAAGACGATTGGAACTCATGGTCAAAACAGTACAAAAACACTTAACAAGTTTGGTAAGCGGGACAAATTTAAGCGTGGCTCCGCCACAAATTCGCCCCTTCCAAAAGCGTTAGCTAAGGATAAAATTTGCGTAATCTAATACTTGTTCTTTTTATATTGATTGCTGGATGTGCGCCAAATACGGCCACTTTTATGAGTCCAAAAGGACTTGGTGGTGACGTCATTATAAATGGCTGCGCACAAATCCCATCAACTTTTCGATATGAAATGGAAGGGGCCAGTTTTAAAGTTAATTTAGGTAACAATTCTGTTTATTTGGTAGTCGAAGTCGTAGATGGTAGTAGTGTTGAATGGCAAAACAATGAAATAAGTGTTCAGGTAAATAATGAAAAATTCACTGAAAAAGCCAAGGATTTAATACAAAGTGATCGAATTAGAGAGCCTTGTGGTGGTTTCACTAGTACGTTTAACTGTAAATCTTATCGAAGCTACCATTTGAATATAGAGTTTGAATCGCTCATTGGTGCTTCTAAAGTAAAAATATTGCCTCCAATACCTATGGTAAATAAAGTGCCTTTTAAAGTTTCAGAAATAGAATACAAAAAAGTGACAAAAACACTAATGCTGGCAATCAACTGCTAACAAGAAAAGCCTGCCGACACGTACCGCGCAGCTGCTTTGGGCGTTAGAGCTAAGGAAAGTCATGAGTATCACATTGGAAGAGATTACAAGTTCAAATTATGAAGACGTATGTGACTTAGATGTCACGAATGAGCAACAGGAATATGTTGCGAGCAATATGTGGTCTTTGGTTGAATCACATTACTGCCAAGGGCATACCTGCAGAGCTATCTATCAGAACGATAAGCCTGTCGGTTTTTTCATGTGGGTATCTGAAACGCCTGAAAAAGTTTCTATCTGGCGCTTTATGGTGGATCAACGCTATCAACAATCTGGTATTGGCAGAGTTGCACTAAATTTGGCGCTCAATGAAATCAAATCCAGTGACAAAGTAAAAGAAATAGAAATTTGCTATGACCCTGAAAACCCGGTGGCCAAAGATTTTTATTCACGTTTTGGCTTTCAGGAAGTGGGTTTGGATGAAGATGGTGAAGATATGTTGGCAGTCATCAAGCTGTGAGCTCTCACAATCGCCTTAAACATCGCGGCCTCTGGACTCGCAACAAGCTGCTCGCCGTTTAGGCGAGCGTTAAATGCCATGGACACATTAGAGAAACTCGCACAGAAAAATAAAGCTCATCAGAAGCAGCAGAGTAATGATCGCTTTTCTACTGTCGCCATGATCTTGGTTTTGGTTCCATTTTTATTTGGAATTGCCATCGATGTAGGGGCTATTAATTCATCTCTGAACTTTAACCTTTGGTTGTATGGCTTCGGTGCGCTTTGCTTTGGGTTACTTCTAGCGGCCATGGGAGATCTTATGCTTTTCTCGCGCTGGTTAAAAATTTCTGGTTTAATTATTAGCCAAGGTTGGTTCATTTACTTTTGGGCTTTTCAAATGCAATCTTGGCTAGCGTTTGTACCATTAGTGCCAGCATTTGTTTTACTACAAATACAAATGCCCAAAATCAAAAAACAAGCTGAGCGCGAGAAAAATGGCATTTAACAAGTTAAATCATCGGAAAACCGCTCACTGGCTGCGCCAAAACGTTCGCGTTTTCCGCTGTTTAAAGCGTTATAAATCTAGGTAAATATGGAAGTAGCCGAAAAAATAATTGATCAATTAGAATTAATGGGACACGATTTAGAGGGGGAAATATCTTTTCCTGCTTTAGGTGAAAGTGTTTTGTTTACTATAGGGTTATCTGGTTCTGGTGAAATAGAGCAGTCGCATAAAGATTCTATCAACTGGCTTTACAATAATATCGAACTTGAGTTCCCTAAAATTGAGGAAGCAATTTTCCAATATTACCAGAGAGTCTTACCTGATTATCATCTTGGTTTAGGGGAGTATGCCGACGAGCTAATGCCAAAGCTATTCGCACCTAATGAAGTGTGGAACTATATCACCGAACCAGGAGTGTTCATGTTTCCTGAAGATGAAGGTGGAGAACTTCATTTAGAGTATGAGTGTACCTTCGATGTAGAGCATGGTTTGAGAGTCGTAATTAAAAACGGAAAAATATTAAGGGTTGGCTTAGAGTAATCGATTTATAACAAGGCCATTATGGTAGTTGGACGCAAAACGCTTGGCTTGCGCTCCTTCGTCGCTAAGTTTAGCCAAGCATTTGTGCGCCCTATATGGCGGCGTTAACTGTAAAAGCAAACTATGGAAGAAACCGAGAAAATCGAAATGTTAGCTGATGCGGTGAGCATCGCTAAGAAAATATTGGCGGGTGATATTGATCCTAACCTTGGTTGTGCCAAGCTCGGAGAAATCAACCGTGATCTTGATTGGCCAACTGAGCTGGCAGCATTTGGTCTTCTTGCACACGAACAATACGACCATGAGAACATAGGCATCACAGTAGAAAGCTGCGTTCCGGAAATTATCGATGAATGCACCAAGTTGGTTGCCAGCCACAGTTAACAAGCGCAGGCACAGCGACGGCTTTTTCGTTGCGGCTTCGCCTCCACTACAAGGCCGCGCGTGCTGCGGGCGTTATAGCTACAGGACTGCAATGAAAGGAAAGTACACAAAAATTATTTATGAGTTTTGCCAAAAAGAAGGCATAGATATTCCTATTGGTTTTGGTAGGAACTCTGCTTCTCATTTAGTGGTAATACGTTATGACCTTGAGAGGCCAAAGTTGATTGCCAAAACCTTTTTCAAGAAAGAAGACTTACACTATTATATTTCCACATATTTAATGGATTTACCTCGCAATGGTGATGGCTTAATACCAGCGAAAGTTGTGGACTTCAAAGAAAATCTAAGTTACCAAGTTTTGGAAAGCGGTGCTCTTGTGCTGCTATAACAAATCGCGCCAGGCTCGCAAACTTCGTTTGCTGGATGCTTTGTAAGTCGCGCATTTAGCGAATCGCTGCGCGAAGTTTATCGCACATGCGCAACTTACAACGCGCCCCTGCGCTCAACGTTATGCATTTTGAGGTTTATGTGCACAGAATTTTATGGTTGATCTCTGGTCTGCTTGCAAGTAGCGCATTTGCTTCAGATCTAGCTACACACAAGGCCGGAATCTGGACTATTGAATCTACCGAAAATATGAGTCGGTGGGTCATCATTCATAACCTTGAGAGCGCAGCGACTACCGGTGTATTTCATATTGAAGTGATTGGTCGAAAACATGGCAATGCTGCTTGGCAAGTCGAGCGCTTAGTTCGCCATATGGCAATCACAGAAAAAGTATTGAAGGCCAGTGTTAAAGACTCTCTGAATAAAGGCGGTGTTTATCCTGAATCTTTTGACAATGCTTATTCGTCTTGGCAGAAAGAAAACAATGGCAAGGGTGGGGCAATTTGCGACACATCCTTAATAGAGTGCATGTAAATGCATAACCAGGCGTTGCAGTGGATGCCCGACACTGTGCGCTTACTTGCACAATGTGCAAGTAGGCACTCCGTTCCGGCCACCACTGAACTTGGCGTTATGCCTTAGTGAGTAGGTGCTCCGAACTATGAAACCAAGTGCGCCAGCGGAAATGCCGTTTACGCGAGAATCAGTGATACAAATGCTTGGATGGGGCGCAACCCCAGAAGCATCCCCATACTCGCACAGGCAGATCGCAGAATGGTGCGATAGGTTCTGGTGTCAGTATCTCGATGTTGATGCCGTTCCAGAAATTGAGAGATTGCTCCCTGTTCTCACAGATGTGGAAACTCAGTGGGATCTCTATCTGGCAAACACATATACGCTTGAAGAGCTCCGGACCAAAGACTTTGAGGCCGAGCAAATGCCCAAGGAGTGGTTCAATGATTGGCTTCGGCAATTGGCATAACAAGGCCCGGCAGCACGCAGCCTTCGGCTGCTGGACTCGCTACGCTCGCCGCTGCGGGCATTGTTAGCTGCCTAGAGAATTATGGAAGCAATATTCAAGAGAACAGAAGGTGATTATCTAGAGGCCACTTTAGAAATAAACGGCCAAGAGATTATTGCTATGGATGAATTTGGTGGTAGCAAACTCAAGCCCGGAGATACTGTTGATATTGAGTTATCTGTGGGACTCGCTTATGAGGATGAAGAACAAAACTCGATGTTAGATAGCAACGTTGATGGTGTGAAAAAATTAGAGCACCAACGAAGTTGGTCATATCGAGCATTTGGGATTGTAACCAGCATCGAAAATGAAACCCTAGTCGATGTAGGTTTATGTGAATTGGCTGCACCATTCGAAACAACCATCACGGGTGAGAGTATAGCTTTCACCATAACTAGGCTCGATGCGTATGCAGCTAACAAGTAAAGGCACCGGACATCAAAACCGTCGCTTCGCTCTGTTTTTGCTGCCGGTGCTTTAGGTGTTAACTGCATGGATTAGCATGGTCAAGTTTCTGAAAGTAATTGCATATGTTCTTATTGGAGGAGTGGTCATAGTTGGTGCATTGCTTTTGTGGTTTGACCGCTCAAAAGATATAGATTTTACCATTTACCATCCTGATGCTTGGGTTACATGCAACGGAAAAATCAACAAGGATTCAGTTGAATATGCTCAGCTTAATAAATGGTTACAACTGAATAACTCAAGTTGGCAAAACTATGTAGCAACTGCTGCTCCTGGTTATTTTTATAAATCAGACGATATTACGATTCATGTATATAAGCATGGCGTAGTCGTTAATTATTATGACGGTCAAAACTGGTCTCAAGTGCAAAAGTCCGTTGATACAAAGGAAATTCATGGTATTTGCAAAAGCAGTTAACAAGCCAATTCAGCGGAAATTTTACTCGCTGAAAAACGCTCATAAAATCCCCTGCTTGGGGCGTTAGTACGATAAATGACGAATCGAGAAATTATCACTCTCATGCACAAGCTATCACACGGCAGAATAGGACCTTGTGGTAATTGGGTGCGGGTTTTTAATGATAGTGAAGAACTGGACGATCGGAAGTTTAGTAAACTCCTAAAAGATACTATTCAATCCGACATCGTTCTGATATATCAAAGTTCAATCAATGTCACTGAAGCGAAAGCTTCTGAAGCTTTCGAAATAGTTGCCCAGTTTGTTAAGCACGGTGTAGTTAAAATAGCAGACGTAAGGTTTACGTCGCAGATTGAAATAGACCCGTTAGGCGTTGGTGCGGTATATCGTACTAACAAGTAAATTATGTTCGCCCAGCAAGCTGGGCTGGGACGCGAAAACAGCACGCGCCCCATATTTAAAGCGTTATGTTTCAGGACAGTCATGAGTGAATATTTGGAATTTGAGCGATTATCCGAAATAGATGATCTGCTGAAACTAAGAGTGAAAGGCGAAAGTAGTGGATTTGCCGGTATAGCCGATTGCTACGTTAACGAAGACCAATTTCAAGAGTTTTGCACTCAACTAATTGGCTTTCCCAAGAAACGAGAGGATAGCGTTCGGTTTTACTCTGGTGAGAGTGATCAGTTGTCTCATTTCGATATTGTGTTCTCTTGCGCCGATAATTCTGGGCGCATATTGGCGACTATACAAATTGTATCCAGAGATACCCGTTATCCCCGAGAAAAGGTATGTTTTGTAGCTTCATTCTCATTTAAGGTGGAACCAGCCGTATTTGATCGTTTTGTAGGTGGCTTATCTCGGATATCGGTAATTAATAATGTGGGTTCAAAAGCGGCCCTAGTAAATGGAACATAATAATACGCATCACTTGCGGCCTGCGACCGCTGCGCCTCGTCGCCAGTGTGCTTTGCGTTAGGATCCTTTGCTATATGCCACTCATAAGAATCAATTTACTGTTACTGTTCAGCTTATTGGCAACAATAGTATTACTGGTTGCTGCTTTTTTTTCTTACGATTTAGCGCATGGAAATTTATGGCGTTTTTTATCATGGCCTGCTCATAAGGCTCGCATCTGGAATGGCGGCATCGTGCTCCAATCAATAACTGACTTCATATTCACAAAGCACAGCCAAGGCAATGTACATATCGCAGAAGCCTTGATATTAATTTTTACGTGGTGGCCAGTAACATTTGCAGCCATGTACTTTACATTCCGAACCAAGCGTACAGGCCCCTAACTAGTGGTTCAAATCGCTCGCTTCGTTCACTGGGATGAGCCCCGCCCCTTAACCAAATGTTAGGTTTCGAAACATGATCGCACATCGACTGTTTTTGTTTTTATCCTGCACGGTCTATGTTGCGGGTTGTGCGGGTGTCATGGGGAGTTCGCACTAACTCATAATGGGGCAGAAGTGAACTAAAGCAGCCAGTCGAATCTGTTTGCATCGTGATTTGAATATTGGCAGGTTAAGTCACTAATCCAGTTCAATCGTGTGTTCAGTTCGACCTGTTCTTAGACCACTATTTTCACCTTCATACGTGTCACCCGATAACATTACGCTTCATGCCCTGTCGTCAGCTTTAACCAATCCCAATACACATAATGAGCCGTGGGCAGTAATGCACTAATGCCGGTGATCGATGATGGCCGGTACGTAAGCGTGTTGTTCCTATGTTCCTGCCGCGTGTTAACACTGCAAGTGTGTCTGCTAATTTTATGCTGGCTAATTGCTTGTTGGGATAAAGGGATGGATAGGGCCGATGCCTAGCATTAATGTGCATGTTTACGTTTGTAAGCGGCTTTACCTGCAGGTGCGTTAGTCGTTCAGGCATTTACTCATGTCTGTGGGTGAAGCCGGCAATGTTAGGGCAGATATAGGCGTGTTGTGTGACGATGACGAGGGAGAATACCGCACGTTTCCTTAGGTTAATTTGTTACTAATATGTTTTATTTATATAGGTCCATTACACCATTAGGGTTCAACAGTGCTTCGATGCGGCCTAGATAATCCCTAGATCCCCTCAAAAAGTTGGGAGCACTCAAACCCATGCAGCAGTAGGGCTACAGGCGAGTCGTTGCATCAACCCTACAGGAGGATGCAACGGCTCGCTTTTGTTGCTGTTGTGTTAACGCTTGAAGGGCGTAAAGGGTAGGGTAAAAGGTGAGTTTTTTGGCAGTTCTGGGTGAATTGATGGCGCCTAAATGGATCCTTCTATTCGGCTCACTGTTTCGGTCGCGGCCTCATCCTGCGAAGGCGTTATCAGCTCCCCGTTTTTAGTCATCGAAAGCAGGTGAACTGGGATGATCTGCACACTGTTTCTGGGTGATTGAACGCGTTTTTAGGCTCATGCTGCCTTAATCTGAATTGTTAGTGATATGTTTCTATTCAATAGGTGTTGTTCAGTGTCTTGCACCAATATGGTTCAACCGTTTTTTGATGCGGCCTAGATAATCCCTAGATAGCCTCAAAAAGTTGGGAGCACTCTAGCCCATGCAGCAGTAAGGCTACAGACGAGTCATTGCATCAACCCTAAGGAAGGATGCAATAGCGTGCATTTGTTGCTTTGGTGTTAAATGATGGCAATGGGGTGAAGAGGGTAAAAGCCAAGGTTTTAAACGGTTTTAGACGGTTTTAGGTGAATTGCTTCTGTCTAGGACTAGGCTCATTTTAACCGAGTGCCAGACTCGTTATCTTTACCTATATTAGTCATCCTGCATGGATAGGAATGGAGCGATGATCATGTGCAATTATGAGGAATTTTGATTTTCAGATGGGCGGATTTTGTGTCTCGCTGATGCTCACGGTTTGATTGAAACCGAACGCGACACTTTATGATGATGAGAATCGCTCTCAACTCGATGTAGATGCGAACCATTATCATCGCGGGTCCTTCCGGCGCGGTTGATTGCGGGGGCGGCGACACGCAGTGCTTCACTACATATGAGGATTTTAGAGGGCTTGGTTGTTGTTTTATTAACGGGCTTTTAGGGGGCGTTCATAATTTTGAACGCTATTTATGGCGTTGATTTTATTTGCTTATTATTCCTATTTCCTCAGGAGTTCAAAAAATAGGTGTGCTCTGATATACCAACTTCAACAGATCGATTTTGTGATCCTTTGATCTTTGTTGAATGGGCCGATATTTTGCGTCTCTTGGTAAGCGAGTCACTATAAAGCGGAGAACAGGGAGGGGAGAAACCTACCTTTAGTTTGAACACATCTGAGTGCCACCACCTAGGCATAGCGTTTCGTTCTAGCTTTATCCCAAAATCACTTAACTGATAACTAAATCATTCCAAATTTACTCACCGGTTAGTGCTGTATGTCATGACTGTTATTTTATGCAGTACTTAATCAATGCTTGCCACTGCAAAAAGCTCGCACTAATCAACTTGCAATCAAACAAACCATTGGTGGTATTGGCGAGTCCTTTGATTAAGGAGGACTGTTTGTGGTCATGTCCGCAATGCCAGCTAGGTCATTTGCAGTTTATTAGGCTGATAAGACCACAGGGACTAGTGATGATTAACACTTAAAGTACTGCTAGTACGCATGTCAGGATAACCACTCCCTCAAGATGTAGCGTAATGACCGACAGCGAGAAGCAGCCAGCCTTATGGGGTTAGGGTGTGAGTGGCAGCCTGAATGTGGGCCCCAATGCTGTCAGCCAAGGTCAATAATTAGACGAAAATGAGCGTGGCAGAATGAGAAAGCTAAAACGATATCAAGTGATTACCCATCAAACTGTATAAAAAATCGCTACCGCAAAAAGGAAAATTCCTATAGCATCATTTATACCCATTTACACGGATGTGGCAGCGGCCAAGTCCAACAAGCGATTTATGCCCTGCAAACAGCGCAGCGCATAAATACTAAGACGTTATATTTCTTTGGAAGTCGCATGAATAACGAAGCATTTGTTAATCTAATCAAAAAGCATTCTCGAGACTTTACTATTGATTGGGCTGAGGGAGATAACTCTGGTGTTACTAAAGAGGCTCAAGATTGGCAATCCAGTTTGTCCATTCAAGAGAAAGCTTTCTTACGAGAGATCGTTACTGAGGCATTAGATAATGGCATTGTTAATCTGCTTGAGATTATGGATGGAGTTCACCCAGATAACTCTTGTCCCATAGAGGCGAGTGCAGGTAACAATAAAATTTCAGGCCAAGGATGTAAGCAACTTCATGACTTATATGCAGGCAAAATAGAACAAGTGGAAGCATGCTCGCCCTTTGGGCTGGACCTCAGGCAATAGTCACCTACGGCCTATGCTGCGGCGTTAACATTCGAAGAGAACATCAAAGGAAATATAAATGCCTCGAGTTTTGCTTTGCATATTGCTTCTCCTCTCTTTCAGCTCAAGCGCCATCGTGATTCGACACGACGTTGACGACTTAAAGTATCGAATTCAGGCTGCAGAGTTTCCAGCTCTCGCTGACATGCCTGTTGAGGGGCATGGCGTATTAATTGCGTCGCAATGGATTGTAACCGCCGCTCATGCGATCACATGGCAACCTGAAATCAAACAAATTATGGTGGGCGGTCTCCCCAGAGCCGTTGAGCGTATTGAGATACATCCTGGTTATAAAGCGCCCCCCAAACAACTACTCGAACAAGCACTGGTGACTTGGGATTGGACGCTGTTCAGGGTTCTACTCGCTTCATCGGATGATATCGCTCTGGTGAAATTAGCAAAGCCCATTACCGATGTCGCACCTGTGTCTATTTTTAGTAGCAATAGCGAGTTCGGACAAGTCGCTAAAATTATCGGAAAAGGCGCCACAGGGAATGGCGTGAGTGGCTATGAATTCAGCGCCCCTCATCGCACTGAAATACGCCAAGCCTTCAACAAAATCACCAGCGCGAATGGCCGCTGGCTCTGTTATCTGTTTGACAATTCTACAGAGTCTTTAGCACTTGAAGGAGGTTCTGGGAGTGGCGATAGTGGTGGTCCAGTCTTGATTGAGGGTAAAACCGAGTGGCAATTAGCCGGTCTTGCTTCTTGGACTGATGCGCAAAGTGCCAACAGAACACTTGGGCAATATGGTCAGATCACTTGTAATGTCCGGTTAAGTCATTACCAAAAATGGATACAAGGCCTCATATCTGTACAACTGTAACATAATGCTGGCTACAAACGACAGCACACGGCTATAAAACAGATAGGAAGCATCGATGTGAATCATTTGTATAGAGTTGTTCCTAAAGAAGATTGGGTTGAGGCTCAGCGTTGCGGGCGTGTCCCTCGATGTCAGGCAGATAAACGGCGGGGCAGAGTTCATCTGAACGAATTGAAGGATGTGGAGCTTGTCGCGAACAGATGGTTTTCTGTTGAGGAAGATCCTGTCGTTCTTGAGATTGATGTTTCTGGGGTGGCGGAATATCTGAAATGGGAGGAGAGGACTGAGGAGCCTTTGGGTACCTGGCCAAATCTCTATGTTGAGGGCGTACCAGTTGAGAATGTGGTTCGAGCTTTTGCGTTAGACGCAAGGCCAGATGACGAAGGTGCTGTCTCGTTTCGGATTGGAAAAGCTCTGTCTGAGGAGTCTGTATTCTAACTAAGCATTGGAGCACACTCTCTGCGCGACGCTAAATTAAAAAAGAGGGTCGGGTGAATATCTATTTTTCAGACTATTTCGGGGGCAGCTAATAAGAACTTGATGCTTATGGTGCATTTAATGTATCTCCCATAAACGACCTTCCTGTTTTTATCGATCTATTTCTTCTTTTTTGGCAGTGAGAAAGATGAGTATCATTCATCAGTCATAGACTGTTAATTCCTTGTCTGCCGTAAAGCTAATGTCTTTGTTTATGCAGGGATTACAGCAGAGTAAATCGAGCCAATTGAGTATTATTGAAGATAGACATTAGAACAGGTTCAATGAAAAATGGGTCATCTTGATTGATTTTGCATTTTTGACCCGCAGTTACTACATTTCAACGTAGCAGAATAGGTTGTTTATTTGCAAAGGAAAGCAGAACCATGCTCTTCAGACCAGTGCGAGTCTTTGTCACAACATTACTTTTAACCGCTTTTAGCTTCTTAATCTTGTTTCTGGTGCAGTTGTCGGAACCTACCTGTGTTGATGATTTATCTGAACTAAAAGATGTCGTTGCAAAGATACACCAGACGGGTGACACCACCGCGGTGAATTTTGACGTGGGGTTTGATAAAGAAAAGAACCAATGGTGTTACATCGAAACATCACAATAATTCTTGCCAGTTAGCTAACAACGCCTATAATTACTGTATATAAAAACAGTGGTGTTGACTATGCGTATTATCCCTATCTATGCCAGTGCCGGTATCACCGGCTTCGAAAGCCCTGCAGCTGAATATAGTCAGCTGGGTCTCAGCCTTGATGAGTTGTTAGTTGTGCATCCTAGCGCGACTTTTATTGGTGTCGCAAAAGGTGACTCAATGCAGGGCGTGGGCATTTTTTATGGCGATATATTGATTGTTGACCGTCAGGAAACTGCGCGTCATGGTGATGTGATTGTTGCCAATTTCAACGGTGAATTTGTATGTAAAATCCTCGATAAAACGCATCGCATGCTGCTGTCATCGAATGAACAGCACCTACCTCAGCCTATTCATGATTACGATAACTTTACCATTGAAGGTGTTGTTATTCGTTCTGTTCGTTGTCATCGCCAAAGTCCATTATTAGCGGATATCTGATGTTTGCCTTGGTTGACGCCAACAGTTTTTATTGCAGTGCCGAGCAGGTATTTAGACCTGATTGGCGTGGTAAGCCAATGATTGTGTTGAGCAACAATGATGGCTGCATCGTAGCGGCAAACAAGCAAGCGAAAGAACGGGGTGTTCCTAAGTTTGCGCCATACTTTCAAGTCAAAGACCTGTGTACGAAATTAGGTGTCATTGTTTGTTCAAGTAACTATGAACTCTATGCCGATTTATCTGCAAAGATGATGAATATCATTGGCCGATTTGCACCAGAGCAGCATGTCTATTCCATTGATGAAAGCTTTCTCTCCTTTAAAAATTGTTATCCCGCCATTAAGTGCTTACAAACCCAAGGCCAGTTGATTCGAAAAGCGGTTTGGAAAGAGACACGTTTACCGGTTTGTGTCGGCATAGGCTCAACACTTACACTGGCTAAAGCGGCCAATCACGCGGCAAAGAAGTTACCTGGCTATCAGGGTGTGTGTGTTATTGATAATGAACAAGACAGGATTTCAATTTTACAATCAATGAATGTGAATGATGTCTGGGGCATTGGGCGCAGGATAAGCAAAAAACTTGAATTGATGAACGTCAAGACCGCCTATGACTTAGCCAAAATCCCTGCAGGTTTAGCGCGGAAGCAATTTAGTATTGAAATAGAACGCACTGTGCGTGAACTTAATGGGCAAGCGTGCAAAGTGTGGGACGAGGCGAGGGCGGATAAGAAACAAATATTCTCAACTCGTAGTGTGGGCGAGCGTATTACCGAGTATGAAGATTTACTGCAAGCCTTAAGTAAACATGTGGCGATTGCTGCAGCGAAAGCGCGCAAGCAAGGTTCAAGCTGTAAAACCATGTTGTTGTTTGCTAGCAATTCTCCCTACGATGAACGCCCAACAGGCTTTAAGACCTTAGTGCACTTTGCTTGTGCCACCGATTGCAGCATTGAACTCACTCAAGGTATGACACAAGCAGCATCTCAACTTTTCCGTGCCGGTGTACGTTATTATAAAGTCGGTGTAGGTCTGATTGATTTGGTCAGCACCCAGCATGGCCAGTTAGATTTATTCAATGCTTCAAAAGCCAAACCAGCATTAATGAAGACTCTTGATGGCATTAATCAACGTTATGGCACAGATACCTTATTCATTGCTGCCCAAGGTATCGAGCAAAAATGGGCCATGCGCCGTGATCTACTCACCCCACAGTACACCACCAATTGGTTAGATGTTCCCATCATTAACTGCTAAACATCTTTGTCATTCGCTAACTCCTATCAAACGGCTAGATAAGCATACAGTCGTATTCAAAATCTCAGTATTTAGAACGATTTTTATCCTCTACTCGTGCGTATTTACTCATTTCTTTTTAAAATAGCATTAAAATTAGTTAGTTATATCTTTTTTCAGTAGATAATAGGTTTGGGAAAAGTGCATGCACGTTTTTCCAGATAGAGTATTTGATAGAAAACTGATAAGTTCTTTACATACAGATAGTTAACTGTGCGCGTTTTCACTGCTCCAACGAGATAAACACCTATGCGCATGAATAAAATATTAGCAGAAAAATCAAAAGCTCGATCTTGGGTGTAATCTATGGGCCCTATAAAAATCGGAGAAAGAATGAAAGAAGCAGTAGACGATACTCCTTATTTATCATCTCTACAGAGTTGTAATCGAGTTGCTAGAGAAGAATATACAGCCGTACAAGCTTATTTTGAGAGCTGCGATACCATTATTGAAGCTCTGAGAAAAAAACTGCAGGGCGTGATTGAACATGGCAGTAAGGCGCTATCCGAAAACAAAATGGTGGAGGATGGTCTGACCAACATGCTGCAGGATCTTGAGAGAGACTATGGAAGGCTTCTCTCGAAACGAAACGCCAATCTCGCCAAGTTGAAACGAAGCCTAGATTGCTTCAATGTCATGCTCTTTGGCCGAACGATGGCTGGCAAGAGCACTATTCGTGAGGCTATCACTCGCGGGGATGGTCAGACCATTGGTAAAGGAGCGCAAAGAACTACGCGCGACGTTAAAGAGTACGAATGGAACAACTTGAGGATAATCGACACCCCAGGCTTCGGAGCATATAACGGTCAAGAGGACACGCAGATTGCGCATGAGATTCTTGAACAGTCAGACGTCGTGCTGTTCATGCTCAACAGCGACAGCATCCAAGAGTCAACCTTTATTGAGCTTGACTATGTTCATAAACTTAACAAGCCCTTGATCTTCGTTTTGAACATAAAAAAAGATCTAGAGAATGAAGGTAACCGGCGCCGGGCATTGAGGAGTCCAGAAAAATATATTTTTAAAGAAGAAGATATTCAGGAGCATACTGACCGTTTAAACAACCTTGCCAGCCGTGCAGGCATAAATCCAAGCACAGTCCGAATCATCCCAATTCATGCCCAGGCCGCATTCTTGGCAACCGTCATGCCGGGGGAAGAAGGCTTACAATTACATGAGCTGAGCCGAATAGATCAGGTTCTTAATGCGCTCATTGATGAGGTTGAAGGTAACGGGCCGATCCGTAGGGTCCAGACGTTTCTCGATTCAAGCCTTCATCATGTTGAGGAACAGAGCTTGCTAATTTTAAGCCAAAGGGATCGGCTCACCAAGCTCTTGCAACAGTATGAAAGCGGTCTCACCCGTATTTACCAATGGAAGGTAAAAACTCTTCGTGATGCGCCGCGGTTGCTCTCTAAGGAAGTGGATGTTGCTTTTAAACCACTAGTTGACTCTGTTGCAGATTTTGTTGATGACCACATTGAGGATGAGAATGCAGCAGTAGCTTGGGAGCGTCATTACAAGAGTTTTAAAATTACAAAAAAGGTAGAGCGATCGGTACAAGCTTTGGCAGAACAGGTGGTAGAAGAACTTCAAGATTTCAATCGAGAAATGAATGAGGGCTTGGAAATTACCTTGTCTTTCGAGGTTGCTCACGATGGGCGGAACTTCAGTGAATTCGACTTCAAGCGTATAAACGGTTGGGGCTCCGCTATAGCTGGGGTTGTAACCGCAATTGCCTTTTTTAACTCATGGAACCCTGTCGGCTGGGTGGCGGCTGGTGTCGGCATTTTGTTCACAATTTTTTCATTATTTTCCGATAGTCGTGCTAAGAAACTCAAAGAGGCTAAGTCTAAACAGCGTCAGGCTTTGCTTGAAGATATAGAGAAAAGTAAGCAAAAAATAAAAGCTAGTTTAGAAAGCTGGTTCGACATAAGTATCTATCGAGCAGTTATTTTGCCTGTAGAACACAACCTATCTCTTCTCTGTCAAGCGCTTAATGGTTTTATAAGTGAGATGGATAGCACTGATAGTCAGCTCTATTCTCTAAGGCATGATATTAATTTTCGCCTACTTAATCGAGTTTCTTATATCATCAAAAAACAGCATTTTGTCATGCCGAAAGTGTTAAAGATTGTGAGGCTTCCTGGCTATGCTTGTTATTTTCTGACCTCTGATTATTTTCGAGATTCTGAACTTCTTCGGGCTATGGGCAAAGCCATGAGAGAGAAAATTATTTTAGTGTATGACACTAGCTTGGATAAAAAAATATCCCATCTTTATAGGGGGCTTGTAGAGAAAATCGAGCTTTCCGAAAAAGATAAAGTGTCCGTGTTTGCTCAGAAGCGAAATATTAGCAAGATCATTGGAAAAGACCACCGCCGAATAAAAATGGTGGCTGCACTTTGTTCCTGTGAAATTACCCTCATTCCCATTTAAGGATGAATCATGACTGAAATTGGTTACAGTGCTCTCAAAGAAAAGGTAGCAAGCCTTTACCAGCGTTCTAATGAGCTATGGAACGCTAGCAACTTCAAGGCATCGGAGGCAGAGTTTGATATTCATGTAGCGCCTTTGAATCTTGTTTTTGCTGGCCAGTACAGTGCTGGTAAGTCCTCCTTAATTAAAATGTTGACAGGTATTGAGCATATTAAGATAGGGGCTGGCGTAACAACAGATGTGGTCACTCAATACCAATATAAATCGATAAATATCTGGGATACCCCTGGTATCCTTGCGGGTGAGTGCGAGCAACATGATGCAAAAGCGCTTGAGGCCATAGCGAAAGCAGACCTGCTGATTTACGTAATTACTAATGAACTGTTCGACGATATCGTGGGTGCCGCCTTTCGCGATCTTTGTTTTATCCAAGGTCGCGCTAAGGAGATGATGATCGTTATCAACAAGTTTGAAAGTGACTCGGCTGACAAAGAGACCAAGGTCGAGGGCATCACGCAGGTGCTTGAACCCAAAATTCCAGAGGACTTTCCCATCGTCTTCACTGACGCCCAGTCATTCTTCGATTCATTGGATGAGGAAGACGAGCAAGAGCGCAGAGAGTTATTGGCGCTTTCCAATGCTGAAGGGCTCACCAAAGCAATTGATGATTTTGTAGCGCAACGGGGTCTATACGCCAGACTGACGACGCCGCTCCAGCAGCTTCAAATCACGCTGGAATCAAAAATTGACGAACTGACCATATCTGATCCGTTGCAAAAGGGCTTGGTTAGCCTGCTCATGCAAAACAAGCGCGTTTTTCAAGCCAATAAACGAGACCTCATCAAAAAGGTCGGAGCGGACCTAGACAAGCTTAACGGCCAGATTGTTGAGCAAGGAAATCAGCTTGCCGATGCTTTGGGTGGAGAGCAGGAAGAATTTGAAAAGGTACAGGACAGTTCAACATATGAATGTGAACGACTCATAAACTCTGCCTTGGAAGATCTGCAGGTCACTGTGAGCGAATGCCTATCAGATCTTGAGGCTGAGTTAGTCGAGTTAGCGAATACTCCTGCTAGTTTGAAGATAAATGAAGCTTTGGATACTGCAAAGAATTTCAATCCTGATGCTGAAAATGGGAAAGTCGGCAGCTTCTCCAAGGATGATCCCGTGAAGCTTAACAGTGCCATCAGCCAGAGTATGACGAAATCCGCAGAAAAAGGATTCTCCTTCCTTGCAAAAAGTGCTGTTGGCGATGCATCTAAAACAGGACTCAAATCAGTATCGGGTAGTACTCTACACAGTGCTATTAAAGAGGTTGGCGGCTTTTTTGGCTACAAGTTCAAGGCTTGGGAGGCCGTGAAAATAGCGGACAAAATAGGTAAGGGCGCGAGATTTCTAGGTCCAGCCATGGCGATTTTTGGGGTTGGTATGCAGATGTATGACGACTATCAGCAGTCCGAGCATGCAAAAATGATTCTTAAAATAAAGCGGGATATTCGCAAAAGCTTCAAAGAGTACAGTGATGACGTGCGTAAGAGTATCGACGCCCAGCTCGAGAAACTACTTGATACCGGCTTTGATCTGCCTATTACGAATATCGATGAGGCCCTTCAAGAAATACGTTCACAGGCTGAGGGTAAGTCAGATAGCGTTAATGCGCTGCGCTTGCAACTAGAAGGTGTAGTCATGCTTCGCGAAGAAATACAATCATTATATTGAGCTAATGCTGCGAGGTCTGCTAACAAAGCGCTGCTGTCGGACAAATTATTCGCTGCACTGCAAATTTGTCGCAGCGCGCGGCGTTAGCTATTTCAATACCAACATTTTCAGTTCGAGATTGCCGACTGGCGCTTATCTGTGATGGTATGAATAAGTTCATTAAACTCATCGCAATGCATGTGGACTCGTTTGATTCTGAAAAATGACCATATTATCGTCGAATTAATAATGCTGTAGTGGTTGTTCCAAGAATAAAGAAACGCATTAGAATTACTAGGAAGAAATTTACTCTATAATTAGGGGACTAACTCTTTGTAAGTCTATGAAAACAAAGAGTGCAAAAAACGCAAACTAGGTTTAAAATAGGCATTGTCCTAGGCTAATTTTTGTAGGGTATTTTTAGTTAAATTCTTTAGCATCAATGGTTTAAGGTTTTTTAAAGGTCAATCATGGGGTGTCAGGGGTCGGAGGTTCGAATCCTCTCATACCGACCAAATTAAATACTTAATTGTTAGGCTGTTTTAATTATTAAGATAAGTGACAGTTAAGTAAAAACAAAACCCCGTGGTAGCATTGCTATACGGGGTTTTGTTTTTTTATATCTTTTTTGTAGTCATGAGGACTAACGCTAATCGTTTCAGCTCGAGTGATCGACGTCATTGATACAGCTAAGACAAAAATCCTCAACGTGAAATGACACGTTTCACACCGATATTTGCATTCGCCATTTAGCATTTAAGACATTATTGAGTAGGACATTTACCTATGCGCGCGTTTGTTTTACGAGCAAGATCAGCACCTACTGACAGTCAGTTGTTTTTGGCTTCTGTCGGCCAAGAGGCACACACCGAGATTTTGGCTCATACCCTAATGAACACTATCTTTGTGGCTCAGTCCCATCGAAACGATGTTGTCGTTTATCTAGTGTTAGAAAGTACCCATGATTTTTCCCGCACTATTTGCTTTGATACCCGAAATATTTGCCATATTGGCGGTTTTCACGAACAAGCTTTGCTGACGAAAATTGCCAAGGCCTTAGATATTTCTCGGGGCATGACGAAAGAGCAAACTCGCGTTGTGGATGAGGGCATAACTGTGAGCACCATCAGTTTTGAAAAGCTGGTGCAGGACCTCGCGGTGGATTATCAATTGTTTATGATGGATAAGAAGGGCACTTCTATCCGTGAGCAGGAGTTTGTGGGTAATCCGTGCTTTTTGCTGACCGATCATATTCCTATGCCGAAGAAAAGTTTTAATACCTTGAAACGACTCGGTGCGCAAAAGATCAGCCTTGGGCCTAAGATGCTGTTTGCTTCCCAGTGCGTGGTGTTGATCCATAATGAATTGGATATCAATCAGTAGCCGCTGAGCCTTATGTCTCGCCGCTAACGCTGACGATTCTCGTGTTGCAGCTCGTATTAAGCCCCACTTTTGAATGGGGCTTTTTTGTTTTTTAGCTACAGGTAACACCTTGGCATCGCGTTTTTAATGAGTTGCTTTAAATTGCGACACTGACACTGACACTGACACTGACAGTGGCTTGGGTTTTATAAGGACTTTATCCGTACAAGGAGGAGAGTAATATAAGGCTTTTATATCTTCCCCTTTAAAAATGTAATCGCTTTTTGGGCTCTGCGTGACAAGGGCCATTCCGCGCGGTGGATAAGCCAAATGGTGTCTACAACTTGGCTGCCACATTCCACAACATAGATATCTTGTTGTCGTTCAAAGGCTTTGCGGGCGTATTGCGGTATAACTGTAAATCCTAGTCCTTTCGCGACAGGTTCGAGGATCAGGCTGATTTGGTTGGTAAATCCTTTACAGGGAATGTCTTGAATACCGGGATTACTTGGATATTTTCGGCTAAGTAACCGGGTTGCCATGGCCTCGCCATCGGGATGGGAGATAAACCCTAGCCGTTGTAAATCAACCCATTCATTTTGTTTGTGGCACGCAGGTACGACGAGCTCAAGCGGCTCTTCGGTGAAATGAGTGCTGTGAATGCGAGGATCAGACGGTTTTAAGGTCACCATGCCGATTTCATGTTCATTGGCTAATACCGAGGCGACTATTTCACTGTCAGGGGCAAAACGGTGGCGAATGTTTAATGCCGGAAAGGCTTGTTGAAGTTCGATTAACAACGGAAAGAGTGTTAAACCAATGCTTCCCGGAGTGATAAGGCTAATGTCGCCGACCTCAGCATCATCATGGATCAGTTTCTGCTGTAAGCGTTTTTGCGCGCATTCGACGTCTTTAACGTAGGTCAGCAGGTTTTCGCCAATCGGAGTGATTTCAAGTTGACGGGGGCGGCGTAAAAACAGTGTGCCGTATTCCTCTTCTAAGCGACTGATATGTTGGCTCACGGCCGCTTGGGTGATACCAATGGCTTCGGCGGTTCGGGTGAAGTTACCTTTCTCGACCAGAACAGCAAAGGTGTGTAACCACTGTGGATTTATCATAAGCAAACTTTATCAACTCTATAATCTGTGCGTGCTTTTAATTATGACACGATAAGGCTAGTCTGTCGTCATTCACTATTCCATTCCTTTTTGATTCTATTTGACACAGGAAACACCTATGGCCGATCTATTTTCATCCTTCAAACTTAAAGACATTACCCTCAAAAATCGTATTGCCGTTGCGCCCATGTGCCAATATCAAGCTACGGACGGACTCATCAACGACTGGCATCAGGTGCATTATACTAGCCTTGCCCGTGGCGGAGCGGGTCTTGTTGTAGTTGAAGCCACTGCAGTTTCTCCTGAAGGACGCATTACCCCCAAATGCCTTGGACTATGGAATGACGAACAAGCCCAAGGCCTAGCTAAGGTCGCCAGAGCGATTAAAAATGCCGGCGCAGTGGCTGGTATTCAGATTGGTCATGCGGGCCGTAAAGCGAGTGCCAATATCCCGTGGGAAGGCGATGATCATATTCCCAATGGTGAAGGACAAGGCTGGCAACCGATTGCGCCGTCTGCCGTTGCTTTTGGTGCAAACTTACCTAAAGTACCAACTGCTATGACGATTGAGGACATTGAGCGCGTTAAAGCAGACTTTGTGGCGGCGGCAAAACGGGCCTTAGCTGCAGGATTTGAATGGTTAGAGCTGCATTTCGCCCACGGTTATTTAGCCCAAAGTTTCTTCTCAACCTATGCCAATGAACGCACCGACCAATATGGTGGCAGTGCCGAAGGGCGTGGACGCTTTTTGCTCGAAACGGTTGCAGCGGTAAGAGACGTTTGGCCACAGCATTTACCCTTAACGGCGCGATTTGGTGTGATTGAATTCGACCATAAAGATGAAGAAACGCTAACTGAATCAATCGCCTTGGTGAAGCAATTTAAACAAGCTGGGCTCGATATGTTAAACGTCAGCATTTGCTTCTCTACGCCGACGGCAAATATTCCATGGAGTCCGGCGTTCTTGGCGCCTATTGCTGCGCGGGTTCGCCAAGAAGTAGGTTTCCCTATTGCGACGTCGTGGGGCATGGATAATCCACACCATGCCAATGCGGCCATTGAAGATGAACAAATGGATTTAGTGATGATAGGTAAAGCCTTTTTAGCGAATCCACATTGGCCATATCAAGCGGCACAAACCTTAAAGATTGCGCGCCCATCTTGGGTATTACCCGCTTCCTACGCCCATTGGTTAGAGCGTTACTCCACGGTTAAAGCCGATTGATTGTGAGTTTGAGAGTGAGCTGACTTAGTTATCGTACTGGCTTGATTGTGTACAAGGTAAATACAAGCCTCTAGATTCTGCCTAAGTTTTAAAAGCCGCTATCCATGGATAGCGGCTTTTTGCTTTGTGAATACACCATACTTAGGTTGAAGGCGCCGCAAGGCTGATCGCTTATATCAGACTCTTATATTGAACTCTGAGTTGGACTTTTAGTGGGATTCTGAGTTGAACACTGAGTTTTAGTGCACTCATCCTACCGCTAGGGAATAAAAAAGCCCCAATCCGCTAGGAGTGGGGCTTCTTCAAGCAGAGGATGAAGGTTAGTGATTATAGAAACGTCGACCTTCGCGCATCACTTCAATCAACTCAGGCGCACTCATTTTCTTATTGAGCCTATGTTCATAGTTTTCATCGTAAATACGGTATTTGCCGTGGCGGTCAATCACTGTCACTTCCGCTTCTTGGTAGATAGCGAAGATGCGGCTATCACCAATATAGATCCACGTTTCTTTACTCGGCTGCAATAGACTGCGGCCAGCGCTGTATTCAGTGGTGTTATTGGTACAACCGAGCACATGGGTCATCAGGGTCGGCGCGATGCCGTAATGGCTAGTGCGGTATTTGACCTTAGACGCGCCCGTATTGGGCCAGTGGATCACTAAGGGCACTTTGACACTCTGTGGTGACAGGTTGCGATTCGCTTCGTCACTGTTACTGGTGAACATCTTGCCATTCACCCCTGTGATAATCACTAAGGTATCCTTGGGCACATTGGCCAGCATTGCCTTAAGTTGCTGATCGACAAAATATAGTGATTGGCGATATTGATTAAACAGTACCTTTTGCGCTGGCATTAGGGCGGGATCGGCTTTTACCGTTTCAATGCCAAGGAAACCCACGGGAGTATCGAAATTTTCCGGCGCTTTTAAGTTAACAAGTGCAAACCAAGGTTTATTTTGGATGCTGTGCCACTCGTTAAAACTGGCCACTGTGTGCAAGTCGGCATCGGCGCTGCCATTGGTTTCTTTAGCAATCACAGGATTAAAGTCATTAAACATTGCCTGTGACGAACGCAAATTAAGATTGGTTTCAGGCAGGAAAAGCCCCAGTTCATAACCCGCTTGCTGGAAGCTTCTGGTCATTAGCGGACTGGTGCTATTAAAAATTCGCGCATCGCCATAACTGCCTTGCAGGCCGTAGAGTAGCGAAAACATACCGGTTCTAAATTGGTTGCCGCCGCTGAAATGCTGGGTAAAAGACTGATTACTTTCAGTGTATTGCTGCAAGAATGGCATGCTTTTGCCATCGACCATATCGGCACGCAAACTATCGATGGTGATCATCAACACATTGATTTTAGTGTCTGCTTGGCAGGTCAGTGGCTGCTCTGGATAATTGAGTACACTGGTATTGTGATTGACATCGTCACCTTGTGACGAGCCATCAATACCGTGACTTTCCATAAAGGAGCGCGCAGTCGCAGGGTATGATAAAGGATAAGTATCATCGAAACGGGTAATTTCAGTGATATCGGCGGCATCGGCCCAAATGTGGATCAAGTGGCTACTGACAAAACAGATACCCACTAAGGTGATGACTTTATTGCCTAAATTCAGCTTTTGGATCTTCTCTATTCGCTTCCACAAAAAGTTCGCTGCCGTAAGCTCAATAGCAATAATGGCGAGTGGCGTGACGATATAGGAAGTGCCGTGGAGCAGGGCATTGAGATCCGCCCAGGCCAAATCGAAGGCGAAGGGGCTCAAGTGCATGCCGTAATCGGCGTAAACAATAGTATCGTACAATAAGATACAGAGACTTAGGGTCGCGATCACCGCCGCGACGCCTCTTAATATCTTCGAATAAGGCAATATCAAGGTCAGTGGGAACAGACAGATCAAATAGGCGATAAAGGCGAGAAAGCTAAACTGACCAATAGTGCTGACGCTTAGATAAACCCAGCCATACCAAGTTTCTGGATAACCCACGCTGCCAAGATATCGGCTGCCGACTATCATGGCTAATATGCCATTGAAGAAGGCGAACCAATGTCCCCAGTTGATGAGCCGGGAAACCCGATCGCGGCTCATTTGCTTTTTTCGCTCGACCATAGTGATCCGCTTATTCCTAAAAGACCTTGTATCTTATATTCTTTTGACGATTATTACCCAGTTAACTTACTGGGATTTAACCGATTGTGCGAGTGCTTTTGCAAATTGTTCGGCCACGGCTTGGCGCGATTCGCTTGGCACTTTACGTTCTAGCAGGTTTGTCACGCAGTTACCCAATGCCATCAGGCTCAGGTCAGTCGGTGCTTTATGCTTTTCTAACACAGCCAATATTTCGGCGATTAATGATTCAACTTGGGTGTTTGAGTATTTCGATTGGATTGCCATAATCAAAAAATGTTTCACTTTGGAATGGATTAGCGGCATATAATAGCGGATTTATCCCAGTATCACTATCAGGGCTTATGAGTATTAACATCGAACACGCAATTATTCACGAGATTTCTCAGGACAGTCAGGGGCAATTACGCTGCCGTTTGCGTCCTCAACCTCTGCTGAACGGTCAGGCGGTCGAGGTGATGCTCGACGAGTTGCATCAAACTTATACGGGAAAGGCCGGTAAAGGTTTTGGCTATTTTGGTATCCATGGCGACGACGGTGAGGCCAATCCTGCTTTTGCCAATGCGCTAACTCAATACCGTGGCGGCGATTTAGGATTTGTGGAATTTTCTGGCCATGCCAGTAAATTACTGCAAGAAGAATTGTCGAAATACGATTTCAGTCAAGGCGGTTTTTTGCTGATGTCTTGCTACACCAGCATCACCAGCGATTATCTGTTTGTCGCTTTATTAAGTGCTAAGTCATCGATGACTGTGCTAGACGATATGGAACTGTCGCAAAATAATCATTTGGATTTAAACAATATCCAACTGGCGGCACGTATCGATTTGACCGAGTGGCAAGCCGATAAAGAATCGCGTAAATACATTTCCTTTATCCGTGGCCGTGCGGGACGCAAAGTCGCTGACTTTTTCCTCGACTTTATGGGCTGCGTCGAAGGCGTCAACACTAAGGCGCAAAACAAAACCTTAATGAATGCAGTTGAAGATTTTGTTGCCAGCAGTGAGTTGACGAAAGACGAGCGTCAGCAGTGCCGTAATAAAGTGTTTGAATATTGCAGTGAGCGCTTCGATGAAGGCGCTGACATCGAGATCAAAGACTTGGCCGATGAGTTAGCCGACCAAGGTATGGACTCTTTCTACGATTTTGCCCGTGGCGGCAGTTATGAGCTCGATGAAGAGTTTCCGGCCGACAAATCAACCCTGCGCCAATTGAAGAAGTTTTCAGGTACTGGCGGCGGCGTGACGTTAAGTTTTGATGGCGGCCACTTGGGTCAACGGGTGATTTACGATCCTATCTCGGACACTATTTTAATCAAAGGTGTACCTGCAAACTTAAAAGATCAGCTTGACCGTCGTCTTAAAGGCGAATAAACCGCGATAAACCTGTTGGTTTAATCAAGGTAATGAACGTGAAAAGGCCGAGAGTGTCTACTCTTGGCCTTTTTGTTGGGTCTGTTCCGTCCTAAATAGCGTTGTCGATTTAGTGACTATTACTACTTAGTGACTGTTACTACTTTAATAGCTCACTGCTAACTGGCTTGCTACTCATTGGATCATGGCTAAAAGGCACTGGGCGCGGTGTGTTCTTGTTGGATGGCGGTAAAATCGGCAAGGTGATCTGAGGTTGATCCCCCGTCAACGAGACGAGAAAGGCGACCATTTCTAGATTTTCTTTGTCCGACAGTTTTTGGCCTAATTGAATATCGGCCATAGTGTTCACCGCTTCTTCTAAGGTCCAGACACTGCCGTCGTGGAAGTAGGGATAGGTGAGTTCAATATTGCGCAGTGTCGGCACTTTAAAGACAAACTTATCGGCTTCTTTACCTGTGACGGCGATACGACCTTCGGCGGGATTATTGGTGTGGAAAGGTTTAATCAATCCCATCTTCATATACATAGTGCCACCGACGGCTGGACCGTTATGGCAGCTTACGCACCCTTTGCTCTTAAACAGTTGGTAACCCGCTTTGGCATCCACACTGATCGCATCTTGCTTACCCAATAAATATTGATCGAACGGACTATTTGGCGTGACTAAGGTTTTTTCAAAGGTGGAAATCGCATCTGTTAAGCGATCAATCGTGACGTTTTCATCGCCATAGACTTTGGCAAAATGCGCCCGATAGGCCGGCATAGAGGCAATAGTTTGTGTCGCGAGTGCATGGCTATAGCCCATTTCCTTAGGATTCTCGATAGGGCCAGCGGCTTGTGCTTGTAAATCACTGGCGCGGCCATCCCAAAATTGCGCCAGCATATAATTGGCATTGAGCACTGTGGGCGAGTTAATCGGGCCTTGTTGCCAATTATGGCCAACAGAGGTTGGTAGGGCATCGACTCCGCCAGTGGCTAAATTATGGCAAGAGTTACAGGAGATGTAGCCCGATTTGGATAGTCTTGGTTCGAAGAACAGCATTTTACCGAGTTCAACTTTCTCCGGTTCGGTAACTTTCACCGCTTTTATCACTTCAATGGGTTCAGCACTGATGGCATGGACACTGGCGAAAATACCCGCAATGAAAATAGCAATAGATGTGAGTTTGGTCATCTTGTTTTTCCTGTATAACCTTAATTAAATTGTGGTTTACAAAGGGATGGTAGAGGTTAATGTTAACAATTGATAACACCTTGTTTCGATTGGGTCTATCGCTGTTACGGATTAAGCTTTTGCGATCTCATTCGCTGTTTTCACTGTGTTATTTTGCTAGGTTAAATCCTGTTTCGGTTAGGGTTTTATCTGTTAATCGGCAAGGTCGATGCATTGTGACTTTTTTGTCTATCAATATCTGATGATTACTCTATTTTCTCGATTAATATCTCGCACGATTAAGGTAGTGATAAACTCAAACAAGTAAAATCGTGGACGCGGGTGAGTTAAGGCTAGGATATTGGCAGCGTTAGCGTTGAAAATGGCGGACTCATTTTTGGGCAAATGCACTTTTTGTTAGAGTTAATGCAATACTCGGATTGAGTGCAGGGGTAAGTTTTAATGCGTTTTAATACAACTCAGGATCAGAATGCTGCTCGGGGTTTGAACCAAAAACGGGTTCCTAAACTAAGCATTAAGTATCATTGCTGGATTTTTGCGTACCTGATACAAAAATAGAGACTCAACCTAATACAAATTTGCGGCAGAGCTGATTCATTTGTCGCGACAAGCGGCGGAATTGATTAGAATCTCCATTCATGTTGAGTTTACTCGTTTTGGGTACTCAAGTTAGCACGCTCGGCCATCGCTAAGTGGTGCTTTCAAATTAAGTAGGTGGACTGTTTTTCTGCCGAGGAGCGTTAATGCAACTGTTTGTCAAAGATTTAACTGTGATCGATTTTTCCTATTTGTGCCCAAAGCGCGGCATGGTGGGGGAGAGTTGGATTGTCGATGTTCTGCTTGAGGGCGGATTAGACGAGCAAAACATGGTGCTCGATTTTGCTAAGGTGAAACGTACCATCAAGCAGACCATAGATGCGGTGGCCGATCATCGTTTACTCGTACCTACAGCGTGCAGCAGTGTGCGTTGGCAGCAACAGGGCGATAGAGTGTGGATGGATTTTGATAGCCAGTTAGGTGAAATCCATTTGGCCTGTCCTTCCCAAGCCTTTGCCTTAGTGCCGACCGAACAAATTGATATTCCAAGCGTGAATGCTTTTTTACAGAAAGCGTTACGCGAAGCCTTACCTAAGAATGTCGAAGGGATCACGCTCACTTTGAG
The DNA here is from genome assembly GCF_900456975.1 of Shewanella baltica. Taxonomy (NCBI): domain Bacteria; kingdom Pseudomonadati; phylum Pseudomonadota; class Gammaproteobacteria; order Alteromonadales; family Shewanellaceae; genus Shewanella; species Shewanella baltica. The sequence continues at coordinate 1,671,444 of NZ_UGYM01000002.1, forward strand.
ACATGAAATCCTCGATACGCCTTATTATCATTACAGCCATGGTTTACGTAAACATGATGGTAATTGCCAGCGTATCGCCCATGGACATCGTAGCCCAATTCATGTGTTTGAGAATGGCAGCCCAGCACCAAAGTGGGATGAGTATTGGGCCAAGCGCTGGCACGATATTTATTTAGGCAGTGAAGAGGATTTGGTTTCTGTTGACACCCTGAATTTATCGTCGCAAACGCGGATCACCGATGACAGTCATTATGGTTTCCATTACCAAGCGCCCCAAGGGGATTTCCAATTGGCGATGCCAAAGGAAGGCTGTGATTTAATTCCCCACGACACGACGGTTGAGTTGTTAGCCGACTATATTGCCACGACACTCGTCGCTAAAGTGCCCGGAAGTCAGTTTAAAGTGGTGGCATTTGAAGGTGTGGGTAAAGGCGCGATTGTGTCTAAGGGATAAGCGCTAAGTTTGAGTAATGGCGTCGAGTAGAATTAAATGACTTGCTCAATGGGCCTCGGCAGATTGTCGGGGCTTTTTTGTGTCTTCATAACCTTAGATAAAGCGCGATTGCTATTGTATGCAATACATCATTAGGTATTTGCGCCGCTGTGGATCGATTTTTATGGCGGGTTAGGTTAACGTGACGCATGGGTTTAATCGGTCAGAGTTTAGTGATTCAGTGTTAGCGATGAGTTAGTGGTGTGCTGGTGATGCGTTAGTGTCGTGCAGAACGCATTCAATTGGCCTTGGACCAAGTTGACCATCGAGAAGATTTTTTGTGAAGATGTTTATGGCTATGATGTTCGAGGCTAAGATGCCCGATAATAGAATATTAGGAACTCAGATTTTGGAACCTATTGGTTTGGGAAACGTTTCGGGAAGAAATAAGATGTTGGGAAATCGTTTATCGGCATTATTCACTTTGGGCCTAGTGCTCATAGCGCCTCAGGTGCAAGCAGCGGTGACTTTGCAAGGCAAGCTAGAGCAAGGCGCATTAATGCGTGGTCAAGCGCCAGCGGGCACTCAGATTAGCTTAAATGGTGAAGCCATCAAGGTTACGCCCGACGGTCATTTTGCCTTTGGTTTTGATCGCGATGGCGAACTGAGTCAGCAATTAACCTTGGTTTATCCCGATGGTTTGACTGAGGTTAAGCCTTTAACTTTGGCCAAGCGTGAGTACAACATTCAAAGTGTGAAGGGCATTAGCTCGAAGATTATGAAGCCCGATCCCGTCGCGCAGGAAAGAGCAGCGAAAGATACGGCGCAGGTCAAAGCGGCGCGGGCAACATTTAGCGAGCAAACGGCCTTTTTACAGGAGTTTATTTGGCCTCTGACTGGGCGTATTTCCGGTGTTTACGGCAGCCAACGTATTTATAATGACGTACCCGGTAATCCGCACTTTGGTGTGGATGTGGCGGCGAAAACGGGCACTGTAGTGGTGGCGCCCGCCGATGGTGTGATCAGCCTGTCTGTGCCCGACATGTTTTATTCGGGCGGGACTATGGTGATCGATCATGGTTATGGCGTGAGTTCGAGCTTTTTGCACTTGAGTAAGCTGTACGTCAATGCGGGTGAAGTGGTTAAGCAAGGTCAAGCCGTGGCAGAGGTGGGTTCGACAGGCCGTGCTAATGGCCCGCATTTAGATTGGCGAGTAAACTGGTATCAAATGCGCCTCGATCCCACGACCATAGTGCCACCCATGGCAACTGTGCTGGCGAATGAGAAAGCCAACAAAGCGGCTAAAAAGGGCTAGATTCGATATACAGTTCTTGCACACTAACATGGCGCAATGATGCGCCATTTTTTATGATTATTATCGTTAGCACTCAGTGAGTTGGATTGTTCTAGACTCGTTTCAACTGTCCGCTTGCAGATAATGAGTTTCAACCGATTAGCTTAAAAAAATTACTTCAACAATGGATGATCGACGGGTAGCTGGCGGGTGATCCACAAAATCAGTTTGTGCTTCATGTTTGGCCCATCTTCTTTATCTTTGGCCAGTGGCTGGATTAAGTTGTCGGTGACCAATAAACGGTAAATACATTCCACTTTGTCTTTGGGCGAGATGCCCTTGTCGAAGTCCGCATATCCGCGCTTTTTGGCATATCCAACACCTATTTCCATGGCGAACTTCAATATTTGCGCTTCGTTCTTGTGTGGCTTCATTGGCGATCCTCTGTTTGCACATCGAATCCATCAAGTGGACTCGATAATGTGTGCCTGATGGCATCTGCGAGTTATACGTCCTAAGTTACGCTAAATATGCTGTTTTCTAGATTTAATTTTGGCAATTTTTGACAAAACCACCAAAAAACGGGCCTAAAAATAATCTGAACACTGAGTCTGATTAAATAGTCATCAACTCAGGTCATCACTTAGGCATTATCTTCGATTTTGACTTAGTTTTTAATTCAGATTTTAACTCAGGTATTCGCTAAGGCGAGTGCGGCAAGTGCCAATGGAAATCTAAGCTCAGTGTTTTCTTCTTTCTGATTTTAAGCCCGCCTAAAATATTCCCGCTACGTTTGCTCGCTGGCGATCACCGCTTTTATGCCATGGGGATGCACTTTAATGCACACATCATCGCGTTTAAAGGCGATAGTCGGATTGGCTAAACGCTCTTTATCTCCTTTGGGCGAGCTCATCTTAATTTTTATCCCAGCAAGGGATGCTAAGCCTTGTGAACTCAAGTCTGGTGATCTTGACTGAACGGGCTCAGCAGCCTGTTCAGATGGCAGTAAAGCGCTGAGTTTTGGACACAGGGCGAGCAAATCTTGGCTCAGGGTATCGCACTCTGTCGCTTTTGAATCAATGACTAGTTCTATGTGTTCCCAGCCTTCCTGCGGATAGACTTTGTCGCTGGGGTAGGGAAGTTCAACACAGGCAATGCTGAATTGACCGAGCGTGAGTGGGGTATCCAGTTCGATAATCAGAATCGTACGGCCATTGATAATATTGTCTGAAATGATCTTACCGACGCAGGCAAAGGCATCGCGCAGGGCATCGGCACTGGCGATGGAATTAACGCGCAGCGCGACATGATCGCAAACCAGTGCTTTATCCGCTAAACCTAAGGTTTCAAGCAAGGCTAAAATCTGTGCTTCGAAGGCGGGCCAGCTTTGGGTTAATAGCTCATAACTGATGCTTGTGCTCTGCGGCGCGGCAGCTTCATTGGATGATGACATAAAGACTCCAAGTTATTTATTATTGCCGTCAGTTTTTATCCCTTACACAAATAACGGGGATAATACAGCTAACGATATGATGTAAATGGCTAAATGCTAAATAAAAACGCCCATTAAGCTGGGCGTGTTTGATATCGTGCAATTATCTATTTGGCGTGTTGCCATCGGGAAGTTGGCTAAAGTTACGGCCAAATCTCAATCGGCGTTCCTTCATCGACAACTTTCCACACTTCATCCATTTCGGCGTTGGTTATGGCGATACAGCCGTCGGTCCAGTTGTATTGCTGGGCTTGTTCTGGCGGCAGCGGCGACTTAGGGTTCTGACCGTGGATCATGATCATGCCACCGGGTCTAATGCCTAAAGCTTTGGCTCTGAGTTTATCTTCTTCGTTGGGATATGAAATATGGATCGATTTATAATAGGCACTGTCGGGCTTTTTATAATCTAAGGTATAACGCCCCTGTGGTGTGCGTTGATCGCCTTCCTTTAATTTGTGTCCTGCGGGCAAGTCACCCATGGCAATGCGATATTGTTTGAGTATTTTGCCATCGCGCAATAAAGCCATACTGGATTCGGATTTTGTGATCACCACAAGATCCACTTTACCCATGCCAGAGGCATGTAATACGGGTGAAACGAGTGCCGCGATAGTCACAGTGAGGGTGGTCAATGTGGAAAGTAGGGTGGCGCGCATGAAGTCCTCGAAAATTAACACTAGTTGTTGGCTTTTTTCGGCATCATACCGCAATTTTATCTGGCTGTGAGTAGATAATTTTGAGCTGAGTGCAATTGCATGGCAGACTCGTGGGATATTTATGGTGTAATCCGAGTGTTACTTAGTTTGTTGCAAGGAAGTCAAAGTTTGTATGTCTGAAAATATCGAATCCGAAAGTCCATTAAAACGTCAATTACGTACCATTATTTTTGGCACTGATACCCCCGCTGGCCGCTATTTTGATATCGCCTTAATGGTGTGCATTGTGCTGAGTGTCGGTTTGGTGTTCCTCGATACGGTGGAAATGTTCCATCGTGAATATGGGCAGATTATTCGCGTCTTGGAATGGGTCTTTACTGTCATCTTTACCATTGAATATGGTCTACGTTTGTACTGTGCGACTCATCCTGTGTTATATGCCCGCAGTTTTTATGGCGTCGTCGATTTATTATCGGTATTGCCAAGTTATCTGGCGTTGCTGATCCCTGGCGCCAACTTTACCTTAGTCATCCGGATACTGAGGTTATTTAGGATTTTCCGCGTACTCAAATTACTGCGTTATTTGAGTGAAGGAAATGTGCTGCTTAGGGCGATGATGCAGTCGAGCCGTAAGGTATTTTTGTTTTTCTTCTCGGTCAGTTTGATCGTTATGGTGCTCAGTGCGGTAATGTATGTGGTTGAAGGGCCTGATAATGGCTTTAGTTCAATTCCAAAATCTGTCTACTGGACGATTGTAACGATTACCACTGTCGGTTATGGCGACATCACCCCGAAAACGGGATTAGGACAGGCGATTGCGGCTTTTACTATGCTGATTGGTTACTCAATTATCGCGATCCCTACGGGGATTTTAACTGCGGAAATTTCCCAAGAAGTAGGGCGTCATCGAGATTTACGCTCGTGCAATCAATGCCATAAAACCGGTCACGATCTTGATGCCATGTACTGTAGCCGCTGCGGATGCGAGTTAGATAGCCTAGATGCCCCCGTTGAAAAAGGCGCTTAGTCATAGCGTTGGCTGACACTTATTATTTTTTGCAGGTAAAACACACGTATGACGCAAGCCAAGTTTGTTGAAGGCCCCATATTACGCCACATCTTAGTGATGAGTTCGACCGCCGCGGTGGGGATTTCTGCCTTATTTGTGGTGGATTTACTGGATATCTTTTTCCTGAGTTTATTAGGGGAGCATGAGCTTGCTGCGGCTGTGGGGTATGCGGGCAGTATCTCCTTTTTCACTACGTCCATTGGGATAGGCCTATCAATTGCATTAGGCGCCTTAGTGTCTCGCTCGATTGGTGCAAAAGATGTGGTGCTGGCAAAGCGGTTATTGCTCAATAGCGCAGTGGTGACAACGCTGATTAGCGTGCTGGTGGCCGCCGTGGTCACTACTTTCATCCCTGAGTTGGTTGCCTTAGTGGGCGCAAGTGGCCATACGGCTGAGCTCGCTGCCAGCTACTTGTATATCTTAGTGCCTTCCTTGCCCTTTATTTGTCTTGCGATGGCGCTCGGCGGGGCTTTGCGCGCCGTGGGTGATGCTAAGTTATCCATGATGTCGACCTTAGCGGGCGGCGGCGTTAATGCTGTACTCGACCCGATTTTTATCTTCCTGTTCGCCATGGGGATTGAAGGCGCGGCATTGGCATCAGTCTTAGCGCGGGTGGCGGTATTTTTAATTGCTGGCCGCGGCGTTGTAGTTAAGCATAAGTTGTTAGGTCATTTCGATAAGGCGCATTTTATCGCCGATCTAAAACCCATCTTTGCCATAGCGGGACCCGCGATGTTAACCAATGTGGCGACGCCTATCGGTAATGCCTTTGTGACCCGAGCCATTGCCGATTTCGGTGACGCTTACGTGGCGGGCTGGGCGGTATTAGGGCGTTTAATCCCTGTGACCTTTGGGATGATCTTTGCGCTCTCGGGCGCGATTGGCCCTATTGTTGGGCAAAACTTCGGTGCGGGGCAGTTTGACCGAGTGCGCGAGAGTTTAACCCGCGCCATCCAGTTTTGTACTGTGTATGTGTTGGTGATGTCTCTGTTGCTGTTTGTGCTTAAGTCGCATTTGGTCAATGTGTTTGATATGAAGGGTGACAGCGCCGATCTTATCCACTTCTTCTGCAGTTATATCGCGGTATTCTTTATCTTTTCGGGGATTTTATTTGTGGCGAATGCGTCCTTTAATAACCTCGGTAAGGCTAAATATTCCACCCTGTTTAACGTCGGTAAAGCCACCTTAGGCACAGTGCCTTTTGTGTATTTTGGTGCACTCTGGGGCGGAGTTTACGGCGTATTGATTGGGCAAATATTAGGGTCTATTTTGTTTGGTACCTTAGGTGTGTGGGTTGCTTATCGTTTAGTGGATAAAGTGGCGGCGCAGGCACAGTTTTCCGCGATGGCGAATGTCGGTGGCATCAATGCCGCTCCCCGCAATGTTGCGCTGACTGAGGAAGAAGAAATCGCTAACTGTGTGGCGGAGAACTTGCCGAGCGCGACTAATCCGCTTTCATCCTCCTGCGTGCAGATGGCGCAATTAACCGAGGAGCAAGAGAGTGAGTCGGTATTGCCGATAACGTATTTGGAAGAAGGTAAAAAGCCGAACTGACTTTAGAGGCTATGTGGTTTGCCAAAGCCGGCTAGCAGCGCGAACTTAGGAACACAGAAAAACAAAATGCCACAAGATTGCTTGTGGCATTTTTGTTTGAAGCGGCGTCTGCAGTTAATCTAGTCGGGTTAACAATGCACAACAATACGCCGCTAGAAAGCGTTATTCTGCGGTACGCTTATTCTTCAGTACTGCTTATTCTTCAATGCTTGGCGCGTCTTGTTGGCCTTCGACTTGTTCAGTCGTGGCTTCTACTGCCGCCATTTTTGCGCGATCGGCCTTAGAGATGTAACCTGATTTCGCTGGTGAGCCGATAGTCACGGGATCGACTTTATTCAGTCTGGCCTTAGCGCGCTTAGCTATTTTCTTGATGATCTTTTGTTTCTTGTTCATGACGTCTCTAATTTCGTTTCGCACCCGCTATGCGCAGGAATATGAGGCCAAGGGCTCAATTGAGGGCGGATTCTAACTCAATCTGAGCTAACTGACTATGTTTTGCTGAATTGTTTTACTGAAAACTGTCGAAAAGAACCGCAACTTTTTGGCGGTCAATTTTGCAATAGCGCGTTTTCACGGGAGTTTGACTCAATGGGCAGTACAGGGATGAGTGCAATCGATGTCGAGTATTTTGCGCTACCTGCTGTCAGTAGGCGTTAAAAGCCATTATATTGCCCCGCATTATTAGTTCAATAAACTGACGCTAATGTCATTTTTATTGCTCATGTACAATCTGAGGATAAGCTGTGTTACTCACTAAAATCACTTTTTTCGAGCGTTTTGAACACGATATCTTAAGTGGCACGAAAACCATTACCCTGCGCGATGAAGCCGAATCCCATGTGATAGCGGGGCAAATTCTGCCTGTGTCCACCTTCGAAACTGACCGCTGGTTTTGTGATATCCAGATTATCGATGTCACGCCAGTAAAGTTAACTGAGCTTACCGAGGTGCATGCTAAACAAGAGAATATGACTCTGCCACAGTTACGCGATGTGATTGCAGAGATTTATCCCGGCCTTGAGCAATTGTTTATGATCCGCTTCAGGATTTTGTCGCAGTAATCTGTCACAGTAAAATGTGCAGTGAGACATTCTCGCTCAATTCTAAATAAAAAAGGCTGCGCTGCAGCCTTTTTGTTTATTGTTTTAATGTCACTTGCTTCAAAAGCATATTCAGTTGTTGAAGCTTGCTACACTGTCCAAGGTAGTAGCTTTTGAGCTACGCGGTCGGCTTGGCCTAAACGAATGGCGGCACGATGGCGCATTCGATACAAGGCTTGGTAGCACAAGGGTACTAAGTACAAGCTAGTCAAAGTCGAGAACGACAAGCCACCAATAATGGCGATTGCCATGGGCGAATACGGCGGGCCGCCGCCACCGATTTGGGTTTCACCCATCGCCAGTGGCACTAAGCCCAACACTGTGGTGCCCACTGTCATCAATACTGGGCGCAAACGCGTGATACACACATCTCGAATGGTGGCGGACAATTTGTCGAGATCCGGCGTCATCTGGTTAATTTGATCCACCAGAACGATGCCGTTATTCACCACAATTCCCATTAAAATCAAGATGCCTATCATGGCCATCACAGAAATAGGCGTGCCCGTGATGAACAGCGCCCAGAATACACCTGTGATAGAAAATAGGATTGAAGTGATAATCGCCGTCGGTAATAACAGAGACTCAAACAGCGCCGCCATCACGATGTAAATCATCGCGACAGCCAATAGCATATTGGTTGCCATCACATTCTGATCTTCATCTTGACGCTCGAATCCACCGCGTAATGAATAGTCGTAACCATTAGGGAAATGGATATTTTCCATCACTTGCTTGATCTTAGTTTGCGCTTCTTCCGTGGTGAGGTTTTCTAAGTTAGCGCCAATCGACAAAGAGGTTTGGCGATTAAAGTGCTTGATCGTATCGAAGCGAGGTTGGATTTCAATCTTCGCTAAGTTATCTAAGGTGTACACCCTTTGGTCGATGCGCACTATCGGTAACTGCTTGAGTTTTTCGAGCGACTTTTGCCACTCTTTCTCATAGGCCATTTCGATGCGCAGTTCGCCATTAGGATCGTGACGGAACGATCGCAGCGGTGAACCGCGCAGTGCCATAGAGATACTCGAAGCGATTTCATTGAGTTTTAAATCTAACCGCGCCGCCATTTGCCTATCGATGCGGATAACCACTTCCTGTTGCGCACCGTTAAGCTCAGAGCGAACATCTTGCATTCCTTTGATATTTTGCAGTAAAGGGATTACTTGTTCGCTTAAGTTAATCAGCTCAGAGGTTGAGCGACCTGTGAGCGTCACGCGCACACCAGAGTTGTCATTACCCCAACCAAATTGCGGTTTGGCGATCGAATACTTAGGGAAGCCGCTGCGGATTTTCTTTTTCAACTCATCCAGTGGCATAGGCAAGTCTTTCTTCAGCAATATCACTGATGAACCATCGTCGGATGAGTAGTAGCTGTAGACAGAATCAATATGAAATTCCTCTTTATTTTTATAAAGATACTCTTCCATTTGATTGACCATAGCTTCAGTCACATTGAGATTATGGCGACCTTCCACTTGATAGTTGATGTAAATCCGCTCCTTGCTCTGGCTGTCTTCTTGATCCTGTTTGACCATAGACAGCGGCAGGGCGGTGGACGCGAGAATGGCCACCGCAATAAAGCCTGAACGCCAAGGCCTCAGCAATACCCAGTTAAGCGTATTGTTGTAGAAGTGCTGTAACTTACCGGCATCCTTCTCGGGCGCGATGTCAAAGTGGAACTTAGTCAACATCAAAGGGATCAAGGTTTTCGCAACCAGTAGCGATGCCGCAAGCGAGATACAAATCGCGATGGCAACATGCTCGAGGAAAATTGTCAGCTCCACTTTCACGCCAAAAATATTGGGTAAAAATACGATGGCAGTGGTCATAGTGCCCGCCAATACGGCGAGGGACACTTTATCGACCCCAGTCATCACTGACTCTTCATTATCCTTGGGTGATTTGCCTTGTTTCTCCTGCAGCACGCTCTCGGTCACCACCACAGCGTTATCAATTAACATACCAATGGCGAGCAAGAGTCCCATCATAGACAGGATATTCAAGCTGTAACCGAGTAAATACATGGCGGCGAGCGTCATACCGATGGAAATCGGCACAGACGACACGACCACTAAGGTCATTTTCAGATTACGCAGGAACAAGTACAGCACCACAAAGGACAGCAGGGCGCCGATTAAACCCGAAAACAGTAAGTCCATCAGGGATGATTTTACCCCAGAGGCTTGATCTTCCATGATAAACAGCCGAATACCTTGGAATTGTTGATCTTGCTTCGCTAGTTCGATGACTTTTAGTACGCGTTCAGACACTTCGACTAAGTTAGCGCCTGATTCCTTAAACACATCTAAACCGACAGCATAGTGCTGATCTAAATGGCGACCTTCGATACGCTCTGGCAAGGCAAACTGCACATCTGCAATATCGCCTAAGGTCAATCCTGGGATCAGCACCAGTGCTTTGATATCTTCAAGGTTTCTAAACTCACCCTTCGGCGACACTTGGTAAACGATGTTACTGGCCCTGAGTGTGCCAGCGCTAATCACAAAGTTTTCTCTGCCGAGGCGGGCTTGCAAGTCGGTGGCTGAAAATCCACTGGCGGCAAGACGGTCGGCATTGATACGCACTTCAATCTGCTTTTGTTCAACGCCGTACAGGCTGACCTTAGAGACACCTTCAACACGTTCAAGCGGACGTTTAAGCTGTTTATCGAGTAAATCGAATGCGCCTGACAGCTCGCGGTCGCTCGATATACGTATCGTGAGCACAGGCATGTCGGCGGTGGAGAATTGGCGGATAAAGACTCGCTCAACATCCTTTGGCAATAAATGCCGCACCGCATCGATTTTTTCCCGCGCTTCTAGGCTCTTAGTCGCAACGTTCTCGCCCCACTTCATGTTGATTTCGATTTCAGAACCTTCTTGGGAAGATTCTGATTCGAGCTCATCAATCCCACCCATAGTGGCGAGGGATTCCTCCAGCACTTTGGTGATATCGCGCTCTACTTCAGCGGGGGTTGAGCCCTTGTAGGGCACTTGCACCACAATCTGCGGAATATCGATACCGGGGAACATTTCCAGCGGTAACAAACGACTCGAGGCGAGACCAAATAGCAAGATAGCAAAGAAGAACATGCTGGTGGTCACGGGACGCTTAATGGCTAAACGGGTGAGGTTCATGGGCGAGCCTCCTCAACGTCATGCGCGATATCTGTGGCTGCAACGTCATACACTTTACGGTCGAACAGGGCGTAGAGCACTGGCAGCACAATTAAGGTCAGTAAAGTGGATAAACTCAGACCAAAGATCACTGTAATCGCCATAGGTGCACGCACCTCTGAACCATCGCCTAACCCCAGCGCCATCGGCAATAAGCCTAAGGTGGTGGTGAGCGTTGTCATCATAATGGGGCGTAGGCGCGATTTAGCGGCGGCGCGAATAGCATCGAGTTTTTCAACACCTTCACTACGCAGTTGGTTGATGCGATCCACAAGCACAATCGCGTTGTTCACTACGATACCCGCCAACATGATAAGGCCGATAAACACCACCACACTCAAATGGGTTTGGGTGATATACAGACCCAGCACGCTACCCGCCAATGCCATAGGCACGGCAAAGAGGATAAGCAAGGGATGTAGCAGTGACTCAAACTGACTCGCCATCACTAAATACACTAAGAAAATCGCTAAGATAAGGGCAATTTTGAGTGACTGGAATGAGTGCTCCATTTCTTCATTTTGACCACCAAAGCGGGCTTGTACCGATGCCGGTAGCACCTGTTGCGACAGTATTTGCTGCGCCTGTGCCACCGCATCGCTTAAGTCACCGTAGGCGAGGTTAGCCGACACCAGTGCCACACGTTGCTGGCTGATACGGTTAATCGCCGAGGGGCCTAATTGTAATGACACTTCGGCAACCGCACTTAAAGCAATAGGTTGGTTGCTGTTCGGGTTGATGATTAAGGCATCGATATCGCTGATTTGATCGCGCTCGGCGAGTTCACTGCGCACCAAAATATCAATCTTACGATCACGTACCGTGTATTGGCTGGCAATAGTACCGCCAACGCGCTGGGCAATACGGTTCGCAACCGTTGGTGCATCCATTCCGAGCGCTGCTAACCTTGCATGATCGAAACGGATACTCAGCTCAGGTTGACCATCACGCAGACTGGTATTCACGTCAGCAAAACGATCTGATGCGGATAATGCTTTGACTAGACTATCGGCACTGCGCTTGAGCAAGTTCAAATCGTAACCTGTGAGCTCAATCTCGAGTGGCGTTTTAAAGCTGAATAACTCAGGTTGCTCAATTTTTGCTTCAAGTTCAGGAATGCGGCGCGCGGTATCACGCAGCACTTGAGTGATCGCGTTATAGGCACTGTGATCAGTCAGTACCACTTGTAAACGGCCCCAGTTTTCACCACCGCGGGCAGTATCTGAAGTCATCAAACCACCGCTACCGGCTTGGCTATAGGCATGTTTGACTTCGGGTCTGTCCTTGATAGACAACGCGAGTTGTTGCAAAACCTTGTCGGTTTCACTCACCGCCGTACCTGGTGGCAGTAGGATTTCTACATAAAACTCGCCCTGATTCATTGGCGGAATAAGCTCCATACCTAGGCGAGGTAACAGGCTAATACATGCGCCCGTTATCGCAATGGTGAGCAGTAGCGTGGTCATTTGTTGACGCAGCGCCGAGGCCAGCAGCTTGTGATAAACCTTCTCGATACTGTGATAGACAAAGTTAAATCCTGAACTCAAAGGACGCATGATTAGACCGATGAGCCACGAGAAGAAGCGGCCTAAAATCAGCACTAAGGTCAACAATGCACTTGGTAAGTAACTAAACATTAATAGAATAGGGAAGGAGAACACAGTCGCGCTATAGTGTTTAAACTTACCCATTTTAGTGGTGGGTTTATCCTTAGGTGTGGTTTTTATCAGTGCGGGTAAGGTTTTAAAGCCTTCGCGCGATGCCAGCATAGGGATAGAGGTTAAGGCGACTAATAGCGAGGCTAACAGGGCAAAGGTGACCGTCAGCGCTTGGTCAGAGAACAGAGCGCCGGCAATCCCATCGACAAATACTAAGGGCACAAACACCGCAAGGGTCGTCAGTGTGGAGGCGAAAATCGCGCCTGCTACTTCTTTAGTTCCAGTGACTGCGGCGTCTAACTTACTCATGCCTTCGCTGCGACAGCGGTCAATGTTCTCTAATACCACAATGGCGTTATCGACTAATAGACCAATGGCCAGCGCGATACCGCCTAATGACATGATATTTAAGCTAATATCGGCAAAATACATCATGTTAAAGGTGGCGATGACCGAGAAGGGAATCGAGATGGAAATAATCAGCGTTGGGATGATGTTACGCAGGAACAGGTAAATCACCAGCATAGATAATAAACTACCCATCAGCGCCGAAGACGTGACTTCACTGACCGCACTTTCGATAAACTCGGATTGATCGTAAATCACTTCGAGTTTGTTTTGCTTAGGATCTTGATTGATTTTGACAAGCTCATCGCGCAGTTTTTTGGCGACGGCGACAGTGTTAGCATCACCTTCTTTATAAATCGCCAGTTCAATCGATTCTTGGCTACCGATACGGGTGATATCGCTGCGCTCTTTATAGGCATCCGTAATCGTAGCGACTTCGAATAAACGTACTAAGGTTTGCTCGTCGCGATAGACGATCACTTGGCCAAGTTCATCCAATGAATTGAATTGATTAAGTGTCCGCACTAAGTATTCGCGATCACCTTGGATCACTTTACCGGCAGAGAGGTTGATGTTTTCCTCATTAATACGACGTTTAATGTCGTCGGCATTGAGATTAAGTTGCGATAGTTTTTCTTGATTGAGCTGAATGTGTACTTCTTGCTCTAAACCACCGGATAAACGCACGGCGGCGACCCCAGAAAGCGCTTCTAAGCGACGCTTAAGCTCTTCTTCTGCGTAGGTGCGCATTTGCTTAAGATCGGCTTCTGAGGCATTGGGCACAGACAACGCGAGACGCATGATTGGGTCAAGGTTAGGGTTAAAACGCAGTAATAATGGCTTTTTAACGTCCAAAGGCAAGGCGATAGTGTCGAGTTTTTCGCGCACATCTAAACTCGCCATGTCCATTGTGGTGCCCCATTCAAACTCGAGCACTACATCTGACATGCCTGAGCGCGAAATAGAGCTGATTTTACGTAAGCCTTTGACCACGCCAACGGCTTCTTCAATCGGTTTAGAGACGAGCTGTTCAACTTCTACTGGCGCCGCACCGTCATACATAGTGCGAATGGTTAATGTGGGATAGCTTAAGTCTGGCAGTAACTTCACCGCTAAGCGGGAAAATCCCACCATACCGAATAAAATCACCGCCAGCATGAACATCCACACCGTGACTGGCCGTTTAACGGAAGTGCTGATAATTGACATGAAAGGCTCCTATCAGTTCTTAGCGGAAGCAAGATCGAGTGGGGTGATCACTTCGACTAAGGATTGGTCTTTCAAGTTTTGCTGGCCACGGGTCACGACTTGTTCACCTGGGTTAATGCCTGCAATCACTTCTACAGAGTCACCTTCACGGTAGCCAATTTCGACTTCACGGCGGTTAGCATTAGTGCCATCGATAACATACAGAGCTTGCCTGTTATCTTGGTTAATCAGGGCGCTATAGGGAACGGTAATCACGTTTTCATGGGTGTCATACTTAAGCTCAACACGGGTAAACATCCCTGCTTTTAGGCGCGCCTCTTGATTCGGTACGGCTAATGTCACTTTGAACGTGCCACTTTGTGGGTCAACAATCGGGCTTATCCGCAGCACTTTGGCATGGATAGCATTTTTACTTTGTTGATTGCTGAACACTTGTGCTTCTTGGCCGAGTCTTAAGCTGGCAAGTTGTTGCTCTGGCAGATGGACTATACCGTGGAGTTCATCTTGATTAACGATATAAAACAAATCGCCAAATTCCTTCGCCATGTTGCCTGCTTTCACATAACGTTTAGCGACGACACCGCTAATAGGGGACAGTACGCGGCTTTCTTTGACTTGTAGCTCGGCAAGATCTTTCTTGGCGATGGCGGCTTGCAAGTTATATTCAAGTTTGGCCATCGAATCTGCGCTGATAAATTCTTTGTTGCCCATTTTCTTCAGACGATTCAATTCCTGCTCAATGATTTTAACTTCGGCTTCTGAGCGGTCTAAATCGTATTGCTGTCTTTTGGCATCGATAACGGCGAGCACTTGACCCTTCTGCACGCGGTCACCTTCTTCAACGGCTAGTGATTCAATGAGTCCAGAAATGCGGCTGACGACATTGGCTTCTTGAGGCGCTTCTAAGGTGGCTGTTGTGCTGTAGAAAGATGAAACGTTTCCTTGCATCACTGTGGTGGTTTCGACGGGAATGGCATATTTTTCTTCTTTTTTAGCCACTTCTTCCTTACCACAGGCTGCTAGCATTGAAATCATTAGCAGGGGTAGGGCGAATTTAGCAATGTTTGACTTTTCCATAAGTGTGTTACCTGTTGTCTTTATTGTGATGCCATTTGATAGCAGAAACCGTGCCAATATTAAATATAGCTTAATTTCATATAGTTAAGCTATATTTAAGTTAAGGCTAATGTGCGAATTTCACTAAATGTAGCTAAAAAGTTTAAAAAGTGATGAGAATAACTAAAGGCGGTTAACAGCGGTTACGCAAGTAGGCAATTGCAACAATGTATTTTGTCTAACAAGGGGAGTGTCAAAGGGGATTTTTTGATATGAAAAAAGCGCCCTCAGGCGCTTTTTAATGCGTAAGTCGTGGGACTTAGCGTTTGTCTTGTGCGACGAAATCGCGCGCAGTTTCGCCAGTATATAACTGACGTGGACGGCTGATTTTGTGGCCTGGTTGATCTAACATTTCTTTCCAGTGTGCAATCCAGCCTACAGTACGTGCCAGTGCGAATAGCACAGTGAACATACTGGTTGGAATACCAATGGCTTTCATGATGATGCCAGAGTAGAAGTCGACGTTTGGATACAGCTTCTTAGAAATGAAGTATTCGTCTTCAAGCGCAATGCGCTCAAGCTCCATTGCCACATCCAATAGTGGATCCTTAACTTTCAGTTCTTTCAGCACTTCGTGACAGGTTTCACGCATAACTTTGGCACGTGGGTCAAAGTTTTTGTAAACACGGTGTCCAAAGCCCATCAGACGGAATGGATCGTTCTTGTCTTTAGCACGTTCAATGAATTCAGGAATGCGGTCAACTGAACCGATTTCTTCTAACATTTGCAAACAGGCTTCGTTAGCGCCGCCGTGTGCAGGGCCCCAAAGAGACGCGATACCCGCTGCGATACACGCAAATGGGTTAGCACCTGAAGAACCGGCTAAACGTACGGTTGAAGTCGATGCGTTTTGTTCATGATCCGCATGTAAAATGAAGATCCTGTCCATTGCACGTTCAACGATAGGGTTAACGATGTATTCTTCACATGGCACAGCAAACATCATGCTTAAGAAGTTGCCCGCATAGCTTAAGTCATTACGTGGATACACGAATGGCTGGCCTGAAGAATACTTGTAGCACATGGCTGCTATCGTAGGCATTTTTGAGACTAAGCGATAAGCGGCGATTTCGCGGTGACGTGGATCGTTAACATCCAGAGAGTCTTGGTAAAATGCAGATAATGCACCCGTCACACCACATAACATGGCCATAGGATGAGCATCACGACGGAAACCTCTAAAGAAGAAGGCTAGCTGCTCGTGAACCATAGTGTGGGTTTTAACTGTATGTACAAACTCAGTATATTGCGCTTTCGTCGGCAGTTCACCGTAAAGCAGCAGATAACACAGGTCTAGGTAATCGGAGTCAACGGCTAGTTGATCGATTGGATAGCCACGGTGTAACAATATACCCAGATCACCATCAATATAGGTAATTGCAGATTCACAGGAGGCAGTCGCAAGAAAACCTGGATCAAAAGTAAAGTAACCTTTGCTGCCAAGTTTACTGATGTCGATTACGTCAAAACCAGCGGTTCCCTGCTTTACTGGCAATTCTATCGAGTCGTTCCCTGGTAATTCTAATTTGGCTTTTAAATCAGCCATACCCCGTTCTCCTTACTTAGTTCTTATCTGTGAGTGCGGCATGTCAAACCGCCATTACTTTACAGCCATTCTAGATCACATTTCAATTTAAATAAGCGTTTTAATTTGTTAGACCATGGTATAAATGCCTTTACTTTCCCATGCGGAACTGGCACTTACAGTAAAAAATCGTCAAAAAAACATAATTTGCATTCTGTGATGTTTGTATTTGACATTTGCCGCGAGTATACTTGCCTCGCCCAATAAGGGCCGCAAACAACGATTATAAAGCACCCTTTGTTTACATGTTAAATGAGTGCGTGCTCAGATAGTTAACTGTTTGTTTAAACTTTGCTTTTGTGTTTACTTTTGCCGTGATTCACATCCCAGTTTAAAGTTTGTACAAAAGCGGTTCACATAACAAAAAAAATGCTCAATGGAGCTGAGTGAGCAGAACGTGAAAAAGCAAAGACCTGTCCATTTAGATCTGCAGACCATTCGCTTTCCTGCAACAGCGATTGTGTCAATTCTTCACCGTGTTTCCGGTGTCATCATGCTGTTCGCAGTTGGCATTCTCATTTGGTTGCTAAATTCATCTTTAGCATCAGCTGAAAGTTTCGCTGGCGTACAATCTCTATTCGATAACTTCGTTATGAAGTTCATCATGTGGGGCATTATGACTGCACTGGCGTATCACTTGTTTGGTGGCCTGCGCCACTTAGTAATGGATACCGGTCGTTGGGAAGAATTGTCATCGGGTGCCGCATCAGCGAAAGCTGTATTTGCCTTAACGGTAGCCTTTTCAATCATAGCGGGGATTTGGGTATGGTAACCAATGCAGCAAGTTTTGGACGCAGTGGTGTTCATGACTATATTCTACTACGCGCTAGTGCAGTGATCCTCGCCTGTTACACCATTTTCTTGGTTGGCTTTATTGCATGTAGTTCCCCTCTCACCTACGACGTCTGGCATAGCCTTTTTAGCGCTCTGCCGATGAAAGTGTTTACACTTCTGGCGCTGGTAGCATTACTCGTACACGCTTGGATTGGTGTATGGCAAGTGCTGACAGATTACGTCAAGTGCACGTCGTTACGTGGTGTTTTACAGTTCACCTTTGTCGTTACCGTATTTTGTTATTTAGCGGCCGGCATTGTTATTGTGTGGGGTGTCTAAGTGAGTATTCCAGTACGCGAATTTGATGCTGTAGTGATCGGTGCCGGTGGCGCTGGTATGCGTGCAGCGCTGCAGATTTCCAAAGAAGGTAAAAGCTGTGCGCTTTTATCAAAAGTATTCCCAACTCGTTCTCATACCGTATCTGCGCAGGGTGGTATCACCGTTGCGTTAGGTAACGCCCATGAAGATCATTGGGAACAGCATATGTACGATACCGTGAAAGGTTCCGATTTTATCGGTGACCAAGAAGCGATTGAGTTCATGTGTAAAACCGGTCCTGAAGCCGTTATTGAACTTGAGCAAATGGGTTTGCCTTTCTCTCGTTTCGAAAATGGCACGATTTACCAACGTCCGTTTGGTGGTCAATCTAAGAACTTTGGTGGCGAGCAGGCTGCACGTACTGCGGCAGCTGCCGACCGTACTGGTCATGCTTTGCTGCACTGTTTATACCAACAAAACGTTAAGCATAAGACGCAAGTCTTCTCAGAATGGTATGCATTAGATCTCGTTAAAAACGATGATGGCGCCGTTGTGGGTTGTACTGCGATTGAAATTGAAACAGGCGATATCGTTTATTTCAAAGCCAAGGCAACGATTCTAGCGACAGGTGGTGCAGGTCGTATTTACGCTTCGACCACTAACGCACATATCAACACCGGTGACGGCGTCGGTATGGCAATGCGTGCTGGCGTGCAAATGCAAGACATGGAAATGTGGCAATTCCACCCTACTGGCATCGCCGGCGCGGGTGTACTTGTGACTGAAGGTTGTCGTGGTGAAGGCGGTTATCTGCTGAACAAAGACGGCGAGCGCTTCATGGAGCGTTATGCCCCTAACGCGAAAGATTTGGCATCACGCGACGTGGTAGCACGTTCAATGATGACTGAAATCCGCGAAGGTCGTGGTTTAGACGGTCCATTAGGTCCACACTGTTTACTCAAGCTTGATCACTTAGGTAAAGAAACATTAGAAGCACGTTTACCAGGCGTGTGTGAATTGTCTCGTACCTTTGCTCATATCGATCCGGCCGATGGTCCAATCCCAGTATTACCAACCTGTCACTATATGATGGGCGGTCTGCCAACTAAGGTCAGTGGTCAAGTTATTCGTAAGAATGAAGACGGCACTGAACACGATGTTATCGGTCTGTTTGCTGTGGGTGAGATTGCCTGTGTATCTGTTCACGGTGCAAACCGCTTAGGTGGTAACTCATTGCTCGACTTAGTGGTCTTTGGCCGCGCAGCGGGTCAGCATTTAGGTAAAGCTTTGGATGAGACTGACGATCCAAAAGACGCAAGCGATGCGGATATTCAAGCATCTCTGGCGCGTCTGAATCGTTGGGAAAGCAACAAAGATGGCGAAGATCCAGCGCAAATCCGTAAGGATCTGCAACTGTGTATGCAATTAAACTTCTCTGTATTCCGTCGTGGCGATGCTATGGCTGAAGGTTTAGAGCAGTTGAAAGTGATTCGCGAACGTCTTGCAAATGCTAAATTGTCTGATAACTCTCGTGAATTCAACACTCAACGTATTGAATGCTTAGAGTTAGATAACTTAATGGCAACGGCGATTGCAACGGCTTATGCGGCTAACTTCCGTACTGAAAGTCGCGGTGCTCACTCACGTGAAGATTATTTAGAGCGTGATGATGAGAACTGGTTATGCCACAGCTTATTTGACCCAATCACTGAAACGATGGATCGTCGTGCAGTGAACATGGCACCTAAGTTACGTGAAGCATTCCCGCCGAAGAAACGTACCTACTAGGAGTTGCAAAGATGAAATTGACATTTGCAGTTTATCGCTACAATCCTGACGTAGATACTAAACCGTATATGCAGGATTACACCTTAGAAGTGGCTGAAGGCTCTGACATGATGGTGCTCGATGCACTGATCAAGTTAAAAGAGCAAGATCCGACTCTGTCATTCCGTCGCTCATGCCGTGAAGGTGTGTGTGGTTCTGACGGCGTGAACATGAATGGTAAAAATGGTCTGGCGTGTATTACCCCAATTTCAACCTTTAAAGGCAAGAAATTAGAAATACGTCCATTACCAGGTATGCCAGTTGTTCGCGACTTAGTCGTTGATTTAACTCAGTTCTATAAGCAGTATGAGAAGATCAAGCCTTACCTCATCAATTATGAGAAAGCACCAGCCCGTGAACACTTACAATCACCTGAAGAGCGTGCTCATTTAGATGGTCTGTACGAATGTATCATGTGTGCCTGTTGTTCTACGGCTTGCCCATCATTCTGGTGGAATCCTGATAAGTTTATCGGTCCAAGCGGTCTGCTTCACGCATATCGTTTCTTGATCGACAGTCGCGATACAGCAACAGAAGAACGTTTATCTGAGCTGGACGACGCCTATAGCGTGTTCCGTTGCCACGGCATCATGAACTGCGTTGACGTTTGTCCAAAAGGTCTTAATCCGACTAAAGCAATTGGTCATATTAAGTCCATGCTGTTGAAGCGAGCAGTGTAATGCGAGAACCCGAGCTGAAACCAATAATAATATAGCTCTTGAAGAGTCACTTTCTGGTAGCAGAAGGTGACTCTTTTGCGTATGTAATGGAAGACAACGCGCCGTATATCTGGACATCTAGGGGCGGCAGAAATTATGCGTCGAAGGTAATCTCTACAGACTGCATATTTAATACTATGGCTAAGCACGTGTATAAAGTTTGAAAGGAATAGAAATGCACCAAGGCATCATGAAAGCCTGGCTCGAATCATCTCACTTAAGTGGTGCAAATTCGACCTACGTAGAAGAGATGTATGAAGCCTATCAAGAAGACCCACTGTCAGTCGCTGATGATTGGCGTGCGGTATTTGATAATCTCCCTCCTGTGAACGGTGCCTCTGTTGATGCGCCTGAAGCTGCTCACTCAAAAGTACGTGATTATTTTCGCAGTTTAGCGTTAGAAGGACGCCATAAGAGCTCTGCTCGTGTGACGGATCCTGAAATGGATGCTAAGCAAGTTAAAGTCCTGCAGTTAATTAACGCCCATCGTTTCCGTGGTCACCAAGGTGCTAACCTTGACCCGCTTGAACTGTGGAAACGCGAACCCGTTGCTGATTTAGATCCTGCCTTCCACGGCCTGACTAAAGAAGACATGGATCGTGAGTTTAATACAGGTTCTTTTGCTCATGGTGGCGAAACCATGAAGCTCGCGGATTTGGTAAAAGCGCTGAAAGCCACCTACTGTGGTTCTATCGGTGCTGAATATATGCATATTACCGATACCGATGAGAAACGCTGGATCCAACAACGTCTCGAACCTTCCTTAGGTAAAGCTAACTACGATAAAAGTGTTAAGACACGCATTCTTGAAGGCTTAAACGCCGCAGAAGGCATTGAAAAATACTTAGGTGCTAAATTCCCTGGTGCGAAACGTTTCTCGTTAGAAGGCGGTGATGCGTTAGTGCCTATGATGCGCGAAATTATTTATCGTGCAGGTGAAGCGGGTACTAAAGAAATCGTTGTCGGTATGGCTCACCGTGGTCGTCTGAACGTGTTAGTGAACGTATTAGGTAAGCGTCCTGCTGAACTGTTTGACGAGTTCGCGGGTAAGCATGCTGATACCCACGGTTCTGGTGACGTTAAGTACCACCAAGGTTTCTCCTCTGATTTCGAAACGCCGGGCGGCAATGTGCATTTAGCACTGGCTTTTAACCCATCGCACCTTGAAATCGTTAACCCTGTGGTGATTGGTTCTGTACGTGCCCGTCAAGACCGTCGTGGTTGTAAGGATGGCTTACAAGTCATGCCTATTACTATTCACGGTGACTCTGCAATTGCGGGTCAAGGGATAGTACAAGAGACATTCAACATGTCTCAAACTCGCGGTTTTACCGTCGGCGGCAGCATTCGCATCGTAGTGAACAACCAAGTTGGTTTCACTACGTCTAACCATGCGGACACTCGTTCGACTGAATACTGTACTGACATCGCTAAGATGGTTCAGGCACCGATTTTCCACGTTAACTCTGATGATCCAGAAGCCGTTGCTTTTGTGTCGCAGTTAGCTGTTGATTATCGTAACGAGTTCAAACGTGATGTGGTGGTTGAATTAGTCTGTTATCGCCGTCATGGCCATAACGAAGCCGATGAGCCAAGTGCAACTCAGCCGCTGATGTATGCCAAGATCAAGAAACACCCAACGCCACGTAAGATTTATGCAGATAAGCTAATCGCTGAAAACGTGATGGCTGCTGATGATGTGACTGGTCTTATCAATAATTACCGTGATGCATTAGATCAAGGTGATTGTGTGGTGAAAGAATGGCGCCCAATGACGCTGCATTCTGTTGACTGGACACCGTATATCGGTCGTGAGTGGGACGAAGCGTATCAAGCCTCTATGTCGGCTGAGCGTTTACAAAGTCTTGCTGACAAAATGAGTTATGTGCCTGAAAGCCATCCATTGCAATCACGCGTAGCTAAGATTTATAGCGACCGTTTAGCAATGGCGAAAGGCGAGAAGCCACTCGATTGGGGCTTTGCAGAAACATTGGCTTATGCTTCGATTCTGGAAGACAACAAGCGCGTACGTATTACGGGTCAAGATTCAGGCCGTGGTACTTTCTTCCATCGTCATGCGGTATTGCACAATCAAAACGATGGCACGACTTACATGCCACTGCGCAACATCGCCGATGAGCAAGGCCCAGTTGATATTACTGACTCTGTATTATCTGAAGCCTCAGTGCTGGCATTTGAGTATGGTTATGCGACAGCAGAACCCGGCGGCCTGACCATTTGGGAAGCGCAGTTTGGTGACTTTGCTAACTGTGCCCAAGTGGTTATCGACCAGTTCTTGTCATCGGGTGAGCAGAAGTGGGGCCGTTTATGTGGTCTG
Source organism: Shewanella baltica (assembly GCF_900456975.1). Taxonomy (NCBI): domain Bacteria; kingdom Pseudomonadati; phylum Pseudomonadota; class Gammaproteobacteria; order Alteromonadales; family Shewanellaceae; genus Shewanella; species Shewanella baltica. Next base: position 1,694,110 of record NZ_UGYM01000002.1, read on the forward strand.
ACTATGCTGTTACCCCATGGTTATGAAGGTCAAGGCCCTGAGCATTCAAGCGCCCGTTTAGAGCGTTTCTTGCAAATGTGTGCAAACCACAACATGCAAGTGTGTGTGCCTTCTACGCCGGCACAGGTTTACCATATGTTGCGCCGTCAAGTGGTGCGTCCTATGCGTCGACCACTCATCGTCATGTCGCCTAAATCATTGCTACGTCATCCATTAGCCGTTTCAAGCTTGGACGATTTAGCCTGTGGTAGTTTCCAAAACGTGATTGGTGAAATCGATACGTTGGAAGCGAGCAAGGTTGACAGAGTTGTCTTCTGTAGTGGCAAAGTGTACTTCGAGCTACTGGAAAAACGTCGTAGAGAAAATATCACTAACGTAGCGTTAATCCGTGTCGAACAGTTATATCCGTTCCCACATGATGAAATGATCGTTGCTTTGGCTGATTACCAACATGTTAAAGATTTTGTTTGGTGTCAGGAAGAGCCACAGAACCAAGGTGCTTGGTACTCTAGTCAACACCATTTCTGGGCCGCGGTTCCTGCAGGTGCACAGTTAACTTATGCCGGTCGTGAAGCGTCAGCTGCGCCAGCATGTGGTTACCCTGAGTTGCACGCACATCAGCAAGAATCTTTAGTGAACAGTGCCCTGAAACTTACAATCACACTGTAGTAATAGACATTTTATAAAAGGATAGTTTTTCATGAGTATCGAAATCAAGGTACCCGTACTACCAGAATCTGTTGCCGATGCCACGATTGCCACTTGGCATGTGAAAGTGGGCGAGCAAGTTTCTCGTGATCAAAACCTGGTTGATATTGAAACCGATAAAGTGGTTCTTGAAGTGGTTGCGCCAGAAGATGGCCACATTGGCGAGTTTTTGTTTGAAGAAGGCGCCACTGTTCTGGGTGAACAAGTGATCGCTAAATTCATCGCCGGTGCTGTATCGGGCAAAGAAGTCACTAAAGCGCAAGCTGAAGCGGCTACGCCTGTAGCTGAAACCAGCGATGAAAGCAGTGATGCGTTAAGCCCATCTGTACGCCGTTTACTGGCTGAGCACAATGTTGATGCCAGCAAAGTAAAAGGCACAGGTGTGGGTGGTCGTATTACTAAAGAAGACGTTGAAGCTTTTGTTAAGTCTGCGCCTAAAGCTGCGGCGCCAGCAGCACCTGCTGTAGCTCCGTTAGCGGCTGGCCGTAGCGAGAAGCGCGTGCCAATGACACGTCTGCGTAAGACAATCGCTAACCGCTTGTTAGAAGCGAAAAACTCTACCGCTATGCTCACGACGTTTAACGAAGTGAACATGAAGCCAATCATGGATATCCGTAAGCAATACCAAGATATCTTTGAAAAGCGCCACGGTATCCGTTTAGGCTTTATGTCTTTCTACATCAAAGCCGTGACTGAAGCGCTGAAACGTTTCCCAGAAGTCAACGCGTCTATTGATGGCGATGATATCGTTTATCACAACTACTTCGACATCAGCATTGCAGTATCAACGCCACGTGGTCTGGTAACACCAGTGTTACGTGACACTGATACCATGAACTTAGCTGAAATCGAAAAAGCAGTTCGTGACTTAGCCCTTAAAGGCCGTGACGGTAAGCTGACTGTGGCTGACATGACTGGCGGTAACTTCACTGTGACTAACGGTGGCGTTTTCGGTTCATTGATGTCTACACCGATTCTTAACCTGCCACAAAGCGCGATTTTAGGCATGCATGCCATTAAAGATCGCCCAATGGCAGTCAATGGTCAGGTTGCAATCCTGCCCATGATGTACCTGGCACTCTCATATGACCATCGTATTGTTGATGGCCGTGAGTCTGTTGGTTTCTTGGTGGCGATTAAAGACTTCCTAGAAGACCCAACTCGTCTGCTGCTTGATCTATAAGCCAACTCGCTAAGAGTTTGCGCTTAAAGAAATAGCCAGACATACCCTCGTGACTGGCCCAAACGGGCCAGTTGGATTTGATTAGAAGTATACGGATAGATCATCATGAATTTGCATGAGTATCAGGCAAAATCCTTATTTGCCGAATATGGTTTACCAGTGTCAGAAGGTTTTGCATGTGATACAGCCCAAGAAGCTGTAGAAGCGGCAGGCCATATTGGCGGAAATTTATGGGTTGTTAAGTGTCAAGTACACGCTGGCGGCCGCGGTAAAGCGGGTGGCGTTAAAGTCACTGGCGATAAAGAAGAAATCAGAGCCTTTGCCGAACACTGGTTAGGCAAAAATCTGGTGACTTATCAAACTGATGAGAAAGGTCAGCCAGTTGCTAAAATTTTAGTAGAAAGCTGCACCGACATCGCTAACGAACTGTACCTAGGTGCCGTTGTTGACCGCGCGACTCGTCGCGTAGTGTTCATGGCGTCGACTGAAGGTGGTGTTGAAATTGAGAAAGTGGCAGAAGAAACGCCAGAACTCATCCACACTGCAATCATCGATCCTTTGACTGGTCCACAAGGTTATCAAGCACGTGATCTTGGCTTCAAGTTAGGTTTAAACCCAACTCAAATGAAGCAGTTCACTAAGATTTTCATGGGTCTGGCGACTATGTTCGTCGATCATGATTTCGCATTGCTTGAAATCAACCCACTGGTTATTACCACTGAAGGCAACCTACACTGCCTAGATGGTAAAATCGGTATCGACGGTAATGCACTTTACCGTCAACCAAAAATCAAGGGCATGCACGATCCATCACAGGATGATGCCCGCGAAGCTCACGCTGCTAAGTTCGAACTGAACTACGTAGCGTTAGACGGTAACGTTGGCTGTATGGTGAACGGTGCAGGTCTGGCTATGGGGACTATGGATATCGTTAACTTGCACGGTGGCAAGCCAGCGAACTTCCTAGACGTAGGCGGCGGCGCGACTAAAGAACGTGTAGCAGAAGCATTCAAAATCATTCTGTCTGACAGCAATGTGAAAGCGGTTCTGGTTAACATTTTCGGCGGTATCGTACGTTGTGACATGATCGCAGAAGGTATCATCGGCGCTGTTAAAGAAGTGGGCGTTAAAGTACCCGTTGTGGTTCGTTTAGAAGGTACTAACGCTGAACTTGGCCGTGAAGTATTAGCTAAATCAGGTCTTGATATCATTGCAGCTACCAGTCTGACTGATGCGGCTGAGCAAGTTGTTAAAGCTGCGGAGGGCAAATAATGTCTGTCTTAATCAATAAAGATACCAAGGTAATTTGCCAAGGTTTCACTGGCGGTCAAGGTACATTCCACTCACAACAAGCTATCGATTACGGTACGCAAATGGTGGGCGGTGTGTCTCCTGGTAAAGGCGGTCAAACTCACTTAGGTCTGCCAGTGTTTAACACTGTGAAAGACGCTGTAGCTGCTACTGGCGCGACTGCTTCGGTGATCTATGTACCGGCTCCTTTCTGTAAAGATGCCATTCTTGAAGCTATCGACGGTGGCATTGAGCTTATCGTTTGTATCACTGAAGGCATTCCTACACTGGACATGCTGCAAGTTAAAGTGAAGCTTGAAGAAACTGGCGTTCGCATGATCGGCCCTAACTGCCCAGGTGTTATCACCCCAGGTGAATGTAAGATCGGCATCATGCCAGGTCACATCCACTTAAAAGGCAAAGTGGGTATCGTTTCTCGTTCAGGTACTCTGACCTATGAAGCGGTTAAGCAAACGACTGATGAAGGTTTCGGCCAATCTACTTGCGTAGGTATTGGTGGTGACCCAATTCCAGGTACTAACTTCATCGACGTATTGGAAATGTTCCAAAACGATCCACAGACTGAAGCGATCGTGATGATCGGTGAAATCGGTGGTAACGCTGAAGAAGATGCGGCTGCTTACATCAAAGCACACGTGACTAAGCCTGTTGTGTCTTACATTGCTGGTGTAACTGCACCTGCTGGTAAGCGTATGGGCCACGCTGGCGCGATTATCGCTGGCGGTAAAGGTACTGCAGAAGACAAATTTGCTGCATTAGAAGCAGCTGGCGTGACGACTGTCCGCTCGCTAGCTGATATCGGCAAAGCGCTGCGTATTCGTACAGGTTGGTAAGCTAACCTTACTATTATAAAAGGCGCCTAAGGCGCCTTTTTTATTGGCTGTAAAATACTAATCGGATTGTGATAGGTATAAGCTGCAAAACACAGTAAATGATAGGAATGGGATTGAGCTAACACCATGAAGACTAGATATTTTTTCTTCTACGGGTTAGATTGATGCTTCTCTGCTCGGCAGTCGCCTGCGCCATGGGCGAGCATAGCGTGAGTAGGACCATTAACCATGAGCCAAGTGCTTATGGCTTCAGTGCTGTTTCTGCAAAATATCTTTAATTCAAATTTATATCACACGGTTGCAGCCTTTCGCTGCGAGCGTATTTGTATTATGGGGCTTACCGCATTGGGGGAGGGTAAGCCACAGAGTCGATGTTAGCCACAGTAACGGCTTGAACATCACGTTTATTTACGAGGGAAAGACTGTGAAAACACCTAAAATCATTATTTCGGAAATCGACTTAGAAAGACTAGAGCGATTATTAGAGTCACTGCCGGCAAATGCGTTTCCTGGCAAAGCGGCATTGGAGGCTGAATTAGACAGAGCCGATATCGTGCCTGCGTCGCAGATGCCAGCGAATGTGGTGACCATGAATTCGGAAGTGAAATTTAGCGTTTCATCCAGTAATGAGACCTTCTGTTTACGGTTAGTGTATCCAAAAGACGTAAACGGCGCGGGCACGATTTCAATTTTGGCGCCAGTGGGGAGTGCTCTATTAGGGCTGTCCCAAGGCGATGAGATTGAATGGCCAGGCCCTGGTGGTTCCATGGTAAAAGTGCGAATTGAAGAAATCCTGTATCAGCCTGAGCGCAGCGGTGACTTCCACCGTTAAGCATCTACATTGGGCATACACTGGCGTAGTGTCGTTGACCTTACGCCAGTGATCACCATGCGAACGATTGGTTGATGCGTTAAGCGATCCATTTTTGAAGGAGTAAAAATGATAACCCAAACTGAACGGTTAATTATTCGGCCATTTACCGAGCAAGATTGTGAAGCCCTGTATTTGATGAACAGTAATCCGGCGATGCTGAAATACATTCCCACTGCCGCTTTTACGTCTCGCGAGCAGGCGGTTGAGTTATTTCACCAGGTGATCCAAGGCGATTATCAGCAACATGGTTTTGGCCGTTGGGCGGTAGAACATAAAGCCGACAAGCGTGTGATCGGATTTTGTGGCCCGAAATTTATCCCAGAATTTAATGAAGTCGAGTTAGGTTATCGTTATTTCCCTGAGTATTGGGGTACTGGGATTGGTACAGAGGCTGCATCCGCTGCATTAGCCGAATTTAAGCGCTTTGGGATTGAGCAGACGATTGCACTTATCTTAGAAGGGAATCTCGGCTCCGAAGGTGTGGCTAAGCGCGTCGGCATGCACTGGCGTGAGCAAAATGAGTTTATGGGGCATAAAGTGAATATCTACGCCAAGGTGTTATAGCGGTTTGCCTGTTCACATCATCCAATAAAAAACCAGCCTCAGGCTGGTTTTTTGTGTCACGCTGATGAAAGCTGAAGTCGACTAAGCGTCGTTATGCTCACAGGTATCATTGGTGCAAGTGCCATACAAATATAGGCTGTGATTAGTCAGCTTAATGTTGTGTTTCATGGCAATTTCATCTTGACGACGTTCAATCATATCGTCAGAAAATTCAATTACTTTGCCACATGATAGGCAAACTAAGTGATCATGATGATGCTGAGTCGAGAGTTCGAAAACGGCTTTACCGCTTTCAAAATGGTGCCGACTGACAATACCTGCATCATCAAATTGGTTTAACACACGGTAGACGGTGGCTAGACCAATTTCTTCACCCAAATCGAGCAGCTTCTTGTACAAATCTTCTGCGCTGATATGTTGGTTTTCAGGCCCTTGCATCAGTTCTAGGATCTTGACTCGTGGCAGGGTAATTTTCAAACCCGCTTTTTTTAGCGCTTGATTTCCATCTGTCATTGCTAATCTCTTGATTGCAGAACCAATAGGTTCATCCGTGGATAGTGTTTGCCATTATAGGGGCTCAGGTTGAAAACTTAAACCTTTGTTCTGGCTTTATGGGGCGATATGCAGATAAATTGTGTCAATAGGCGTTAAATCACAATATTTTACGGCAATTCAAGCATAGTTTTTGTATGGTTATACCAAGGAATAATATTCACGGCCGCCAAAGTCAGTGAGAATAATTCAAATAAATAAAATAATAAGGAATCGGCATGTACCAGCAAATTGTGGTGTTAACCGGCGCAGGGATCTCTGCTGAGTCGGGATTACGCACCTTTCGCGATCAAGATGGTCTGTGGGAAGAGCATCATATTGAAGACGTGGCTACGCCAGAAGGGTATGAACGTGATGCTGAGCTTGTGGAACGTTTTTACAATAGTCGTTGGCAGCAATTGCACAGTGGCACAGTTGAGCCCAATGCGGCGCACCTTGCCTTGGCAAAGTTAGAGGCAGAATTTCAAGGCCAGTTATTGGTTGTGACCCAGAATATTGATGATTTGCATGAGCGTGCGGGTTCACGTCGATTGCTGCACATGCATGGCGAGCTATCCAAAGGGCGATGCCCGCGCTCACGTCAGACCTTTATTCTGCGTGAGCCTTTTGGTGTCGATAATTGTTGTACCTGCTGTATTCCTGCCCAGCGTTTACGCCCCCATGTGGTGTGGTTTGGTGAAATGCCCTTAGGGATGGATCGTATCCACGATGCGCTGGATAACTGCGACTTGTTTATTGCCATTGGCACCTCTGGTACTGTTTATCCTGCCGCGGGCTTTGTGGATACCGCTAACCATCACGGCGCGCAAACAGTAGAAGTGAATATGATGGCACCCGATAGACACAGTCAGTTCCAGTATCATCTGACGGGCAAAGCGGGGGAGTTAGTGCCTCAGTTGGTCGAGACTATTTTAGCGGGCCGAGTGATTGGCAGTGAGTCGAATGCATGAGTAATAAAATCGCGATAATTATGCGTGGTTTACCGGGCAGTGGTAAGTCACATTGGGTTGAAACTTATATTCTTTCCCTTCCTTTAGAAAAAGCCATCAGCGTGCGCCAACGCGGCGTATTTTCGACCGATAGCTTTTTCTATCACCAAGATGAATACCGCTTCGATGCCAAGAAGTTACCTGAGTACCATCAATGTAATTTGGCGGGGTTTATTCAGGCGCTGTCTTCAGGCGAGCCCGTGGTGATTTGCGATAACACTAATCTGTGCCGCTGGGAATACATGGCCTATGAAGCGGCGGCAAAAGCCTTAGGTTATCAAGTCCGAACTATGCTGATAGGCGAACCGAGCAATCCTGCCCATCAGTTGGAATGCGCAAAACGTAATCGTCATGGCGTGCCTTTGGCGCAAATTCAACGTATGGCAAAGGTATTTGAGGATTTTTAAAATAAGGCGCTTAGTCATCATGAGTACTGTGACGCTTTTGTCGCAGTAAATCTGATTAGGCCCTTTACTTTACCTATGGCCTGCGATGTTTTCGTACTGTCACTTTTCGTCCTGTAACAAGGCTGTTGTACGCTGTTTCAAACCATTGCTTTTGCATAATGTCACTCACCATTTTCCTTCTCTCTTTGACCATGAGCCTTAAGCTTGATCCCAAAGACAGTTTATCCACTTAAGTCAGCGTATGATGGTCAATGTATAATGCGCGAGCTTATGTGTGGCATTGATGAGTTAATGCTCGATTGTAGTTGGCATTATATTAATTATTGCGCGCAGGCTAAGTACATCAAAGGAAGGGGCCATGCTCACTAAAATTTTACTGACAGTCTTAGTCATTGCTGGCGCTTGGTTTTTGCTGATGAAGCGCCAGCGACAAATTGTGCCTCAGGCCGCGAATATCAGCACTAAACGTTTAAATGAACCCCTGTGGCGTCGTTATTTACTCACAGGCGTGTTTGTGGTGCTCGGACTGAGTGTGCTCAGTTATAGTGTTTGGTATTGGCGCGATCAGCACAAAATAGTCACGGTTAGAATCGTGTCACCCAATGCCGACAATAACGGCGAGTATCGCGTGCGCAAAGGCGATATTTCAGACTCGAAAATGGTGACGCTCGATGGCATCTATATTCGCTTTTCGACCCAAGAACGGCTGGCAATCATCGAGACCGATTAAGGCATATTTATTTTACTAAATTATCTTTCGCGCCTTTTCATTGCCAACTTATGCGGTAAACTAGCGACAATTTTTTAGCCTGCACTTAAGTGGGATCGTTAACTTAAGTTTTTTTCAGGAGGACAAATGATTACTGCTTATGTGTATGAAAATCGTCACCTTACCGTGACAGAGCTCGGCATACTGGACAGTATTCCCGCATCGACCATTTGGTTAGATCTGTATAAACCCGATGATTCGGAGCGAGAATGGTTAAGTCATTTTTCTGTTGAAGAAGTGCCTGACGAAGAAGATATCAATGAAATTGAGGCCTCGGCACGTTTTTATCAAAACAGCGATGGCCTGCATATCAATTCGTTATTCCCCCAGCGTGTCGGCCAAGATGTGCGTGGCGTTAACGTGTCCTTCAACCTTCGCACCAATTTTTTACTGACAATCCGTGAAGAAGACGTGGGTCTTATCCGCTTGCTGCGTAACTATTTACGTTTGGGCCGGTTAGATGTGTCGACGCCGCAGGAACTGTTTCTCGAATTATTTAATCTGAAAGTGGATTATCTGTCTGACTTAATCGAAGACGTTTACACAGTTCTCGAAAATGTCGGTGAGCAAGTATTTGATAACGATGAGCTTGATGATGTATTTAAGCTTATCACTCTGCAAGAGGACTCCAATGGTAAAATCCGTTTGAGTTTGCTCGATACCCAGCGTTCACTGCGTTATATGCAGCGTTACTATCGTGGCCAGCTATCCGATGAGCACTTGAAGGACTTGCGGGAAATGTTGTCTGATATCGAGTCGCTGATGCCCCACAGTCAGTTTATTTTCGATAAGTTAAACTTTTTGCTTGATGCGGCCATGGGTTTCAGTGGTCTGCAACAAAACAAAATCATTAAAATATTCTCGGTTGCCGCTGTGGTGTTTCTGCCGCCGACCCTGATTGCCAGTAGTTATGGGATGAACTTTACCAGTATGCCTGAGCTTGAGTGGCAATACGGTTACCCTATGGCGATTGTGATGATGTTAGCCAGTGCCGCCGGTACTTACTTTTTCTTTAAACGTAAGCATTGGTTGTAAGCCAGGCGCTAGTAGCGTTGGTTTCTCAAATTAAAAAAGAAGGGTCGAATGCAATATTCGACCCTTCTTTTTATCACTGCTATTTAATCACGTTTATTCAATGACTTTTACCAAAGAGTTTGACTCGATGACTTTGAATAAATGCGTGAAATCCGTTAGGCATGAATCGCTGAGCCTATTAACTAAATCACTGTTTACGACTATCGCCGCCAAAGTAGTAACTTACTCGTTCGCGGGGATTCAGGTACTCGTGGACTTTTTCGGGAAGCGCCGCAGGCGGTAAGCAGCGCACTATGCTGATCCCTTCAATCTCTAAATCAACGATAGGCGCTTGATCTTTAGGGACTAACGCATCGTAAACCAATATCTTAGGGCATAGCAGCTTGCTTAAGTTAACTGACATCACCATGGCATATTGACCGCTGGATAATTCCACCACACTGCCAGGAGGATAAATGCCTAACATCTTGATCATCTTGCCAATATATTCTTGATTGAGCTTAGTCTTGTATTGCTTGTACAAATGCCCCAGAGCGGCATAGGGCATTCTGGCTTTGCCCTGTTGGCTTGGGTAACACAGGGAATCGTATTCGTTCACTACCGCAATCAGTTGCGATACTTTGTCTAACGCCTCTTCCTTTAAGCCTTTGGGATAACCACTGCCATCGAGACACTCGTGGTGATTGGTGATGGGAGCCAAGGCCGCTTGTGGGAAATTATCGGCTAATTTGAGCAGTTCTATCCCAAGTAACGGATGCTGCTTGATGAAATTAAGCTCTGGCGCTGACCAAGGGGTCGATTTTTTAAGAATTTGTGGTGGGACTTTTAATTTACCCACGTCGTGGAATAGGGCACTGAGACCCACTGTTTCAATCTCACTTCTATCCCATTCGAGTTCTTTGGCGATTAACATAGAAAGAATCGCGACGTTCAAAGAATGGTAGTAAATGCTTTCATCCTGCTTAGCATCGCTCATCAAATGCAGCACTAAGTTATCTGAGTTGAGCAGCTGCTCGACTATGGTGTGCACCAAATCTTTAGCGTCATCGACCGCATTTAAGGGGCGATTACGCAGCTTAGAAATGAGGCTACGCATCATGGCGACCGAGCGGGTAAAGTTTTGCTCGGTTTTATGAATGTCGCGGCGTAATTTCTTTTGCACTTCGATTTGTTCGGCCTTGTACTGATCCATGTCGTTTTTAAGCACATTGATCTCAGCACTTGGCGGTAATTTGATTGGGTTGACCGCATCAGCATGTATCGGGGCGACTTCACTGCGTTCTAAATCGACGATGACATGTTCGATGCCCAGATTTTTAATCAACTCGATTTGCGCAGCTTGTTTAATATGAAAGCTACTGAATAAAAAGGGGTGATCTTTCCAAGCCACGGGCAAACGCACAAAGTTGCCGACTTGAAGTTGATGGACTGAGACTTTACAGCTTTTTTTCATATTCTTGTTATCGTGAAGCCTAATGTGGGTTATTTTATCTCAATGATGCTGCTTTACAATTACTTAACTAACATGTCAGCATAGTAAGCCTAGAAAGTAGCCAATCCATTGAGGAAGTATGGACTTTATTGAAGTATACCCTAATGCGTTGCCAAACGACTTGTGTGACCGTCTCATTCTGGCATTTGAGCAACATGCTGGCGTTGTCGACGGACAAACGGGCAATGGCGTTGATCTGGAGAAGAAGATCAGCCGCGATTTGACCTTAGATAGTTTCGCCGACTTGCAGCCCCTCAGAAACGAACTCTTAGGTTATACCTTAAAGGGCGCGGTAGATTATTTCACAAAGTATTCAATGGCGTTAATGGGCGCGGTCGCTGTGTCTGTGAGTGATGAACAAGGCCAACCCGCGACGCTAACCCCTGCTAATTTTGCAGCGCTGGGTGCGCCTAGAGCCGATGGTTTAGTGAAGTATTTGTATCGCAGTGGCAGTATTAATGTTCAAAAGTATCAGCAGAATAAAGGCGGTTATCCCCACTGGCATTCGGAGCAATTCCCGCAGAATGGTCACAATGAAGCCTTGCATCGCGTCGTGCTTTATATGTTTTATTTAAATGATGTGGAAGCGGGCGGTGAAACCGAATTTTATTATCAGCAGCGTAAAATTTCCCCGAAAAAAGGCACTATGGTGATAGCACCAGCGGGATTCACTCATACGCATAGGGGTAATAAACCTGTGAGTGGTGACAAATACATTGCCACCTCTTGGATCATGTTCAATCGAGCAGAGCAGTTATACGCTGTGATTGCCTGATAAGTATGAGTATCCATATAGTTACACATCCTTGTTTTAACTATTTGTATTTGGTTATTTTGTATTTAGCTATCTTTGTTGTGAGCTATCCCTGTCCTTAAACAGGGATACGGATCCTAAAGAGTGCACCTTCTAAGCGGCTTTCCTCAATTTTTAAACTACCACCGTAGCTGTGAACGATTTCATCACATACGGCTAATCCGATACCTTGTCCTGGTGACTGGGTATCGGCTCGCACGCCGCGTTGGATAATCTTCTGTCTAAGGCTTTCTTCGACACCTGGGCCATCATCTTCGACGATAAGTTCAAACTCACCTTGTGAATTAATCTTAGCCGATACATGCACTTGGCTGATACATAAGCGGAAAGCGTTTTCCATCAGGTTACCACACAGCTCCATCAAGTCGCCCTTGTTGCCGGGGAACATTAAGGAAGGGGAAATGCTCGCTGAGAACTGCACTTGCTTATCGCGGTAAATTTTAAATAACATTTGCGCTAATTGATCGACTAAGGGCGCAATCACAGTCTGTTCTTGCTTCAGGCCTTGGCGGCCTAACATGGCGCGTTTTAATTGATATTTGACCAGCTGATCCATCTGGCTGACCTGTTCCATGATCTTTTCGCTCGCCGATTGTTTACTCAAACTGGCGTCATCTGTGATGGCATGCACAGCCGCTAAGCGGGTCTTAAGACTGTGTGCTAAGTCGTTCATAGCATTTTGATAGCGCTGTTGTTGGGCGCTCGATTGTTGCAGCATTTGGTTGAGTGCTTGGGTTACCCCTTCGAGTTCAACAGGATAGCCTTCTGAAAGTGATTTACTCTTACCTTGGTTAATCGATTGCAGTTCATTCTGCATCCGTACTAAGGGGCGCATTCCCCAATAGGCGGCGCTGACCAATAGAATTAACGCTAAGGCTAATACCATGGCTAAACGAATATAAGTGCGTTTACTGAACTTACTGTATTCCTGCTCGAGTTTGGCGGCATCTTTGAGGACGAGTAAATTGTAATGTACGCTAGCAATTTCCACCGCGAGCAAATAGACGAAGTAACCTCTGTCATCGGCCATAGTAAGATAATAGGGCGGAGAATCGTTGCGAATTTCGTTAAAACGCTCGCAAGTATCAAATAAGCCGCGGTCTACTGCGAGGGATGAAGTCCAAACTTGTTTAAATTTATCATCGCAACTCGCAATCACATAACGTTCTTGCTTATTATTTTCCTCCAGCCACGCACTGGTATCGGGGATGAGATCGTGCTCCCGCAATTCGGCGGCGACTTGGGGAATTTCGGCAATGAGTTGTGCGGTTTCTTCGTTATAGCTATTTTGCGCATGCAGAATATTAACCATCCATGCGAGACCAAAACCCACTAAGGCAATAATCGATAGCGAGGTGAGAAACATCCGCGTCAGTAGACGTTTCTTAAATTTTAATCTTAGTTGCATGGCAGGTTAAATTTATATCCTTGGCCGCGAATGGTGACGATGGGATTGTCTATCCCATCGCGGGTCAGTTTTTTGCGCAGGCGGCTGACCATCACTTCAATCGTATTCGGATCGCCTTCTTTATCGCCGTAAATCACATCGAGCAAACGTTGTTTGGCAACCACCTCGTGGCAATGACGCATTAAATATTCGAGGATCAAATATTCAAAGGCAGTGACTTCCATGATTTCATCGCTCAGAGTGACTTGTTTCGCGGCGAGATCAAGTTTTAATTCTCCACTGCAAATTACCGGTTTAACAAAGCCTGCACTGCGGCGTACTAAGGCATCGAGCCTAGCGACGAGTTCTTCTTTTTGAAAGGGCTTGACTAAATAGTCATCGGCACCAGCATTAAGGCCTTCGACTTTATCCTGCCAATTAACTCGGGCCGTGAGGATTAATATCGGCGCTTTAAGACCCGCTTCTCTGAGTTGTTCAATTAAGCTAATGCCATCTTGATCGGGTAAACCTAAATCGACAATAGCCACATCGATGGGATAATTCGTGGCTTGATAGAAACCTTCTTTGGCAGTGAGCGCCACTTGAACTTGATTGCCGAGATCGCTTAATTGCACTTTTAAGTGGTGGGATAAAATAGGATCGTCTTCAACAACCAAAATTCTCATAATATACATGCCTTAAAGTGGATGAGTTAAGCCTTAGTTAGCAAAGCAGTCTACGCAAAATCACACTGATAACCAAATAGAGTATCAGCATATCTTAGTTGAACTTAACCTTTGCTGACCGAGCAGAACTTGTGGTCAAAATAAGTACTCATTTATTGTTGAATATGAAAGTTTTGCCGATGGAGTGCTAGCGTATCGGTGAATTTCCCCAAGGAGACTTTTGTTTTCTGATCCGCAAAATACCGTTACCACAGATAATTGCACCTAAGGTAAATAACATCACCGCCATCATAATAAAAGACAATCTCAACCAAGGCGCTTCTTGCGCTAAACGCATTTGTATCGCTTCAATCGTCGTGACGCCCCAGACGGTAAAGACACTCATAAATAATAAAGTTTGTAATAAACGCAGTAAGTAAACCGAGTTAAAGAATAAAACTAAGGGCGCAATTGCAAAGGGGATGGCAAAGCTAATTTGTTCATAACGTACAAAGTGGGCACACAATAGCCAGCAAGCTATCAGGATCCAAAGACTTCTCCACCACATTTATTTAGCTCCATTTAACGTATTAAAATAGTAAACACAATGTAGCTAAAAACAAACTGCCATACTATTGGCATGTTCACATTTTGCTAATTGTAGAAAAATTAATTGGGCTAAGTACAGACAAAAGTGTAAACAAAAAGCGTAAACAAAAACGCCCAACACAGAGGCTGGGCGTGATGGGTATTTAACTAAGGCTAGTTAGAGCTATTTGAATGATGAACTTGCTCATCAAAATTTCTAGCAACCTTACCCGCTTGAGTGTCGTTAAACACTTGCTCGTTAAATTCACCTTCAGATTTCGCAATGACCACGGTCGCCACACAATCACCGGTGACGTTTACTGCAGTACGTACCATGTCGAGTAGGCGATCAACACCGATAATCAGTGCAATACCTTCAACCGGTAAACCAACTTGATTCAATACCATGGCCAGCATGATAAGTCCGACACCCGGTACGCCTGCGGTACCAATTGATGCCAATGTCGCTGTCACAACAACGGCGGCATAATCAGTGAGCGAGAGTTCAATGCCAAAAACCTGAGCGATAAATACAGTTGCCACACCTTGCATGATTGCGGTGCCATCCATGTTAATGGTTGCACCTAAGGGGAGCGTAAAGGCGGCAATCTTATTATCGACACCTAATCTATGCTCAGAGGCTTCTATGGTAATCGGCAAAGTGGCATTTGAACTTGCTGTTGAAAAGGCAAACAGCTGCACATCACGCATTTTACGGATAAATATTAACGGATTGAGGCCAGAGAAAAGTTTTAGAAGTGTAGGGTAAACAATAAACGCATGGACCAGTAATACACCGAGAACCACGAAGAAATATTTAACTACGCTACCAAAGGTTTCTAAACCGAGCGTTAATGCAAGTTTTGCCATCAGCGCAAACACCCCATAAGGTGCCAGCTGCATGATCAGTGTCACGACGCGCATGATGACTTCATTTAAATCTTCAAACAAAGCCGCAACGCGTTTACCTCGCTCACCAATATGGGCAATAGCAAAGCCAAAAATTACCGCAAAAATAATGATTTGCAGCATATTGCCTTCACTCAATGCTTGCATCGGATTGGTGGGGACTATATTGATAATCACGCTTGAAAGACTTGGCGCTTCTTTGGCGATGTACTCCATTTTCTCTGTAGCCAGCGAAGCGTTCCCAGGATGTATAAGGACTGCACTGACAATCGCAACCACGAGAGCAATAGCGGTGGTGAATAAATAGAAAGCGAGGGTTTTGCCCCCTAAACGGCCCAATTTTGAAGGCTCACTCAGTGAGCAAGTTCCACAGACTGTCTCGTCCTGAAATAAGTTGACACTTATTTCTACCTAAAACGCCTGATGAACCTCATCGGGCGTTTTATATTTTAAGGCCAAATGTGGCCGTCGTTGATTATATATGGCGACCGCTTCTGCCACCATCTGTCGCGCCTCCTGCAGCGTTGCTGGCTTATGTGTTAAAAACTCCTGCTTCAATATGCCATTTACGCGTTCTGCTAATGCATTTTGATAGCAGTCATATCCGTCTGTCATTGAGCATGTCACACCATGATGTGTGTGAACCGCTTGATAAGCGTTTGAGCAGTATTGTATTCCTCGATCTGAGTGGTGTATCAGCGGTTTATCTTTGTCTTGCCGCTGCCTCAGTGCCTGTTTGTACGCTGTTAGCACACCATCTGTTTTGAGATTATCATCAACATGATAGCCCACGATTTTTCGTGACCAGGCATCGGTCACCAGGCTTAAGTAGGCTTCATTATTTTGCAGTGGCAGATAGGTAATATCAGCCACCCAGACTTGCTCTGAGCGAGTGATGTCCACTTGTTGCTCACTGGGCTTAAGCAAGTTGGGATGACACCTAAATCGATGATGACTGTGAGTCGTTTTGTGGTACGCCCGTTTAGGTGCGACCAACAAACGATGCGCTCTGAGGCTGCTAAATAACCGGTCTCGCCCAATCACTATTTGATGTGATTTATTCAGTAAATACTGCAACTTGCGTGTACCTATTCGTGGTTGAAATAACCGTTCATATTGCACCGTTTGCAACACGTGTTGCTCCCTCTGCTCTGATACTTTTTGCCGCTGACATTGCTGATAATACGCCTGACGGCTAATCCCGAGGTAGCGACAGCATTGGGTGACGCGATAACCTATGGCCGTTTTTTCCTGGAGCGTTTCGCTCGTGGCTTTTTTACGACAGAAATCCCGTAGTCAGTTCTAAGTTTTTCGACAATGGCTTCGAAGAACGCGGCTTTCATGCGGGTATCTTCAAGTTCGGCTTCGAGTGCTTTTATCTTTTGCTCGGGAGTGAGTGTGGTGGGCTCAGTCATTAAATGTCCTCGCATTGATGTAGATGGTGTTCCTTGGGACCAATCCAGTTTTCCATGTTTGCGAAGCCAAACTAACACGGTGGAACAACCTTGAATACCGTACTTGTCTTGGGCCTGCTTATAAGTCAGCTCGCCTTTTTCCACTTGGTCGACAACGGCCAATTTAAAAGCGAGGGAATAATCACGTTGAGTTCGTTTAATTGTTGAAGTCATTACACTCTCCAAAATGAGTTTGAAAAGTGTCAACGCTATTTAGGACGGGTCAGACTAATGAAATAAAGACTAAAGGAACCACTAACATTTTTAAGCTGGAGATGAAAATGGTGCCGATAACATGTAAGAAACCTTCGGTAATATAGTCTTTTACGATATCGCTTTCTGGAAAGGCATTGCGGAGTAAGAGACCTAAGGCAATGCCTGTTCCCATACCGATCAGAATTTTACTTGTAAGGCCGAGTTTATTTTTTATCGAAATTGCCATGGGGAGTCCTGTGTGTTTTTTATACATTCTATTTTTTGGCGCTCACAAGACTAGCAAGAAAACGGCGAAGATGAAATGACAAATAGCGTTAAAGTATTTATGTTATTTGTGAAATAAAATAAGGTTCTAGTGAGTAAAATTGGTGAAAATTGTGTAATGTTAGCCTATAAGTAATAAGCGTCTAGCTTAAGTATCATCATCAGAGTAACAGGGAGCCTGACAATGAAGTCAGCGTATAAGGTTTTTCTCGCAGGATTGTGTTCATTTTTTTTAATTGCATGTGGTGGAGGAGGCAGCATCTCCGATGATGGTGGTACAACGCCGACGCCTGGTGTTGTCACTGTTACTCTCAGTATTTCTAATAGCGATAGTGTTTCTGTCGCTACACCTGCGGAAGTTAAAGCAACGGTTGTGGATTCCAAGACTGGACCTCTAGCAGGTGTTGTAGTTTCATTTAAATTAGATAATGACGCTTTAGGCTCTTTTACTCCCTCAACGGGGACGCAATTAACGGACTCATCTGGCGTTGCAACGGTTAAGCTTGATACTGCAACTTTAGCGGGTGCTGGAAATGTAACTGCGAGTGTTGCGAGTGGTGCTTCCATAACCAAGGGCTTTTATTCAAAAGGAGATGGTGTTGTTCAGCCTGGAACGGGGAATAAACTAAAACTATCACTACAAAATGCCCAAGGACAAACTGTAACAAAAATCAGTTCTGCAGTACCTGGTACTGTTAGTGCTATTTATACTAATGGTTCAGATGAACCATTAGCCGGTAAGGTTATCACTTTCACTTCAAACTTAGGTAAATTTTCACCGCAATCAGGCACTGCACTTACCAATGCTCAAGGACTTGCTAAAATAGCAATTACTGCTGGTTCAGTTGCTGGGGCTGGTAATATTATTGCTAAAGTTGATGAAAATATTGAGTCACTTGGTTTTGAGACATCAGGTGATGAAGTTGTTGTTAAGCCAATTGATGCGTATAGCATTGCGCTAACAATTTTTGATTCACAGGGCCAAGAATTAAGAAATATTAGTCATGTTGTTCCTGGAACTGTAATTGCAACTTTATTGAAAGACGGTGCTCCGACTAGCTATCAAACAGTCGTATTCAATTTGACGGGACAAGGTACATTAAATCCTTCTTCGGGAACGGCATTAACGGACTTAAATGGTCATGCTTCTGTGACTTTAATTACCGGAACAAATGCTGGTGCAGGGTCGGTTACTGCTAGCTTCTCCCTTGATAATGAAACAATAACGGATAGCTTCAACTTTGAAGTTGCTGGCGATGCACCTGGTGGAAATGGCGAGGCTAATTCTTTATCAATTCAATTGACAAATAGCCAGACGGGTTTGCCAACCACTAATGTCAGTGCAGCACAACCGAGCAAAGTAACGGTTACTTTAGTTGATAAAGATGCCACTCCATTGGTTGGTAAAGTGGTGAGTTTTAGTAGTTCCTTAGGAAACTTCCTTCCAACGAAAGGAACCGCTTTAACAGATTCAATTGGCCGAGCTTCTATTACTTTAACCGCAGGTAGTATTGAAGGTGCTGGTGAAGTCACGGCAAGTTATGGTACTGCGAAGGCTATTGTCGGTTTTGTAACCGCTGGTGATGATATAGACCCTATAGAAGCAAGCCCTGAAATCAGTTTTGATATATATGATTGTAATGGTGTAGCTGCATGGGATAAGACACTAAAGAACTTTGAAGTTTGTAAGATAACCGACAATATTACAAACGATAAACCTGGTATTATTGGTGCTAAAGTTACGCGTTCTGGCAGTACGCAAGCCCTACAGCAAGTACTTGTTACTGCCGCAACAACCTTAGGAGCTATTAGCCCTAATTCGGGGACCGCCATCACGAATGCTGATGGTAAAGCGATTCTTGATTTGTACGCAAATGGTAACGTTGGGGCAGGTGAAGTCTCTTTAAAAGTGAAAGATGCTACCTCAACTAAAGCATTTGAAATTGGTAGAGTAAATATTAGCCTCGATATAAAAACAAGTGTAGGCAACAACTCTTTACCAGCAGGTGGGTCTACCATTGTTGAAGTTACGGTTTTCAATCCTGATGGTTCATTATCGACAGGTCAACCTTTCACTCTAGAATTTTCATCAGAATGTGTTGCTGCTGGTAAAGCTGTCATTGATTCGCCTATAGTCACTAACGCTGGTAAAGGTTATTCGACTTATCGTTCAACAGGATGTAGTGGATTAGATACAATATCTGTTTCAGCTGTTACTGGTGGCGGCTCAGTGTCTAAGACAACTCAAATTACAGTTGATACAGTAAAAGTTGGAGCTATTGAGTTTGTTTCTGCAACACCTAATCAGTTGGCTCTGAGTGGCACTGGTGGAATTGCAGGAGTAGGCGCACGTAGTGAGACATCTGTTGTTCAATTCAAGTTATTAAATGAAATTGGTCAACCAGCTAGCCAGCAAAGAGTTTGTTTTGAATTGAGTACCGAAGTAGGAGGCATGACATTATCGCCATCACCTCTTGCTGAGGATTATTTAGCATGTAGCAATATGCCTCAACCTGGAGATGCTGAGTACCCTTCAGATCTGAGCCTACCGAATAAATATGCTGTGGCTTACACGGATGCATTTGGCCAAGTTTCAGTTACGGTAAAAGCTGGTGATATTCCTACACCTGTAAAAGTATTTGCTTTATGGTCTGGTAGTACTGGCAATGGTCATGACGCAACTATTTCTAATATTTCAGATGAGTTAGTTGTATCTACAGGACTTGCTGATAATGATAGTTTCTCTTTATCTGCAACTATTCTTAATCCTGAAGGATGGGATCACGACAATGAGCAATCAATAATTAATGTTTTAGCTGCGGATCATTTTAACAACCTTGTTCCTTCTGGTACTCGAATCAGTTTTAGAACTGAGGGAGGTGGTATTGATAGTTCATGTGTTACTGGCTCCAAGGATAATGGTGCAGGTATATTAATTCCTAATGGCGGTTGCTCTGTGACTTGGCGAAGTCAAGATTCACGTCCTTTCAAAGGGACTACAGTGATTTGCCCTAATGGTGGGTTTAATGGAATTATCACTCCCCCATGTACGGGTAATAGTTATGCTCGCTATCTTGACGGTACTAATTCCGTTATTGCAGAACCACGTCCAGGTAGAACGACAATTACGGCTTACGCGATAGGTGAAGAGAGTTTTGTTGATTTAAATGGAAATGGGTTATTTGATAAAGATGAAGATTTTAGTGATTTATCTGAAGCGTTCACAGATGATAACGAAGATGGTAAATATCGAGGTTCACCATTACCTGCAGGAGCGGTTAAAGAAGAATTTATTGATTACAATGTAAGCGGTTCTTTTGATGGTGCAGATGGTAAGTATACTGGTTTACTTTGTGCGCAAGGTTCTGAGGCAAACTGTACTGATACTGGGAGTGATAATTTTAAAGCTCAGTTGAATGTATTTAGAAATCTTCCATTAGTCATGTCTGGCAGTACTCCATTCATGAGACTGGTGAATATAGATGCAGTAACTGGAAATATTACCCCAGTGCAACCGATTGATTTAACAGTCGATGCACCACAAACCATTTATTTATTCCTTTCAGATTTAAACAATAATACGCTTCCGTTTGGAACTACGATAACTGGAACTGCAGATAATGGCGTATTAAGTTCAGTTACCTCAACTTATACAATAGGAAATAATACCTCTAATAAACCATTGCTATATCCTTTTACTATTGGTTTAGAAACATCTCCAAATAAGAAAACAATTGGACAGCTAACGATTACGGTTAAAACCCCTTTGGGTGAACCATTAGCTGTGTCTGTCAACGTGATAGATGCTGGTTGATGATTTACTCTAGTTTTTAGTTAGTACAGCGAAAACGCCCGATTAGCATTCGGGCGTTTTTCTTTATTATGTTTGGTTAGTGTGAAATATAAATTGCCAGCGTTATTCTAACGCTGGAACTGATACACACTTCCTAGCTTCATTATTTGCGTGAGCTCATCTAATGCAGTGCGAGATTCGATGATTAGCTGAGGGTCAGCAAGATCTTGGGTGGTCAATCTGTCACGGTAATGTTTGTCTACCCAAAGATTTAAACGCGCAAATAAGGCATCATTCATTAAGGTGTGTTGATTTACGGCCGCCACTTCCATCTCATTCATCGCAACACGCAAACGCAGGCAGGCGGGGCCGCCGCCGTTTTGCATGCTTTGTTTTACGTCGAAGTAAAGCACTTGCTTGATGGGAGTGTTTAGCGTCAGTAGTTCATTCAAATAGGCAAATACTGCGGGATTTTCTTGGCAATCAGTTGGGGCAATAATGGCCATTTCACCAGAGGGAAGCGTGATAATTTGGGTATTGAATAAGTAGCTTTTGACTGCGTCGTTAATCGCCACTTTAGCGGTGGGCACTTCAATGAAATACAGTTCTGTATCAAGCTTACGCTTAATTTCATCAATTTTATGTTGGGTATTTAAGAAGGCTTGTTCATGGTAGAACAGCACATTTTGGTTACCAACTGCGATAACATCGTTATGGAATACACCTTGGTCAATGACATCAGGATTCTGCTGGATGAAGACGCAATTATCCTCTTCAAGCTGATGCAAGCGTGCCACAGCCATCGATGCCTCTAAGGTTTGTCTTGCTGGATACTTTTGCGGTTTAGGGGCATTGGGATTGGTGGCTTCTTGTCCATAAACGAACAATTCTACACCGGCATGGCCGTACTCGTTGCATAGCCTAGTGTGGTTCGCCGCACCTTCATCACCGAAGCTATTATGCTCAGGTAAGTGACTATGGTGATGAAAATAGTGGGGATCACTGAAAGTTGCTGTTAATATGCGCCCCGTTGTGAGGGGCTCGATGCTGCGATGCAGTTTATCGACTAAATTTGCTGGGGTGAAATGCAGTTTGCCGTCACGCGTATCGGCACTGGGTGAGACAGTTGCGGCATTGGCAGTCCACATACTGGACGCACTGCAGCAGGCATTAAGCAACATAGGCGCTTCTTTTGCGGCCTGTTTTAATACATTGGCGTCAGAGCCGGAAAATCCAATTCGGCGCAATGTATAGAGGTCTGGGCGCTCTTGAGGGGCTAACATACCTTGAACCATGCCCATATCGGCAAGTGCTTTGGCTTTTTGGAGTCCTTGTTTCGCAGCAGCTTTGGGGTTGGAAACTAAGGCGGCATTGCTGAGTGAGGCGACATTGCCAAAAGACAACCCTGCGTAATTGTGTGTTGGTCCAACGAGTCCATCAAAATTCGCTTCAAAGTGCTTCATTGCTTATCCTTGTGATAGGGAAAGTTATTATTTGTTCATATGGTCCCTGAGGGAACCCAGTATACTGAAGCTTTTCGAGTGCACAAGCGGACGGTTTTGTGCTCAAAGCGACTTTTTCACGATAAATGCATAACTATTTCTTGCTTGCTGGCAAATAATGAAATATTAGTTTTTAATTACGCATATTATATTTTTACATTTTTTCAACTTTGATTAAAAAGTGACTCGCTGGTACATATAAAAGAGGGATTAACTTGAAACTATCAGTACAACCCTCTATATATGGTGCCAATTTCCACCTTCTTGAGATTTTTTGGCGCAAATTAAACTATGGGTAAATCGCTAGTTATTGTCGAATCACCGGCCAAAGCTAAGACTATTAATAAATATCTTGGCAAAGAATTCATCGTTAAATCGAGCGTAGGTCACATCCGTGATCTGCCGACATCATCGGCTTCAGAAGGCAATGAAAAGGTTAAATCCGCTGCCGAAGTTAAGAAAATGTCGCCAGAAGAAAAAGCTCAATATAAAAAGGTGAAAGATCAGCAAGCGCTGGTGTCTCGCATGGGCGTAAACCCTGAAAAGGGCTGGGCGGCTAAGTATCAAATTTTGCCGGGCAAAGAAAAGGTCGTTAAAGAGCTACAGGCACTTGCCGATTCCGCCGACCAAATCTATCTCGCAACCGACTTAGACCGTGAGGGAGAAGCTATCGCCTGGCATTTGCAAGAGGTGATTGGCGGTGATCCTTCACGGTATCAACGTGTAGTTTTCAACGAAATTACTAAGTCTGCGATTCAAGATGCCTTTAGCAAGCCGTCGACACTCGACACTAACATGGTTAATGCCCAGCAAGCTCGTCGCTTCTTAGACAGAGTTGTCGGTTTTATGGTGTCGCCACTGCTGTGGAAAAAAGTCGCTCGCGGTTTATCCGCTGGACGAGTGCAGTCGGTTGCTGTTCGCTTAGTGGTTGAACGTGAAAGCGAAATTAAAGCCTTTGTACCGGAAGAGTTTTGGGATGTACATGCAGAGCTGAGTACGCCAGCCCAAGAAGCCTTGCGGATGGAAGTGGTTAAGCATTTAGATGCGGCCTTTAATCCTATCAATGAACAGCAAGCTATGGCGGCGGTTCAAGCGTTATCGGCGGCGAGTTTTACCGTGCTGGCCCGCGAAGACAAAGCGACCCAAAGCAAACCTTCTGCGCCCTTTATTACATCGACATTGCAACAGGCGGCGAGTACTCGCTTAGGTTTCGGTGTGAAGAAGACCATGATGATGGCTCAGCGACTTTATGAAGCCGGTCATATCACTTATATGCGTACCGACTCGACCAATTTGAGTCAAGAAGCCGTTGAAAACTTACGTGATATGATTGCCAAAGAGTTTGGTGATAAATATCTACCCGCTGAACCCATTCGCTACGGTTCTAAAGAAGGCGCACAAGAGGCTCACGAAGCGATTCGTCCATCGAACGTTCATGTCCAAGCGGCGACCTTATCGGACATGGAGCGTGACGCTCAGCGCTTATATGAGCTGATTTGGCGTCAGTTTGTCTCGTGTCAGATGACGCCAGCCCAATATGATGCTACTAAGTTGACCGTAAAAGCGGGTGACTATGAGCTCAAAGCAACGGGACGTACTTTACGTTTTGATGGTTGGACTCGCGTGCAAACAGCACTCAAGAAGAAAAACGAAGAAGACAATACGTTGCCATTTGTGGCACAAGGCGATGTATTAGCGTTAAAAGAGTTGCAACCTAAGCAACACTTTACTAAGCCGCCAGCTCGATACAGCGAAGCCTCTTTAGTTAAAGAATTAGAAAAACGCGGTATTGGCCGCCCATCGACCTACGCAACCATCATTTCAACGATTCAAGATCGGGGTTATGTAAAAGTTGAGAATCGTCGTTTCTATGCCGAAAAAATGGGTGAAATTGTCAGCGAGCGATTAGTCGGCAGTTTTGCTGATTTAATGAGCTATGACTTTACCGCCAGCATGGAGCAAACATTAGACGATGTGGCTCGTGGCGAATTAGATTGGAAAAAAGTGCTCGATGGCTTCTATGCTGACTTTACTAAGCAATTAGAAAAAGCGGAGCTCGATCCCGAAGAAGGTGGCATGCGTCTTAACCAAATGGTGATGACGGATATCAAGTGCCCAACCTGTGGTCGCCCTATGGGGATCCGCACGGGAACAACCGGTGTTTTTCTCGGTTGCTCTGGTTACGAATTACCTCCCAAAGAGCGCTGTAAGACAACGATGAACCTTACGCCTGGCGTTGAGGCGATTAGCGAAAACAGTGAAGATGCCGAGACTGATGCACTGCGTGCGAAGCACCGCTGTAGTATTTGCGGCACAGCGATGGACAGTTACCTAATTGATGAGAAGCGTAAGCTACACGTCTGTGGTAACAACCCGATTTGTGAAGGCTATGAAGTCGAAGAAGGCCAATTCAAGATCAAAGGCTATGAAGGTCCGCTGATTGAGTGTGATCGCTGTGGCCACGACATGGAACTGAAAAACGGCCGTTTTGGTAAGTATTTTGGTTGTACCAATAGCGAATGTAAAAATACGCGTAAATTACTGAAGAACGGCGAGGCTGCGCCGCCAAAAGAAGATCCTATCTATTTGCCTGATCTGAAATGCAGCAAATCGGATGCCCATTTCGTATTACGTGATGGTGCAGCAGGGATCTTCTTAGCGGCCAGTACTTTCCCTAAATCACGGGAAACCCGTGCACCTCTGGTTGAAGAACTGGTTCAATACCGCGAGCTGCTGTGGCCTAAGTATCAATATTTAGCCGATGCGCCCGTCACTGATGACGAAGGCAATAAAGCTGCGGTGAAGTTTAGCCGTAAGACGAAAGAGCAATACGTTGCGACTGAAGTCGACGGCAAAGCCACTGGTTGGTCAGCGCATTACGTTAATGGCAAGTGGGTGAGTGAGACTACCAAGAAAGCCAAGAAAAGCGCATAGCGGCGGATTAAGCTAGCTTAACGCCAAGAGAATAACAAAAAAGCCAAGTCAATTATGACTTGGCTTTTTTGTTTCGATTTTCTTTAGAGACTGATTTGTTGCTGTAGATAATGAGCCAAAAATGTTGCTCGCTTTACTCGCACTCACTCACCACGCCCAATAACACTGAAGAACGAGTGGAAGACGTGCCGCTAATTCAACTTAAAGGTAAGCAAACAGTAACTGATCACCATTTCTTTTTCGGTTGAAACAGCATGTCGATATCATCTTCTTCATTTTTAGGTCTAGGTGCACTGGGTTCAGATTGTTTTTGCGCGCCCATAATCTCATCAAGCAATTGTTTAGCCTCATCCACTTTACGACCAATGAAAGGGTCATTAGGCGTTTGTGCCTTAATCGCGTGCAATGTCGATAGTGCTTTAGTTACCATTTGTTTTGATGAACCATATTGCTTCATAAAACTGGCCGCTCTGGCACGGGAAAGCATGGAATCAACATTGATCCTGAGCTGTAAACTGTCGATACGACTTTCTTCCTGAGCAAAAATGCTTGGGTCGACTTTCCCTTTATTATGTTCGGCTCTGAGTATAGCCTTGAGCTTTTTCAAGGTTTGCACTAGCGCTAAAATTTGTTTGTCGTTATCGGGTAGTCTGAAATTCTCAATCGGTGGTGATTGAGGTTGACCAGACTGTAAGGTTGTTATTTGATTGTTGATATCGGCTAGTCGGCGCTGGTAATCAGACTGTTGTTGGCTATTACTAATAGCTGTCGCAGCCTGCAAGGCATCTTGCACGCGACGGTACAAAACCAACACAATATTCGTGCTACAAGGCATCATCCCTGTGTTTGATAACACAGCTTCGGTTTCATCGATAATTGCTCTTTGACGGGCAAATTCAATGCGCCGCTCAGCCTCTACGCGTTCTTTTTGTTGTTGTAATACGTTAATTCCGATAACAAGCAGTAAAAGCGCACCGATGAGGATCAGAACCAAGGTGAATGACATAGATGTTCCATTATTTATCCAATTGAGCTAATGCTACAATAAATCAATAAACTAGCATAGTTATCTTAGCCTAGGTTATCATTTCTGTCGTATGAATCTGCAGACTTGTGCTCTATATTCCTATTTGCTTTAAGTTCTACTATATACTATAACGATTGATTATAGCTGAGAGTGCTTTGAGGGCTCAGTTGTTAATGGCATTTTGCGTGTTTGAAACAAGGAAATAAGATGAAACTGCAACAACTCAGGTATATTGCTGAGGTCGTAAAACATAACCTCAATGTATCGGCGACAGCTGAAAACTTGTATACCTCTCAACCTGGGATCAGTAAACAAGTTCGCATGCTTGAAGATGAGTTGGGGATCCAAATATTTGGTCGTAGCGGTAAGCACTTAACCCATGTCACACCTGCGGGTTTGCAAGTGATCAGCATTGCCAATGATATCTTGGGTAAAGTTGAGAGCATTAAAAAAGTTTCTGAGGAATATACTAAGCCCGATCAAGGCGAGTTAAATATTTCCACGACTGACACTCAGGCGCGCTATGCATTGCCGACGATCATTCGGCAGTTTATTGATCGCTACCCTAAAGTGAACTTGCATATGCATCAGGGGACTCCATCGCAGATCAGCGAACAGGCGGCTCGCGGTGATGCGGATTTCGCCATTGCGACTGAAGCAATGCATTTATATTCCGACTTAATTATGTTGCCTTGTTATCATTGGAATCGCTCCATCGTCGTTCCTAAAGATCATCCTCTTGCGACCCGTAGCCCAAATAATTTGATTAGCATCGAAGATTTAGCGCGCTTCCCCTTAGTGACTTATGTCTTTGGTTTTGACCGTGCCTCTGAAATTGAGAAAGCGTTCAATCGCGCCAACTTAGAGCCGCGCGTTGTTTTTAGTGCGACCAGCGCCGATGTGCTGAAAACCTATGTCCGTTTAGGATTAGGTGTGGGCGTTATTGCCTCCATGGCGATTGACCCAAATGTCGATAAAGACTTAGTTGCGATTGATGCTGGCCATTTGTTTGCCCACAGTACGACTAAAATTGGCTTCAGGAAGGGCAGCTTCTTGCGCAGTTATATGTATGATTTTATTCAGCACTTTGCGCCGCATTTAACCCGTGACGTGGTGGAGAAAGCTGTCGCCTTACGGGATCAACAGCTTATTGATGAAATGTTTGCCGATAAAAATCTGCCAATGCGTTAATTGGCCATAATTTACTGACATAAAAATGCCGCTAATATAAGCGGCATTTTTATGGAATAATGTTTAGCTGAAACTTCATTTATAAATCAAGGTATTAAACCTTAGTGCTTAAATCTAATCCCTTAAATCTAGGAGCTTAAATTTAGGTAATAAAAACACTAGCCATGTGGCATTCATAAAGCATAAACATGCATCAAGCTCATCACACATCCTAAGATGTATGCAATTAAGATAAATCAACTTTATCCATCTCAAGCTGAGCAAGAGCTATGACGGCTTGTGTTCGGTTACGAACGCCCAGTTTTCTAAAAATGGCAGTCGCGTGCGCTTTGATGGTCGCTTCAGAGACGCCAAGATCATAGGCAATTTGCTTATTCAACAAACCTTCGGCAAACATCTGCAACACTTTATATTGCTGCGGCGTGAGATCGGATAATTTGCTGGCCATTTTATCAACGGCGTCGTCATCGATAGAAATAATCTCAGTGCCTTTAGGCAGCCAAATGTCACCGAATAACACCGCACTCAGTGCCTCTTTAAGGGTTTCCATCGAGGCCGATTTAGGGATAAAACCACTGCTCCCATAATGAATCGCACGGCTAATGGTATTGATATCCTCGTGTGCAGAAATCACTACCACGGGTAAATCGGGATAATGTGAGCGTAGGTGAATAAGTGTGGAGTAGCCGTGGGAACCGGGCATCTGCAAATCTAACAGTACAAGATCGTAATCGACGCTACGGACATCCAACACAGCTTGCAGTGCGTCAGCACTGTCGGCTTCAAACCATTGTGCATGCTCAAACGCTGTGGTCAGTGCTTGACGTAGTGCATTTCTGAACAATGGATGATCGTCTGCGATAATAATATTTAAGTTTTCTAGCTTCATGGCTTTTATGATTATGTTCGGTGCGCGTGAAGATTGAACTCAATGTAACAGAAAAGTAATCAAGGATCCTATTGCTTTATTCATGAATAAAGACAAAATTTTGATATGTTTCTGGTTGTTAGACTTTGGTCGGTGTTTTGCAAAATAGATTCGAATCGCACGATAGTAATGAAAAGCCCGAGATAACGGGCCGTTCTATAGCTTACATCGTCTAAAAAACGACTCGTATGTCCACACTTGAGTGGGATTTCGTTGTTCGTCAACCGCAACAAAGGTGAACACACCACGTATGGCATGCTCTCGGTGATCTTGATACATGTCTTCGACATAGATGTTCACTTCAACTTTCAATGAAGTGTTACCGACATGGATCACCCGCGCGATCAGTTCGGCTAATGTGCCTGCGGGGATAGGTTTTTTAAAATCGATTCTATCGGAACTCACAGTCACTAAGGTTTTACGGCAAAAACGAGTTGCAGCAATAAAGGCCGTTTCATCCATCCACGCTAAAGCTTCGCCACCAAATAACGTATTGTGATGGTTGGTGATGGATGGAAATACCGCTTTGATTACCCGCGCTTCAGAGGAGTCGATTCGCGTTTGAATCGCTTCAGGAAATTGTGCTTCTGGGGTTTCGGTTCGTGAGGTATTTTCGGTGTTTGGAGAAATGGGCGTAAGCGACATACAGCAACCTAAGGTAATGCAGCAAATAAGGCTGAATTATAGAGATTTTTAATTCTTAAAGATAGAAAACCACTTCACTTTGAGCCTCTAGCAGATTTTATTGTCGGTTTATTACTAACCTTTTAAGCGGCTATGCATAGCAGATAATATTTTAAACTCATTGTTTAAGTATAAGCCATTAAAAGTAATGTGATTTTTAAAATTTGTCATATCTAGTTATTTAATATAACACTTTAAAGGTTAACAAATTACTTACATTGAGCTACCTTGAATATTCCGCAGTAACCCCTTTGTTGTCATCTGACGTTGTATGTGCTCGTGTAAAGGACTATTTCGGTAACATACTATAATAAAAGAGGATTTCAACATGATCTGTAATATACCTTGGGTAATGAAGCAACAGCGATTCGCGTGGTTAATGGCCACAGCTATGGCGGGTTTCAGTTATTCTCAAACGGCTGCAGCAGTGAGTTGCCAAGACATAGCAGCTTGGAACAGTAGCCAAATCTATGCAACCGTCACGCCTGTAACCTACGATAATTATCTCTATCAAAATAAGTGGTGGACCCAGAATGAAAACCCGAGCCAAACAGGGCAGTGGGGCGTATGGGAAAACAAAGGCGTGTGTGATGGAGCGCAAAACCAAGCGCCTACACTGGTTATCTTGCAGCCGCAAAACAATGTGAGTGTGAATTTAGGGGATGTTGTCGTGCTGCAGGCCGATGCATCTGATGTTGACGGTACTGTTGCGAGCGTAAATTGGTTTGCCAATGGTCAGGCGGTAACGAGCCCTTGGACGACTAATGCGATCGGCATTGTTCAGCTTAAAGCGGTAGCGACCGATGACAAAGGTGCGACGACCGAGAAAAGTGTTGTGCTAACCGTTATCAATGCTACGAGTGAAAACTTACCGCCTTCGACAGAAATTTTGTCACCTCTCAATGACAGCGCTGTCACT
Source organism: Shewanella baltica (assembly GCF_900456975.1). Classification (NCBI taxonomy): domain Bacteria; kingdom Pseudomonadati; phylum Pseudomonadota; class Gammaproteobacteria; order Alteromonadales; family Shewanellaceae; genus Shewanella; species Shewanella baltica. Next base: position 1,724,102 of record NZ_UGYM01000002.1, read on the forward strand.
GTTAGCGACTCAGTAACCATTACTGCGAATGCGAGTGATCCTGATACGGGTGATAGCATTACTAAAGTTGAGTTTTATCTTGATAGTCAATTGATTGCGACTGATAACAGTGCACCCTATTCGGCAACGTCGCAGGCCGTTGGAGTCGGTGAGCATCAAATACAAACCCGTGCCTACGATAGTCACAATGCCAGTTGCTTGTCGGCAATCATCAAACTCAATGTTGTCGCAGCTAATCAAGCGCCAAGCGTGACATTAACCGCGCCGCAGGCCAACTTTCAAACAGATTTAGGCACGGTGTTATCACTCGCAGCAACTGCGACTGACAGTGATGGCGATGTGGCCAGCGTGCGCTTTTATGCTAACGGTGTGCTCGTTGCTGAAGATGCAACCGCGCCATACAGTGCACAATGGACTACCTTTGAAAACGGCGACATTCGTTTCACCGCTGAGGCTATCGATAATCTTGGCCTGACAACATTATCAACCGCTGTCATCGGCCGAGTAGGTCAAGCACCAACCGATAATGAGGCTTGCCGTCCTGAAGGTTTAGTGGGTGATTCAGTCTATTGCGATGTGTACGATGAACAGGGCCGCGAAAAAATGGGTAGCGATCACGCCCGCCGCGTTATCGGTTACTTTACTTCGTGGCGCACGGGTAAAAATGGCCAGCCGAGTTATCTCGCAAGTGATATTCCGTGGGATAAAATTACTCACATCAATTATGCATTTGCGCATATTGATTCGAATAACAAGGTCTCTATTGGCGACCCCAATAGTGTCACGAACGTGGCAACAGGATTAGAGTGGCCGGGCGTTGCAGGCGCTGAGATGGATCCCGAGTTTAATTACAAAGGCCATTTTAACTTACTCAATAAGTATAAAAAACGCCATCCAAACGTTAAGACTTTAATCTCGATTGGTGGCTGGGCTGAAACGGGCGGTTATTTTGATGATAACGGTAATCGTGTTGCCAGTGGTGGTTTCTATGAGATGACTCAGACGACGCAAGGGATTGAAACCTTTGCCGATTCTGTGGTGACGTTCTTACGTACTTACAGCTTTGATGGGGCGGATATCGACTATGAGTACGCGACATCAATGGCTAAATCCGGTAATCCTGATGATTTTTCGATGTCAGAGCCAAAGCGTGCGACCTTGTTTAAACAGTACGAACTACTGATGAAAACCCTGCGTGAAAAACTCGATGCAGCCAGCAAGCAAGATGGTAAGCACTATATGTTGACCGTTGCTGCGCCAGCATCGGGCTATTTGTTACGTGGGATGGAGGCGTATCAGATGACTCGTTATCTCGATTACGTCAATATTATGAGCTATGACTTGCACGGCGCGTGGAATGATTTTGTCGGTCACAATGCGGCGCTGTTTGACACTGGTACAGATGCAGAGCTTGCGCATTGGGATGTTTATAGTACGGCGCAATATGGCGGCATTGGTTATCTCAATACCGATTGGGCATACCATTATTTCCGCGGTTCTATGCCAGCAGGGCGGATCAATATCGGTATTCCTTACTATACGCGTGGTTGGCAAAATGTCAGTGGTGGCACTAACGGCCTATGGGGCTTAGCGGCATATCCGGATCAAACGGCTTGTCCTGTGGGTACGGGTGATGGGGCGTCAAACTGTGGTTACGGTGCTCAAGGAATTGATAACCTCTGGCACGATAGTGATGTACGTGGCGATGAGATGTTCGCAGGCTCTAACCCTATGTGGCATGCTAAAAACTTGGAGCTCGGTATCAGCGGCAGTTATTTAAGCCTTTATGGATTAGATCCGCAAACGAATGTCGCCGATCGACTGACGGGTACCTATGAGCGCCACTATGACGCTGTGGCGGAATCTTCATGGTTATGGAACCCGACCAAAAAGGTGTATCTGTCTACTGAAGATGAGCAAGCTATGGCGCGCAAAGTGAAATATGTGGTCGATAACGGCATTGGCGGCGTCATGTTCTGGGAATTAGCAGGTGACTTCGGCTGGTATCCAGAGCGTAACAATGGTCAGGGTGAGTTCTTTGTCGGTGATACTATGACCAGCATTGCGTACAACGGATTTGCGCAAGCAACCCCGTATGGCAATCGCACCAGCAATCAGGTAATGCCATCACAAACATTGGCCTTAACGGCAAGCTTATCTGGCTATAAAGTGGGCGACAGTAACTATCCGATTACGCCAACCTTAACCATCACCAATAATAGCCAAGTGACTATACCCGGCGGTGCGGAGTTTGAATTTGATATTTCAACTTCAACTTCAGCCGAAATTGCCGATCAATCGGGTATGGGGTTAACTGTGGTAACGGATGGTTCCAATGTGGCAGGAAATAACGTGGGCGGGTTGGAGAATGATTTCCACCATGTGCGCTTTATCTTGCCAACCTGGAAAAGTCTCGCGCCTGGGGCAACGTTTGACGGCACGATTAAGTACTATTTGCCTGTCTCTATGCCATCAAACTTTACTGTAAGTTTTAATGGCACTCGATATGGATTTGGTGCGGCGAGTTCCGTTGTTCCACCTTTGGATTGTGCTGCAAATCCAAGTTTACCTGAATGCCAAGTACCTGTGGTGGATAGTTGTGAAGCGGCGAGTGTTGATACTGCGGGTATTCCTGCTTATCCAAATTTCCCGCAAAAGGACTATCAGGGAAATCCAAGTCATGCAGCAACGGGCGATCGGATGAAAAACAGTCGCGCTGTTTACCAAGCTAAGTGGTGGACCAACGCGGCACCTGGAGCTTCTGCAGATTGGGCGTTTGTGTGTAATCTATAACATTGTTTATGTTTAATAAAAGAACGCAAAGGCGTTAGTCGCAGTGTGTTGCTGGCTATTACATTGGGTATTAAACCGCTCTTAATAAAAAAACCGATCAAAGATCGGTTTTTTTTATTGGAAAATGTATATCGCTTCGGACATATTTTTCAAGCGTTAGGCTTATTTTGCTAACAATGCTTTTCGCTCGCGGGAAGCAGCTGCTAGTTTACGTAGCAGGACTTCTGAGTCATCCCAATGTAAGCAGGCATCTGTGATGCTTTGGCCATAACAGAGTGGCTGGTCTGCAACGACTTTCTGGTTGCCTTCCTGTAAGAAGCTTTCAGCCATAATACCTGCGATGGCAGTGCTGCCTGCCCGCATTTGCGCCATGATTTCATCAGCCACGTTAAGCTGCTTAAGGTGGTTCTTCTCACTGTTACCGTGGCTGAAATCAACCACCATACGTTGAGTGACCCCAACAGAGGCAAGTTGTTGCCGTGCCTTTTCGATATCTTCGGCGTGGTAATTAGGCGTTTTGCCGCCGCGCAGAATGATATGACCAAACGGATTACCGTGGGTGCGATAGACCGCCATCGCGCCATCTTTATCCGGTGAATAGAAAATATGTGGAACTTGCGCAGCGCGCACTGCATCGACGGCAATATTGATATTGCCATCGGTACCGTTTTTAAAACCAACAGGACAAGACAGTGCCGAGGCCATCTCACGGTGAACTTGGCTTTCAGTGGTGCGTGCGCCAATTGCGCCCCAAGTAATGAGATCGGCGATGTACTGACCGTTCACCATATCTAAGAATTCGGTGGCGATAGGTAATTTTAATTCAGTGATTTGTTGCAGCAACTCGCGAGCAATACGTAAGCCTTTGTTTGGTTCGAAACTGCCATCAAGATCGGGATCAGAAATTAATCCTTTCCAGCCGACAATCGTGCGAGGTTTCTCAAAATAGACCCGCATTAAGATACACAAATCATCTTTCAATTCTTGATGTAACGCGGCTAAGCGCTGCGCATAATCTAATGCCGCTTTGGTATCGTGTATTGAGCATGGGCCTATGATCACCAATAGACGTTGATCTTCACCCATAATAATGGCTTCGACTTCACGACGTTGCTGAACCAGATAATCGGCCGCATCTTGAGTTAATGGGAACTCAGATGCCAGTTGCGCAGGTGAGATGACTTTTGCTAATAAGGAAGTGCGTAGTTCGTCTGTTTTTATGGTCATTCAAAATACCGAGCTTGCGTGCGGCGCTTTTCGCCAGATTGCCTCGGATTATAACGAATCGAACCGAGTTGCACAGCGCCAATTGTGTTAATTGTCGGCAACTGTGCAATGAATTTGATTCAAGTTAGATTCAATTAAGCTAAATTCACTCGGTTTATCTTGCTGCTTTTTGCTCTACAAGCTTAGAACATGTGGCGTTCTAGGCCCGTGACATCCAAGATTTTGGTGGCAATTTCTTCCACTGAATGATTCGTTGTATCTATATAAGGAATGCGTTCACGTTTAAACAGCATTTCCACTTCTTTAACTTCTAAGCGGCACTGTTTGAGTGACGAGTAGCGGCTGTTCTCCATTCTGCTTTGGCGGATCTCATGTAAACGTACAGGATCAATCGTCAAGCCAAACAGTTTCTTCTTATTGCGTTTCAGCGCGTCGGGTAACTTAAGGTTATCCATATCATCTTCGGTGAAAGGGTAATTCGCGGCTTTGATGCCAAACTGCATCGACAAATACAGGCTCGATGGGGTTTTGCCACAGCGAGAGACCCCAAGTAAAACCAGATCGGCTTGATCCATGTGTTTCATGGTCTGACCGTCATCATTATCCATGGCGAAATTAATCGCATCGATACGCGCTTCATAGCCGTGATTTGCTTTCCCATGGGTGCGATGCAACACTGGAGAAGCTGAAACCCCTAAATGTTGTTCGAGTGGGGCCACAAAAGTATTCAAAAAATCATAATCTAAGCCTTCACTCGAGTAGATGATGTCGCGGATCTCCGCTTTTACGATCGAATGGAATACTAACGGCCGCTCACCTGTTGTAATAAAACAATCATTAATTTGTCGCTTAACTTGCTCCGCTTTCGTCAAAGTTTCGACGAATGGAATTGTAAGTGACTCAAATTCTAATGGAAATTGCGAGAGAACCGCATGACCAAAAACTTCAGCTGTGATCGCTGTCCCGTCGGAGATATAGAATACTTTTGGTGCCATACTGACCTCTTGTAGTAATAAAATTACAAATAAAATTATAGATTTACGCGTGTTCGACAGGAGTGTAAAATGCCGCTGCCCTCGTGTGAAGGGGCCACTGAAATAAACTTGCGGAGATAGAACTGTGCAGCAATACGTACTCTGGTATCAAGAATTAGGCATGGGTGACGTCAACTTAGTTGGCGGTAAAAATGCTTCTCTAGGCGAGATGATCAGCAATCTGGCCAATGCCGGTGTTCAAGTACCTGGCGGATTTGCGACAACTTCCCATGCGTTCAACGAGTTCCTTGAACAAAGCGGAGTTAACCAGAAGATTTATGACATTCTAGCCACACTGGATGTAGATGATGTCAATGCGCTGGCTAAAGTAGGTGCACAGATCAGGCAGTGGGTTATCGACACCCCATTTCAACCAGCATTAGAGCAAGCCATTCGTGAAGCTTACGATAAACTTGCCGCTGAAACTAGCGAAGCGTCATTCGCGGTACGTTCTTCTGCAACAGCTGAAGATATGCCAGATGCGTCTTTTGCGGGTCAGCAAGAAACTTTCCTAAACGTTAAAGGTTTTGAATCTGTATTGACGGCTATCAAGCACGTTTATGCTTCACTCTTTAACGACCGCGCGATTTCTTACCGTGTTCACCAAGGTTACGAACACCACGGTGTTGCCTTGTCTGCTGGCGTGCAACGCATGGTTCGTTCAGACAAAGCGGCTTCAGGTGTGATGTTCACTATGGACACTGAATCTGGCAATAACGATGTCGTGTTTATCACTTCATCTTTTGGTCTGGGTGAAATGGTTGTTCAAGGCGCGGTAAACCCTGATGAATTTTATGTTCATAAACCTATTTTAGCCTTAGGTCATAAGGCAGTTGTGCGCCGTAATATCGGTAGCAAGCTCATCCAAATGGTGTATTCAGATGATGCTGCTCACGGCAAACAAGTGAAAATTGAAGATGTTGCAAGCGAGCAACGCCGTCAATTCTCAATCAATGACGCTGAAGTTGAAGAGTTGGCAAAACAAGCTGTGATTATCGAGCAACACTATGGTCGTCCAATGGACATCGAGTGGGCAAAAGACGGTAACGACGGCAAATTGTATATCGTTCAAGCGCGTCCAGAAACGGTTCGTAGCCGTGAAGATGTGCAATTGATTGAGCGTTATCACTTAAAGAGCCGTGGCGCTGTGATCTGTGAAGGTCGCGCTATCGGTCATAAAGTGGGAACAGGCGTAGCCAAAGTATTAACCTCTATCGCTGATATGGATCAAATCCAACCAGGTGACGTGTTAGTGACTGACATGACAGATCCAGATTGGGAACCTATCATGAAACGCGCGAGTGCTATTGTCACAAACCGTGGCGGTCGTACTTGTCACGCGGCGATTATCGCTCGTGAATTAGGTGTGCCAGCGGTGGTGGGTTGTGGTGACGTGACTGACCGTATCAAGAATGGTCAAATCGTGACTGTTTCTTGCGCCGAAGGTGACACTGGCTTTATCTACGAAGGTAAACAAGAGTTTGAAGTGATTTCAAACCGTGTTGACTCTTTGCCAGAACTGCCAATGAAAATCATGATGAACGTGGGTAACCCTGATCGTGCATTTGATTTCGCCCGTTTACCAAATGAAGGTGTGGGTCTAGCGCGTTTAGAATTCATCATCAACCGTATGATTGGTATTCATCCAAAGGCACTGCTTGAGTTCAATCAACAGGATGCCGCGCTGCAAACTGAAATCAACGAGATGATCGCAGGTTATGAATCACCGGTTGAGTTCTACATTGCCCGTCTGGTTGAAGGTATTGCGACTATCGGTTCTGCTTTCTATCCGAAGAAAGTGATCGTGCGTATGTCAGACTTTAAGTCTAACGAATACGCAAACTTGGTTGGCGGTGACAGATACGAACCAGAAGAAGAGAACCCAATGTTGGGCTTCCGCGGTGCAAGCCGTTATATCTCTGAATCGTTCCGTGACTGTTTTGCCTTAGAGTGTGAAGCGATCAAACGTGTTCGCAACGACATGGGTCTGAAAAACGTTGAAGTCATGATCCCGTTCGTACGTACAGTGAAAGAAGCTGAACAAGTGATCGGCCTGCTGAAAGAGCAAGGTTTAGAGCGCGGTAAAGATGGTTTACGCGTCATCATGATGTGTGAAGTCCCTTCAAACGCCCTGTTAGCAGACCAATTCCTTGAGCATTTCGATGGTTTCTCAATCGGTTCAAACGATTTAACTCAGCTGACACTCGGTCTTGACCGTGACTCAGGTATCATCAGCCACTTATTTGATGAGCGTGATGAAGCCGTTAAAATGCTACTTTCTTTAGCCATTAAAGCGGCTAAAACTAAGGGTGCTTACATAGGTATTTGTGGTCAAGGTCCTTCAGATCACGCCGATTTTGCGGCTTGGTTGGTCGAGCAGGGCATAGATACCGTATCGTTAAATCCAGATACTGTGATTGATACTTGGTTGTATTTAGCCGAAGCTCACGGTTGATCTAGATTGTAATTTTATAAACTTGTTAAAAAAGCCGCTTTTTAGCGGCTTTTTTTTGTTTATAATGGCGCCATAACGATAATTGACAGAAGCCATCTATGCTACCCCTGCTATCACATCAACAAACATTAGAGCCAGTGTATTTGGCATACCTTGATGCACTGGAGCAAAGTGAGTATTCCGGTGATATAGACAAACGTTACAGCGCACGTTTAGTGCAAGCAACGGACAACTCTGTATATCAATTCTTACCTCAAGCTGTGTTATATCCTAAAAATCAGCAGGATATCCAAATTGCATTGACACTGGCTGCTACGGACGCATTTCGCAGCGTGACCTTCAGTGCGCGGGGTGGCGGTACCGGTACCAACGGACAATCCCTGACCCATGGCTTGATTTTGGATGTGTCGCGTTACATGAATCGCGTGCTCGAAGTGAATGCTGAGCAAGGTTGGGTACGAGTTGAAGCTGGTGTCGTTAAAGATGCACTTAACGATGCATTGCGTCCCCATGGATTCTTTTTTAGTCCCGATTTATCCACCTCAAACCGCGCCACGATTGGCGGCATGATTAATACCGATGCCTCGGGTGCGGGTTCATTGGTCTACGGTAAGACGTCAGATCACGTGCTAGCGCTGCGCAGTGTGTTGATTGATGGCAGTGTGCTGGATACGCATCCCTTAGACGCTGGACTCCTGTGCAACCCCGATAACATCAGTGATAATCCGCTGGGGCAGAAATTGATTTCTGCTGTAGCGGCGGTATGCCGCGAAAAGCGCACTCAAATTGAAAACCAGTTTCCTAAGCTCAACCGTTTCCTCACGGGCTATGACTTAAAACATGTGTGGAACGACAACCTGACGCAATTCGATTTATCACGGATTTTGACAGGCTCAGAGGGCACGCTTGCGGTGATAACCGAAGCTAAACTCAATCTCACCCCGCTGCCGACTGAGCGCGCGATGGTGAACATTAAGTACGATTCGTTCCAATCGGCATTGCGTCATGCGCCATCCTTAGTTGCCGCGCGGGCGACTGTGGTCGAAACCGTCGATTCAAAAGTGCTAAATTTAGCCCGTGAAGATATAGTCTGGCACTCGGTATCTGATCTGATTCAAGAAGTGCCGGGTAAAGTCATCGACGGCCTCAATATGGTCGAGTTTGCTGGCGACACAGTAGAGGTTGAACAAAAGCTTGCGAGTCTTGAAGCTGTCTTGGCTGAGCAGATCAGCAAAGGCGAGTGCGGCGTATTGGGCTACCAAGTAACACAAGATAAGCCAAGCATCGAAAAAATCTACGGCATGCGCAAAAAAGCCGTTGGCTTATTGGGCGCCACTAAAGGACGTCGTAAACCTATCGCCTTTGCGGAAGATACTGCGGTGCCGCCCGAAAAACTCGCCGACTATATTATGGAGTTTCGTGCAGTACTCGATGGCCATAATCTGCAATACGGTATGTTCGGTCATGTGGATGCGGGCGTGTTGCATGTACGGCCAGCACTTGATATGTGCGATGTTGAAGATGAAAAACTACTGCGAGTCATTTCTGATCAAGTCGCGGCACTGACGCTTAAATACGGCGGCCTGATGTGGGGCGAGCACGGTAAAGGTGTGCGCGGTGAATACGGTCCATCTGTCTTTGGTGATGAACTATACGGCGTTCTACAAGATATCAAAGGCTTGTTCGATCCCGACAACCGACTTAACCCTGGTAAGCTAGTGGCACCTAAACTTACTGGCGCCCTCTATTACGATATCGACAGTGCTAAGCGCGGTAAGTTTGACCGACAAATCCCTATCGAAGTACGTGATGCATTCCCCGATGTGATGAACTGTAACGGCAACGGCCTGTGTTTTAACTACAGCAGCTATTCGCCCATGTGTCCGTCGTTTAAGGTGACGGGTGACAGGGTGCAATCGCCCAAGGGGCGCGCAGGGCTCATGAGAGAGTGGCTCAGGCTGCTGGAGGCTGAAGGGGTTGATGTCAACGCACTGGCCAAAGCAAAGCCCTTAGGTTTGCTGCAGCGCGTTCAAAATACCCTGAACGCCCAGCGCGATTATGATTATTCCCACGAAGTGATGGAATCGCTCAAGGGCTGCTTGGCCTGTAAAGCCTGCTCAGGGCAATGTCCTGTCAAAGTGGATGTGCCTAAGTTTAGGGCGCAGTTCTTTAATATCTACTATCAACGCTATTTAAGACCGGCGAAGGACTATCTTGTTGCTGGTATCGAAGATAGCTTGCCATTAATGGCCGCTGCACCACGACTTACTAACTTTGCCGCACAAAATCCATTGAGCCAATGGGTGATTAAAAAGGCGATTGGTTATGTTGACGCGCCTGCGTTATCTGTGCCGACCTTGAAGCAAAGACTCGATGGTCATGCAAGCCGTGGTTACGACTTAGCTGCACTGCAGGCTATCCCAGAAGAGGCGCGCTCACAGTTTGTGCTGGTGGTACAAGATCCCTTTAACAGTTTCTATGACTCTGGCCTTGTGCTGCGCTTTATCCAGTTGATTGAAAAGCTTGGTTTAAAACCTGTGTTATTGCCCTATAAACCCAATGGTAAGCCAACGCATATCAAGGGATTTTTAGATAAGTTCGCGAAAACGGCGCAGTCGAGTGCGGACTTTTTGAACCAAGTCCATAAACTGGGCATGCCTATGGTCGGCATCGATCCAGCCTTAGTCTTGTGTTATCGCGACGAATACCGTGAAGTCTTAGGGGCTAATCGCGGTCATTTTGAGGTTAAGTTAGCCAACGAATGGCTACTTAATGTCATCAAGGACCTACCCGCGAAAGCGCCACAAGATAAGCAATATACCTGGTTTAGTCATTGCACTGAATCGACGGCCAAGCCAAATACCGCCAATGAGTGGACTAAAATCTTTGCCCATTTTGGTGCTAAGTTAACCGCAGTCAATTTAGGTTGTTGTGGTATGGCCGGAACCTACGGCCATGAGGCGGAAAACCTCGAGCGCTCTAAAGCTTTGTTTGAGATGTCTTGGCAGCAAACTCTCGCTAAGATTGAACAGCCGCAAGTGTTAGTGTCAGGCTATTCTTGCCGTAGCCAGGTAAAACGTTTTGCCGGTTACAAACCAAAACATCCACTTGAGGCCTTGCTCGAGTTAGCAAATATCTAGTGGTGTTTATCGCTTAGCTAGTGAGCTTGTTATTATCCTCACTAGCATATCCTAGTGTTGAATGTCACACTAAAGCCAGCCGCAAGGCTGGTTTTTTTATGGACGACGGAGGCCTAGATGGAAAAGATGACTGACAGTATTCAACACACACTCAAACAATTCGCCGCCGATAGCGCATTAACGACAACAGCGCCGTTGTGCAGTGACATCCCACTATTTGACATTAACGCCTTGGGTGATTGGACGTATTTAAGTACATCGCTGCCAGCAAAGTTTGCTAAGTTGTTCGCCAGTATTTTGCATTGCATCGATGATGAATATTTCTTAATTACCCCAGTGGAGAAGGTGCGAGTGCAGGTTGAAGATGCGCCTCTGCTGATTGTCGATTTCGAGCGAGCGCAACCTCATTCTCTGCTCAATGTGAGCACCAGTATTGACACTCTGCACCACAATGTGGATATAAAGCAGATGAAGCTCACCGATGACAGTGTTTATTTGCCGCTTGAGCGTGGGTTATGGGGGAAATTAGGTCGTGCTTGTTACTATAATTTTGTGAATGAATTCAATTTATCTGATCTAAATGAGCAGTGAGTTCGTAGGTTAATAGCATAATTAGCTGTGGTGTTAGCTAGTTTATTGCGGGTTAAGTGGTAGTATTAAAACTGACTCTGGGTTCTTATCATGGCGCACAGGGTAAGTGAAAACGCGTTAAAACCTTTGTTGTAGGAGGTGCTGTTTGAATCGTCATGAAAGCTTAGGCTATCTTGTTTCCCACTTAAATATCGAGCTGCAAAATGAGCTTGATCTGCATCTTAAGCGATATCAACTCGATATAAAACTGTGGCCTGTGCTGTTTGCTTTGTGGCAAGAGGAGGGCATCAGCCAAACTGAATTGTCTAAGCGTTGCGATGTGGCAAATTACACTATGACGCGTTTACTCGATCAGTTGCAGGTACAAGGTCTTATTACCCGCCATCAAGAAGCCGATAATCGGCGCGCCTTTCAAATCTTTTTGACCGATGAAGCCAAAGCATTAGAGCAAGATCTGATTTGCGAAGCTGAGCGTGTCAACGAAAAGTTCCTGTCTAACCTCAGTGATGAGGAGCAGCAGCAGTTCGTCTTACTATTAAATAAAATCAATCGCTTGGCTTAATGATACGGATTAAGTCGGTATAGAGGGAAACTGCGGTTTAGCCGTTTTCACTGCTATCTGTATGTGGTTGTCTAAATTCATTTTCTCCAGTTTAATCCCATCATTCATCCGTTACTTCGCGGGATTAAACTGGTGTAATCAATTCAAGTAAAGTGCAAAGACGCAAAGCAGACTGACGACTATTACTGAGTGTTGCAAATAACGGCGGCTGGCTAACAAATTTTCTTTGCCTTGTTTTAGGCTGGCGACGAGGGTGTGCTGCTTATAAATCCGGCACATCAACTCATCGGTTTGGGGATCGATAAGCAGTTCAAACTTGCAAGGTGCGCCGTCTTTAAGTTGAATAGTGTGTTCGCTCTGAGGCTTAAAATTTAGCTTGTGCGACACCATCTGGCCGTTGACAAAGACCCGCTCTAAACCGCTCCAATTACTGGCTTGCAGTTCAACTACATCTTGGTTGAGATCATACTTGAAACGGATCATAGCGCTATCCTGTGCTGGGACCTGAGAGGCTAATTCAAGCAGACAAATATGACGTTTTCCAGCGTGATTTAATGAATATTCTGTGTCGAAATTAAAAGCGCGGCTAAACCATGAGCTTAGCGCTAGATTAAATTTTAGATAACAAAAAAGCGACCAGAGGTCGCTTTTGCGGATGTTACGCGGGCAGAAAAATTACTTTTTTGCGGCTTCGATAATGGCTTTGGCCATTTCATCAGCCACAGCGCCGGTTGTACGGTTCTGCGCATCAGCTTGGCTGAATATTTTCAACAGGGTGTTGTAAATTTCTTCTACTTTAGCGGTCGATTTCGCCGCATCGTAATCTTTTTCGAACGACACGTTGATAATGCCGCCTGCGTTGATCACATAGTCTGGCGCGTACAGAATGCCCATTTCTTTCAGTTGTTCGCCGTGGCGTACTTCAGCTAATTGGTTGTTGGCACAGCCAGCAACAATTTTGGCATTCAGTTGCGGTAAGGTCGCATCGTTTAAAGTTGCGCCAAGGGCACAAGGAGCATACACATCCACATCTTGCGCGTAAATTTCTTGAGGCGCGACAACAATGGCACCAAAGTCGGTAGCGACTTTGTCTAACGATGCTTGATGAATGTCGGTAACAATCAGTTCAGCGCCATCGTTATGCAAGTGTTTGCACAGGTAATAGCCAACGTGACCTACACCTTGAACGGCGATTTTAAGGCCTTTTAGGCTGTCTAAACCGAGTCTATGTTTAACCGCAGCTTTGATGCCTAAATAAGTGCCAAGGGCGGTGAACGGTGATGGATCGCCACTCTTGCCTTCAAGACCTGCCATATAAGGGGTTTCTTCATGGGCAATCATTATATCTGCTGTAGTTGTACCCACGTCTTCAGCGGAATAATAGCGGCCGCCAAGGCTATTAATGAAACGGCCAAAAGCGCGGAATAGGGCTTCGCGGTCTTGTCTTTTTGGATCGGCGATGATCACTGATTTGCCGCCGCCCATGGTTAAACCGGCAAGGGCGTTTTTGTAAGTCATGCCACGAGAGAGGCGTAATACGTCAGTCAGGGCTTCATCATCCGATTGGTAATTCCACATCCGGCAACCACCCACGGCAGGGCCAAGGTTAGTGTTATGGATGGCGACAATGGCCTTTAAGCCACTTTCTTTATCATGACAGAATACGACCTGTTCATGTTCGTCAAAGGATACATGATTAAATACAGCCACGTGAATTTCTCCGCTATACACAATGAAAAAGCCGACGAGGTGAGTCCCATCGACTGCTTGTTATATTTATTGCAGAACCATAGCATTTAGCGATACTCTCAACCATGCATAATGACCGAATAAATACATTATTTGTGGCAATTTAGCTTTCCACTTTACGTAAACGTAAGCTTTGCGGTTGGAAATGGATTGTACTGAATTTAATGTAACGAATAGAATGAATCGCGCACTGATCCCAAGAATTAGGTTCGCGTTATAACAATAAGATAGGACGGAAGTATGACTGAACAAGCTGTCGACCAAACTCAACAGAATTTATCAGCTGAAGAAGTGGAAAAGCTGCGTCAAGAGTGGGTCAGAACTCAATTTCAAAAAGCCAATCGTTTCCTCGCTGAAAAAGGCGTGATCCCAAGTAAAGTCTTGGCCGATGATAGTCGTTATCTTGCGCCTTACATGGCGATTTGGAAAATGGAATCAAAGCGTCCCAGCAACAAAACCTATTGGGTGATGTCGGGCGATTTACCATCGGATTTCGTCGATGTGAAAGTGGCGGCAACGGCCCGTGATGCGGTGCGTCATTTCTCTATGATGTGGCAAATGCAGGCGGAAAACTTGGTACGTTCAGGTGCAACCCGTGATGCCACGCAGGCCAAATTTGCGCAATTACTGGTATCGCGCGCCGAGAGTTTATATCGTATGCACAATGACGATAAGCTGTGGAATGCCTAAGCTCAAATGAGTTGAGGATTGTATTGAGATTGTATTAAGTCAATACAGTCACTTGTGTTGATTGATACTGATAATTGAAATAACAATAAGGCACTCAATTGAGTGCCTTTTTTATACTGACTTTTATGTTGATTTCCTATGTTAAGAACAAGGCCATCAAGCAAAGTCGATAAAGCTTATTCTTCGCTGTCGCTTAAGTAGAAGAAACCTTGATTGATGAGTTTCAATAGTAAGGCTTGAACTTCTTCATGCTGACATATTTCAGTCGCTTCATCGGCGCTTAAGCTCACGTTATCGCTCAACTGTGCGATAACGTCTATCGGTGTATTTAGCAATTCGTGCACGTCACCATTGATGAATAATCGCGGCGTGGCATCATTTTCAAGGCGCAATACTTTCAAACCGCCGATACGGCTGACGCCAGCACCTTGGGCGAAGGCATCTTGCAAATCTTCAATGCTGTAAGCTTCTTCACCTTCACACAAATCAAGTTCGAAACGGTTTTGACTGAGTAGCTTACCTAACACGATTTGGTAGCTATTGGGATCTTGGCTCAGCTGACTCAAGAGTGACATTATGCCCACTTGATGATCTTGGCTGACGATACCCGCTGAACTCGGTTCAGTTTGTGAGGTGAAACGCTGCTGACCTAAGTTATTGTCGAGCAAATAATCGGCAACTTCGCTGACCAATTCTTGCTGGCTTGGGGCGCGAAAACCAATCGAGTAACTCATTGCCACAGTTAGGGTTTCGCCGCAATGCGGGAAACCTGGCGGAATATAAAGCATGTCGCCTTTTTCTAGCACCACATCGATAATTGGGGTGAAGTCTTCAACCAGCGGCGAGTTTGGGTTGCCACCGCGGCGTTGTTGCGGAGTATTGTCGCCCACAGTCCAGCGACGCTCACCTTCGCCTTGAATGATAAACACATCGTAGTTATCGACGTGTGGGCCCACACCACCACTTGGGGTTGCAAATGAGGCCATCAAATCATCGAAGCGCCAGTCAGGTAGAAAGCGCAGCGCTTCAACTAATGGCTGTGAATCGGGATACCAATGGTTGACTGCTTGCACTAGCAATTGCCAATGGGTTTCGCCATAGCTGTCGTAATCCTCAAACGGGCCTTGGACCACTTCCCAATCATTGTCTTTGGTGACGACGATACGTGAAGAGATTTCTTCCTCACAGGCAAGGCCTGCTAGTTCATCGGCGCTGATAGGATCTTCAAACTGCGGAAAGGCTTTTTTGATCAGCAGGGGTTTCTTTTGCCAGTATTCACTAAGAAACTGGGCGATATCGAGATTGAGTGTATACATAGTGTTAAAAAAGGCGACCACATCGCACAGATGTGAGTCGCCTTAATCCTTATTTCTGTTTATGAAAGAGTATTGTCCATCGCCAATTTCAGCTAATAACTAAGTTCAGTTAAAAACTAAGTTCAGTTAAAAGCTTACTTCAGTTCGTCGACAAACGTTTCGGCGCGACCAATGTAATTGGCGGGCGTCATTTTCTTCAGTTCAGCTTTCACTGAGTCTGGTAATTCAAGTCCGTCAATAAACACTGACAGTTGCTGCGCGTCGATACGTTTACCGCGCGTCAGTTCTTTTAACTTTTCGTATGGTTTTTCAATGCCATAACGACGCATCACAGTTTGTACTGGTTCTGCTAACACTTCCCAGTTGTGATCTAACTCATCACGCAGGTGCGCTTCGTTAACTTCTAACTTGCTGATGCCTTTTAAGGTCGCTTGATACGCGATCAACGCATGGGCAATACCCACGCCTAAGTTACGCAGCACAGTTGAGTCAGTTAAGTCACGTTGCCATCTTGATAACGGCAGCTTAGACGCTAAATGTTGCATCAGCGCGTTAGCGATCCCTAAGTTACCCTCAGAGTTTTCAAAATCAATTGGGTTAACTTTATGCGGCATAGTCGATGAACCGATTTCACCGGCGATAGTGCGTTGTTTGAAGTGACCTAGGGCAATGTAACCCCAAATGTCACGGTCAAAGTCAATCAGTACAGTGTTGAAACGGGCAACCGCATCAAACAGTTCGGCAATATAATCGTGTGGCTCGATTTGCGTCGTGTAAGCGTTCCAGTGCAGGCCAAGGCTAGTCACAAAACGCTCAGAAAGTTCATGCCAGTTAACTTCAGGGTAGGCTGACAGGTGAGCATTGTAGTTACCTACGGCACCGTTCAGTTTGCCCATGATTTCAACATTGGCGATTTGTTTGATTTGACGCTCAAGACGCATCGCCACGTTCGCCATCTCTTTACCGAGTGTCGAAGGTGAAGCAGGTTGGCCATGGGTGCGTGACATTAATGGCACAGAGCGATATTCAATCGCCAGCTTTTTAATCGCAGTCAGTAACTCGTTGCAGTAGGGCAGTAATACTTGTTCACGGGCTTCAGTCAACATTAAACCGTGGCTTAAGTTGTTGATATCTTCGGAAGTACAGGCAAAGTGAACAAACTCACCCACAGCGGCTAATTCGCTATTGCCCGCGATTTTTTCTTTGATGAAGTATTCAACCGCTTTCACATCGTGGTTAGTGGTGCTTTCGATAGCCTTAACACGCAGCGCATCTTGTTCGTTGAAATTGTCTTTAATGCCATCGAGCACAGCGATAGCTGACGCGCTCAGTGTTGGCACTTCGCTAATGTCTGGGCAGTCGGCTAACAGTTTTAGCCAATTGATTTCAACCTGAACACGGTACTTGGTAAGACCGAACTCGCTGAAAATCCCTCTCAATGACGCGGTTTTACTACCATAACGACCGTCTACCGGAGAGATAGCAGTTAGTGCGGAAAGATCCATGTGAAGCTCCTTGATGAACGCTAATTTTATTATAGGGTAAGACTTTTCTTGGCTGTATCGACTATGGCTTTGCGGGCGAAGACTAAGTGTCGACGCTTACCGCCAAGTTGGCGCCACAGTACAGCGCTGCGCATGGCTGCAAGCAGTAGAGCGCGAATTTTTTGTTGTACGATAGGGCGTTGCAAACATACTGGATTACCAGAGATTTGGATTTTCGGCCCTAAATTACTGATGATGTCACTGTAAATGCTGGCAAGATTGGCAATCACTTGCTCATCGGTGATCGCAAAATGATGTAGCTGGCGATTCACTTGATTAATGCGCTCGGCCAACATGCCTAAACCACTGTTAGAGCGAACTAATTTTCGCTCTAACGCCAACACGCCAACTAAATAGCGGGTGATTTCAACATCTTTTTGACTGCTGTCACCGAGCTGATTCAGGATCAGCTTATAGCCTTTTTGCAATACGATTTTGTCTTGGTAGACATCGGCAGTATTGTCAGGATTGGTGACAAGAATGGTGTTTAAGCTCGCCGCGAGCTCGGCATTATCTAATTCGCCATGGCGGGCTAAATGTTGAACTTGGGCAATGGCTTGCAGTATGCCCGCAAACGCCATGGTCCGATTCATGAGTTGCTCGTTCACGCTTTACCCTCGGATCAATTGATCTATGATGCCGCCACCTAAGCAGACTTCACCATCATAAAATACCGCAGACTGTCCTGGCGTTACCGCCGCAACAGGCTCATCGAAGACCACGCGTAAGGTGTGTTCATCTGTGTAGGTCAAAGTACAAGGCACATCTTGTTGGCGATAACGGGTTTTCACTGCAATATGACAGCCATCGATAGGTCCGATTCTATCCACCCAATGCAGTTGGTTAACTGTCATGCCGGTCGACATCAAACGAGGATGGTGTCCGCCTTGCCCTACGATCAATACGTTACGCTCAAGATCTTTATCAACGACATACCAAGGATCGTCATTGCTGTTTTTCATGCCGCCAATGCCTAAGCCTTTACGCTGGCCTAAGGTGTGGTACATCAGCCCTTGGTGTGTACCTATGACTTCGCCTTCTGGGGTTTCGATATTGCCAGGCTGCGCCGGTAAATAAGTGCCTAGGAATTCAGTGAACTTGCGCTCACCGATAAAGCAGATGCCGGTGCTATCTTTTTTATCATGGGTGATTAGGCCCATTTCTTTTGCGATTTCACGTACTTCATGTTTTTCCAATTCACCGACAGGGAACAGACTTCGAGCCACTTGCTCGTGGCTAAGGGTGTAGAGGAAATAACTTTGATCTTTATTGCCATCGACGCCACGGAGCATTTGTGTGCTGCCATCGCTATTATCACGGCGGCGCACATAGTGGCCCATGGCGATGTAATCGGCGTCGAGGATTTCGTCGGCAAATTCTAAAAATGCCTTAAATTTGATTTCTTTGTTGCACATGATATCGGGATTGGGCGTGCGGCCGGCTTTGTATTCGGCGAGGAAATACTCAAATACATTGTCCCAATATTCGGCTGCAAAGTTAACTGTGTGTAGCTTGATCCCGAGCTTGTCGCATACGGCTTGGGCATCTTTTAAATCTTCTGCGGCAGCGCAGTACTCGTTGTTGTCATCTTCTTCCCAGTTCTTCATGAAAAGGCCTTCAACCTGATAGCCTTGCTGCATAAGCAAATAGGCTGAAACAGATGAATCTACACCGCCGGACATGCCGACAATGACTTTTTTTCCTGTATGAGTGGGTTCGATTGATGTCATAGATCCTAAAAACCATTGAGTATGTGTGTTGGCTAGGTTGTTTAAGTTAAGCCGCGACATTGAGCGCGTAACAAAAAGTGCCTAACCTAGCTTAAAAAATATGGGCTAGCTTTAAATCCAAGCTAACTTAAAAATCTGGGTGTCGTGCGAGCGGTCAGTAAAACTCGTATTTACGGTCTACTGTACAGTCTGCTATTTAGCCACGTAGAGGCCGATAGGCACTAGCACATGCATAAGTTTAACAAGCAGTTTATGCGGGGCGGTATTCTATCACGCCTTACTCGCTTGGGCTATCGCGAGGCGGTCACTATTGAGTAAGGAGAGGGCATAAGTTTGGCCCTGTTGTGCGTTATTAAGATAGTCTTTTAGGCAATCGAGCACTAAGGGGCTGCGCAGTAAAGATGACTTGGCTTCTATCTGTGCAAAACTCAGCCAGTGCGCACTGTGGATAGCGTTGTCCTGCGGCGCAGGTGAGGGCATATCATCTAACTGCACGAAGAAGGTAAAGCGCACAAAGGCTAAGTCTTCACTGGCGCTAAATTGATAGATGCCGACGAGTCCTTGGGGGTTAAGTGATAACCCCGTTTCCTCAAACACTTCACGCTCACAGGCTTGGATTAAGCTTTCATTCGCTTCTAAGTGACCCGCTGGCTGATTAAAGCGCTGCTCGCCATCAATCCACTCTTCCACCATCAGATACTTATCCTGTGAAGTCGCATGAATAATACAAGCGACGGTCACATTGGGTTTATATCGTTGACTCATAGTGCCTCCTTTGAGTGGACATGGTGCCACTTTTTAGTGGCGTTGAGCGCAGAAACTTGGCTGAAAGTTAGACTTCATCACCGAGGCGAATGCATTTATGCTCACCCGATGGCAAATTATCTAGACTCCATTGGCCTATTTTATAACGGATTAATCTTAAGGTCGGAAAACCGATATGCGCTGTCATGCGTCTGACTTGGCGGTTACGGCCTTCATGAATTTGGATTTCTAACCAAGTTGTTGGGATATTTTTGCGTTCTCTCACTGGCGGATTACGTGGCCAAATATCGGGTGAATCCATGATTTTGACTTTAGCAGGCAGCGTCATACCATCATTTAATTCAACACCTTGGCGCAGTTTCGTCAGTGCATCTTCCGTCGGGACGCCTTCTACTTGCACCCAATAGGTTTTAAAGGTTTTCTTTTTCGGTTCTGTCAGTCTTGCCTGTAATTGACCGTCATTGGTCAGCAACAACAAGCCCTCACTGTCTCTGTCTAAGCGGCCTGCGGCATACACGTCAGCAATGGGAATATAGTCTTTTAGAGTTTTGCGACCTTGTTCGTCGGTAAACTGGCAAAGTACATCAAAAGGCTTATTAAACAGCACGATAATCGGTGCGAGCGTTTGGATCTGCACCGGTTTTGCCGCTGCAATTGCGCGTCGATTAGGATTTTTAAAGGGTTCTTTCTTTAAACTGCCATTGGCATTACGTGCTGGCGCCACTTTGCTATCTACGGCGGTAGCGCGGTTGACAGGGCCTCTGCTCGCGGGCTTAGCGGGTTTAATCGTGCTATTGGCTGGGGAACTGGTACTGGAATTGGCACGTTTAGGTGGAAACTTGTTTTTGTTCATACTTTTGCTAACAGGAGGTTGAGACACGCTTACCTGACTTGATTGAGTCGTTAATGTGGTCATAGTGTACTTGGCATTCGCCGTTAGTGGAATTTGAATATTATTGCGAATGCTCTATGATGTCGGCCAGAAAATGTGATCTGTGCCTAAATGTTTATTAGGTTTTAATGAGTCGTTGTAACAAATTTTAGCTTGCGCGCAAAGGCAGAAGGGCATTGATAATTTGAAAGGTTAAGGCGGATTCGATTGCCTTGATTGATATTTTCACTGTGCTCAGATTTGTTCGCCATGCTATAAAATTATTATAAAAAATATTAAATTTTACAATAATGTAGGATGTAACATGAAAGATAACTCATCAACAATTATTTACACTGAAACAGACGAAGCGCCAGCACTGGCCACCCTCTCACTCTTACCTATTATCAGAACGTTTACCGACGCAGCGGGCGTTGCGGTTGAAACCCGTGATATCTCGTTATCGGGCCGTATTATTGCCAGTTTCCCTGAGCAACTGACCGAAGCACAAAAGATTGGCGATCATCTGACTGAGCTTGGCGAGTTAGCGAATCAGCCAGAAGCGAACATCATCAAGTTACCGAATATCAGTGCTTCGATTCCACAATTAAAAGCCTGTATCCTTGAACTCCAGCAAAAAGGTTACAACATCCCTCACTATCCGGATGAGCCAAAAACCGACGCTGAAAAGTCAATTAAAACACGTTACGACAAGATTAAAGGCAGTGCGGTAAACCCAGTACTGCGTGAAGGTAACTCAGATCGCCGTGCCCCATTATCGGTGAAAAACTTCGCCAAAAAAAATCCGCATTCAATGGGTAAATGGGCTACAGATTCTAAGTCACACGTTGCTCACATGACTGACGGCGATTTCTACGGCAGCGAGCAGTCAGTGACTTTATCTGATGCGGGCAGCGTGAATATCGTGCTGACGCAAAAAGATGGCCAAGAAGTGGTGCTGAAATCGGGTCTTAAGCTGCTGGCTGGCGAAATTATCGATGCTGCGGTATTGAGTAAAAAAGCCTTAGTGAGCTTCTATGAGCGTGAAATCGAAAACGCCAAAGCAGAAGATGTGCTGTTATCGCTGCATCTGAAAGCCACTATGATGAAAGTGTCTGATCCTATTATGTTTGGTCACGCTGTGAAGGTATTCTTCAAGCCAGTGTTTGACAAGCATGCGGCGCTTTTTGCTGAATTAGGCGTAGATGTTAACAACGGTTTTGGTGATGTTTATGCCAAAATAGCGACATTACCTGCCGATAGCCGCGCCGAAGTCGAAGCCGATATCGCCGCCGTTTACGCTGCACGTCCCGCATTGGCTATGGTTGATTCTGACAAAGGTATCACCAACTTACACGTGCCAAGCGACATCATTATCGATGCGTCTATGCCTGCTGCGATTCGTTCATCTGGCCAAATGTGGGGACCAGATGGTCAACTGCATGACACTAAAGCTATGATCCCAGATCGTTGCTATGCCGGTATCTACCAAGAAACGATTGCCTTCTGTAAAGAGCACGGCGCTTTTGATCCTAAAACCATGGGCAGCGTTCCAAACGTGGGCTTGATGGCGCAAAAAGCCGAAGAGTACGGCAGCCACGATAAGACCTTTGAAATACCTGCTGACGGTGTGGTCAACGTTGTCGATGCCAGTGGTAAGGTATTGATGAGCCATAACGTGGAAGCGGGCGATATCTGGAGAATGTGCCAAGTTAAAGACGCACCTATCCGTGATTGGGTCAAACTGGCCGTGCGCCGTGCCCGTTTAAGCAATACACCTGCGGTATTCTGGTTAGATAGCAAACGTGCCCACGATGCTCAAATCATTGCAAAAGTGCAGCAATATCTGCCAGAGCATGATACTGATGGCTTAGAGATCAGCATTATGTCTCCAGAAGAAGCGACTCGCTTCTCGTTGGCTCGCATCAAAGAAGGCAAAGATACCATTTCAGTTACGGGCAACGTTCTACGTGACTACCTGACTGACTTGTTCCCTATCCTAGAGCTGGGCACCAGTGCCAAAATGCTATCAATCGTTCCGTTAATGAACGGTGGTGGTCTATTTGAAACTGGCGCGGGCGGTAGTGCACCTAAGCACGTGCAACAGGTTGAGAAAGAAGGTCACTTACGTTGGGACTCTCTGGGTGAATTCTTGGCTCTGGCTGCGTCTCTTGAGCATTTAAGCCAAACTGTCGGTAATCCAAAAGCCCAAGTGTTAGCTGATACCTTAGATCAAGCCATTGGTCAATTCTTAGATAGCAACAAATCGCCATCAAGAAGAGTCGGTGAGTTAGACAACCGTGGCAGCCATTTCTACTTAGCCATGTACTGGGCACAAGCCTTAGCCGCGCAAACGGGCGATGAGCAGTTACAAGCTCACTTTATTCCGTTAGCGCATGCGTTGGCCGCAAATGAGCAAGTGATTGTGGCTGAATTAGCGACGGCACAAGGTGCACCAGTCGATTTAGGCGGTTACTACCGTTTAGATGCGGCTAAGGCTGAAAAAGCCATGCGCCCAAGCGAGACGTTAAACAAGTTGTTGATTGCTTAATCTCGTGAGTTTTAGCTTTTGGATGGCGCATGCGTCAGTGTGGGCCATCAAAGTTGATGTAAAGTTGTAAGTCATTAGACTGATTTTGAAAAGGGATCTGCATGGCAGATCCCTTTTTTATGCCCTAAATTTGCTGTCGAGACAGATGATAAAATCTTTTTGTGGGGATGCTATGGGTGAGGGGCTGCGATTGATCTTGAATTAAATTCATGCGTAATGCTGACAAGCGATGGAGCATTAAGTGCCGAGGATTAATAAAACACGCAGCAATAAAAAGGCAGGGACAAGTCCCTGCCTTTTAGATCATTGGCCTCACCAAACGTTATTTTGTTGGTGAAATGGCTGAAGCGTGCATCCCTTTTGGACCGGCTTCTACTTCAAATTGAACGGGTTGGCCTGCTTTTAGAGTTCGATAGCCTTCCATTTCAATGGTAGAATAGTGTGCAAAAACGTCCTCACCACCTTGATCAGGGCAAATAAACCCGAATCCTTTGGCGTTGTTGAACCATTTAACAGTTCCGCTTGCCATACTTCCACTTCCTTCTGTTGTCTACTTACCAGTAAGATAGTAAAACCTGTATAGACGGGTATTCGTTCACCGTCTGCACAACAGAATGTAAGGAGTAAAAGCGGAAGTCAAGCTAAAATTAACAAAGGGGTAACAACTGATTAATTTGAACGGATCAATTGGAAGAGGCCAACACGAGAGGCTAGTATTAAAAAATGGCAAAGATAGGAAATATTGAACACGTTGAAGAACGTGTCGAATCAGAGTTAATGCCGCCTTCGATGTACAAGGTGGTACTCAATAATGATGATTACACCCCAATGGATTTTGTGATTGAAGTTTTGCAGGTTTTCTTTCGCAAGAACGAGCAGGAAGCGACCGATATCATGTTGACGATCCATCACCAAGGAAAAGGTATTTGCGGTATTTTCCCGTTTGGGATTGCAGAAACTAAGGTGATACAAGTAAATCAATTTGCAAGACAAAACCAACATCCGTTACTGTGTTCGTTAGAGAAAGCATAAAACCGCTTTACTCTGTAGTCTGTTGTTAATTTTGGGGGTGCTTATGCTGAACAAAGACCTGGAAGTCACCTTAAATCTGGCGTTTCAGCAAGCCAGAGACGCGCGTCACGAGTATATGACAGTGGAACATCTGTTATTAGCTCTGATCGACAATCCTGCGGCTCAAGAAGCGTTAATCGCCTGTGGAGCGAATCTAGATAAACTCAGAGATGAAGTGGCAAGCTTTATCCAACAAACAACCCCAATCATTGCCGATATTGATGATGACAAAGAAACTCAGCCAACGCTGGGGTTCCAACGAGTGCTGCAACGTGCAGTATTCCATGTGCAGTCATCGGGTCGCAATGAAGTAAACGGCGCTAACGTGTTAGTCGCCATTTTCAGTGAGCAAGAATCCCAAGCCGTGTATTTACTGCGCCGCTGCGATATTAGTCGCCTAGACGTTGTGAATTTTATTTCCCATGGTTTCGCCAAAAATGATGATGCTGAGTCACATCAAGATCAAGAACGGGTTGAAGATCAGGGCGAAAGCAGCGAAGAGCGCAGCATGTTGTCGCAATTTGCGTCCAACTTAAATCAACTTGCTAAACAAGGGATCATCGACCCACTGATTGGTCGTGATCAAGAAATTGAGCGCGCGATTCAAACCCTGTGCCGTCGCCGTAAAAATAATCCGCTGTTAGTGGGTGAGGCGGGCGTAGGTAAAACGGCGATTGCCGAAGGGCTGGCGTATCGCATCGTCAATAAACAAGTGCCCGATGTGATGCTTGAAGCCACAGTGTATTCCTTGGATTTAGGTTCACTGCTGGCGGGAACTAAGTATCGCGGCGACTTTGAAAAGCGCTTTAAGAACCTGTTAAAAGAACTGGCGGCTGATAAGCATGCCATCCTATTCATCGATGAGATCCACACCATCATCGGTGCGGGCGCGGCCTCTGGCGGCGTAATGGATGCCTCTAATCTGCTGAAACCTTTGCTATCTAGCGGTAACTTGCGCTGCATGGGCTCGACAACTTTCCAAGAATATCAAAGTATTTTTGAGAAAGACCGCGCACTTGCACGTCGTTTCCAAAAGGTGGATATCAATGAGCCTTCAGTGGAAGAAACCACTAAGATTTTGATGGGGCTTAAGTCTAAATACGAAGAATATCATGGGGTTCGTTATACACAGGCTGCGATCAGCAGCGCTGCGGTATTGTCGGCCAAGCACATCAATGACAGACATTTACCCGATAAAGCCATCGATGTGATCGATGAAGCGGGGGCGCGTATGGTGATGTTGCCTATGAGCAAACGTAAAAAGACTATAGGCCAAGCCGAGATTGAGTCGATAGTGGCGAAAATGGCGCGTATCCCTGAGAAGTCGGTATCCGCCACTGATAAGGACTTACTGCGTAATCTTGAGCGTAACCTTAAGATGGTGGTCTTTGGCCAAGACAAGGCCATTGAGAGTCTGAGTTCGGCCATTCGCTTATCGCGCAGTGGCTTAGGCACAGACAGGAAACCTGTGGGTAGCTTCTTATTCGCGGGTCCCACCGGTGTGGGTAAAACCGAAGTCACTAACCAACTGGCCAACTGTTTGGGGATGAAACTAGTGCGCTTTGACATGTCTGAGTACATGGAAAGCCACACAGTGTCACGCTTGATTGGTGCGCCTCCTGGATATGTGGGTTATGACCAAGGTGGCTTGCTCACCGATGCTGTGATTAAAAATCCGCACTGTGTGGTGCTATTGGATGAAATCGAGAAGGCCCACCGCGATGTCTATAACTTGCTGTTGCAGGTGATGGATCACGGTACTTTGACCGACAATAATGGTCGTAAGGCTGACTTCAGACACGTGACTTTGGTGATGACAACGAACGCGGGTGTTCAGGAGACTATTCGTAAGTCGATTGGCTTTACCCAACAAGATCACACCCAAGATGCGTTATCTGAAATTAATCGGGTATTTTCACCAGAATTTCGAAATCGTCTCGATTCCATCATTTGGTTCAACCATTTGGATATGACGATTATCGCCAAAGTAGTCGATAAGTTCTTGGTGGAATTGCAGGCTCAATTGGATGCAAAACACGTTACTTTGGATGTCAGCGACGAAGCCAGAACCTTGTTGGCTGAGAAAGGTTACGACAAGAACATGGGCGCGCGTCCAATGGCTCGGGTCGTGACCGAATTGATCAAACGTCCATTGGCAGACGAGATCTTATTTGGTGTCTTAGAGTCAGGCGGTGTGGCGCATGTGGATGTGAAGGAAGGCGAGATTGTCATTCGTACCGAACGTCACGAAAAAGCGACAACAAAAGCTTAACGCTTGATTATCCAGTAGTTTTTGACATAAAAATGGCTGCAATTGCAGCCATTTTTTTCATCTTTCGCAAACAAAAAAACCCGGCCTTGCCGGGTTTTTAAATCTAAGAGGCTATATCAGCGTGCGCGGAAGACAATGCGACCTTTGGTCAGATCATAAGGAGTCAGCTGGACGGTAACTTTATCGCCAGTAAGGATCCGGATGTAGTTTTTGCGCATTTTGCCTGAAATGTGGGCTATCACCACATGACCATTTTCAAGCTCTACACGAAACATTGTGTTTGGCAAGGTTTCAAGGATAGTGCCTTGCATTTCAATGTTGTCTTCTTTCGCCATTAATTAATTATCCCATTAGCCTTCGAATATAAAAAACGGGCGTATCATGCCCCAAATTCACCCTGCTGTAAAGGGGAAGTACTTAGCGAACTTGGGAATACTCCCAGCCCGTCGGTGTGAGAATTTGATATGGGCGATATAAACGCTTGTAGGACATCTTACGGTTTTCATCTATTTGATATCCGAGATAAACAAATTCTTTGTCCATGAGTTTTGCCAATCGGCACTGAATTAAAATTAACAGAGCGCCGAGGGAACGCTGTTCTTCGTCGGGGTCAAAATAGCTGTAAATCGCCGACAGACTATTGGGTAAGGTATCTGTGACCGCTACGGCTAATAATTTATCGCCGTTATAGACTTCGATAAACGTCGGCGGCAACCAATGGCAAAAAAGAAAGTGATGATATTGATCTTCACTCGTGGGGAACATAGGGCCATCAAAATGCCGCTCACGAATGTAATGTTCATACAGGGCATACTGTTCGGCGGTTTGTTCCGATGTAATTCGCCAGGTCAGATCTTGGTTTTTTGCTAAAGTCCGTTTTTGACGTTTCGATGGCACAAATTCATGCGCTGGCACACGAATAGGCTGGCACGCGCTGCACCTTGGGCAACGGGGTTTATAGATGGAGCCGCCACTGCGGCGAAAACCCACCGCAAGTAAACGCTCAAATAAAATGGGATCGAGCGTATCTTCTTGGATGACAAGTAGCTGCTCCTGCTGGCCATCGAGGTAGCTGCAGGGGAATATTTGACTGATACCGATAGCGATCGATGCTTTACTCGAGTTCAAGGATGACCTCTTTAGTGGTCCAAGTCGCTGGGTCCACGGGATTGTTTCTCAGTTCGCTCAGTAACGTTATAAAATCAATGCGTTTAATGGCTTTGGCTCCCAAACTTTCTAGGTGAGGATTCATCACTTGTGCATCGATGAGTTTGAATCCCATTTTGAGTAAATGCTGTTGCAGCGCTGCAACGGCGGCCTTGGACGCATTAGTTTTACGGTGAAACATGGACTCGCCGCAAAACACTTGGCCGATTGCTAAGCCGTAAAGCCCACCGATTAAACGTTCACCTTCCCAGACTTCAATGGAATGGGCGTGACCTGTGTAATGCAGTTCGCGATAGGCCATTTGAATTTCTTGGGTAATCCAAGTGCCGCTCTGTTTTTCTCTTGGCTGCGCGCATCCCGCCATTACATCGGTGAAAGCGTGATTAATTGTGATCCGCCAAGGTTGTTTTTTTAAGTATTTCCGCAAACTTGTGCTGATGTGTATTTCACCGGGAATAAACACGGCGCGGGGATCGGGCGACCACCATAAAATAGGATCATCTGAGTTAAACCAAGGAAAAATACCGTTGTAGTAAGCCGAGAGTAAGCGTTCAGGACGTAAGTCGCCGCCGATAGCCAATAACCCATTAGGATCGGTTAAGGCGAGTTCGGGTGAAGGAAAAGCTTCAAATTCGTGATTCAGAAAAGACAGTGACTTCACAATTGAGTATGATTTAGTTATAGACCTTATTATTAAGTTAGCGGAAATTCAGATATGTGGAAACCTACTCTAGCAAGCTTTATGTTTATTTTTGCGTTTATCCTCAGCCCCGCGAGTGCGGGTTATGACCGTAATCAAGCCGTGCCTGTCGAGAAAGTGCTCTATGGCGATATCACTTCGGTACGTAATATCACTGAAACCCAGCTGATTGAAGACCGTAATCGAGGTTGGAAAACCTTTGGTGGCGCCTTAGCGGGTGGGGTGATTGGTAATCAGTTTGGTGGCGGTTCTGGCCGTGATGTGGCGACCATTTTAGGCGCCTTGATTGGTGGCGGTATCGGCAATCGTTATGGCAGTGGTACGAGTGTGCAGTCATTGAAGCTGGTGGAATTGATGATCAATCAAGAAGATGGCACCCAAGTTATGGTGATCCAAGACTATGATGCTGGCATGGTATTCAATGCGGGTGACAGAGTACGAGTGGTCTACCTGCAAGGCGGTGTGCGTGTTGATGTCGCGATGTAAGCGACTGTCTTATCTTGATTAAGTCGTCATCTTCAGTAAATGGTCATCTCGAGTAAAGGACGGTAATGCAATGACACGGACAGAATTAACCCAATATTTAGCCGATTTTTTACATGTATCGGCGTTTAAAGATTACGCGCCCAATGGGCTGCAAATAGAAGGCAAGGATGAGATCCGCACCATAGTGACGGGCGTGACTGCGTGTCAGGCTTTGATCGATGAAGCGATTCGATTAAACGCCGATGCGATTTTGGTCCATCACGGCTTTTTTTGGAAGAATGAGCCTGAAGTGATCACTGGCATGAAACAACGCCGGATTAAGGCACTGCTCAAGCATGATATTAATTTATTTGGCTATCATTTGCCCTTGGACGCCCACCCAATGCTGGGTAATAACGCGACCTTAGGCAGGCAACTTGGGATCGTCGACGCAGAAGCCATCGAAGAGGTGGCTCAGGGGCTGCTGTGGCGTGGAAAACTTGATCTTGCGGTTAGTGCTAGCGAATTTTCTCACACCCTTGAGGAGGCGTTAGGCAGAGCCCCACTGCACATTGGTGATGGCGATGCCAAGATCCAACATTTAGCTTGGTGTACTGGCGGCGCGCAGGACTATATCGATGTTGCGGCGAGTTTAGGTGTGGATGCGTTTATCAGTGGTGAAGTGTCCGAACGCACGTTCCACAGTGCGGTGGAGCAGGGCATACATTATTTTGCGGCGGGGCACCATGCGACCGAACGTTTTGGGATTCAAGCCTTAGGCCGTCATCTCGCTCGCGAGTTTGATCTCGTGCACCATTTTGTAGATATCACCAATCCGGTCTAATCCATTAATTAAGCGGCTTATGGTGACCATCTAACCGTTTTATCCCTAAACGAAAGGCGAGCATGGCTCGCCTTTTTTATTGTGAGTTATGGTGACTTATCAGCACTCAAACTTGTTCCTCTAGCTGATTTAGCAATCAGCTCTTAGCCTTTAGCTGTAGCTAGATCAGCCCCAAAGTGGACAATACAAAGATGCCTAAGGTGCACGTGAGCAACGAGCAGACTGTGGTCAGCGCGATAATATTGGCTGCAAGGGGTGCATTGCCACCCATGGCGCGTGCCATCACATAGCTGGCGGCTGCGGTGGGGGCAGAACTCATTAAAAAGACCAGCGCTAACTCAATCCCTCGATAGCCCAACAGCAAGGCCCCAAGCGTGATAAAAAGCGGGGCAAAGATCAGTTTCAATGCGGTCGAGAACCAAGTTGAATGCTTTTCATGTTTGAGTGAACCAATATCGAGAGAACCGCCAGTGCACAGTAGCGCTAGTGGCAGGGTCATATTGGCAAAGTATTGGCCCGCATCGAGCACCATTTTCGGTACTGGAATAGCAAGTAAATAGAACAACATGCCGACCATAATGGCAATGATCAGCGGGTTTTTAGTGATGGTCTTGATAATCACGCCAAATGCGCGTTGGCTGGATTCTTCGCCTTTAGGGCTGAGGCAAATAACCGCTTGAATATTGTAGAGCAGTGTCATCGAGGCGACATAAACCGCAGCTAAAGCAACACCAGAACTGCCGTAGGCGTTGGAAACATAAGCTAAGCCGATAATCGCGGTATTGGCCCTGAATCCCCCTTGAATGATCACGCCTTGGTCTTTGTGCTTGGGAAATAGTCGTCCAGTTGCATAGCTGGATAATATAAAAAACAGCAGATTGGCCGCTAACCCATAGCCAATTAAGGGCGCACTGGAGGCGAGATCGTGATTGGAGCTAATAATGCTAAGGAACAGTAAGGCTGGCAGCGTCACGTTAAAGACTAATTTTGATGCGACATCAATAAAGTTTTCATTGATGATTTGGGTGCGTTTTAGGATCACACCGAGCGCTAACATCAAACAGATTGGACCCGTAATCGAGGCAGAAAACAGCAACTGCTCAACGATATTTCCCATAACTACTCCTCGAATGACTCACTGAACACCGCGTCGATTTTAGACCTGTCACAGATATGAATATCACACTGCAGCGAATGCCTTGTCGATAGAAATACGAGCATTAACTCGTTTTCTGAAACCTGTCACTTAAACTAGTCACTTAAACCTGTTTGCTAAACCTAGTGGCGTAAACTCAGTCTTTTAAAAGACGAATTGACACTCGGCGCCACGAATTGGCTAACAGTCAAAACCAACAAATAAGGCCACATAAATGCGGCCTTATTGATTTTTCGAGCGTTAGCTAGCGCAGATTACTTAACCCGCATGCCAGGCTGTGCGCCTTCATGGGGTTCTAAAATCCACAGGTCGCTACCACCAGGTCCTGCGGCCAACACCATGCCTTCTGACATGCCAAAACGCATCTTACGTGGCGCTAAGTTCGCCACCATCACAGTCAACTTGCCTTCGAGATCCTCTGGCGAATAGGCCGATTTGATCCCGGCAAACACTTGGCGCGTTTCACCACCGATGTCGAGTTGTAACTTGAGTAACTTGTCAGCGTCAGCAACATGCTCTGCTTTGACGATGCGAGCGATACGCAGGTCGATTTTCGCAAAATCATCAAAGTTGATGGTCTCACTGATAGGATCACTAACCAGCGGCTCACTGCTAACCGATGAAGCTTTAGCTATTTTTTCAGGTGCTGCCGTCTTTGGTGCATCCGCCGTGACTTGCAGGTTATCCTTGGAATCAGCAACCATGGCATTGACTTTATCCAGCTCAACACGTTGCATCATTGCCTTGAATGGGGCGATTTCATGACCCGCTAAATCTTGGCCCAATGCATCCCAAGTGAGTGGCAGTTGGAAGAAGGCTTCCACATCTTGGGCTAAACGTGGCAATACAGGTTTTAGATACGTCACGAGAATACGGAACAGATTCAAGGCGTTTGAACACACTTGATGGGCAGCTTCCTGTTGATCGTCATGTTTCACCATTTGCCAAGGTGCAGCATCAGCCACAAACCCGTTGGCAATATCCGCCAGCGCCATGATTTCGCGCATCGCTTTGCCGTATTCACGCGACTCGTAAAAATCGGCAATCACGTCTTGCTTGGCTAAAAACGCTTCGGTCAGGGTAGTGTCGTTAATTTTCGCTAGCTTGCCATCGAAGCGTTTAGTGATAAAACCTGCTGTGCGCGAGGCTAAGTTCACTAGTTTACCGACTAAATCTGAGTTCACGCGCTGGGCGAAATCTTCCAGATTTAAATCTAAATCGTCGATACGGCTGCTGAGTTTAGCGGCGTAGTAGTAACGTAAATATTCAGGATCTAAATGATCTAAATAGGTACGCGCCTTAATGAACGTGCCTTTCGATTTTGACATCTTCGCGCCATTGACCGTCACATAACCGTGGGCATAGACGCTGTTTGGCTGACGATAACCTGAGCCGTGCAGCATGGCTGGCCAGAAGAGGCTATGGAAGTAAACGATGTCTTTACCGATGAAGTGATAAACCTCAGCAGTAGAATCTTTGCCCCAGAATTCATCGAAGCTCAACTCAGGACGTTTTGCACACAGGTTTTTGAATGAACCCATATAGCCGATAGGCGCATCTAACCAAACATAGAAATACTTGCCCGGTGCATCGGGAATTTCAAAGCCAAAATACGGTGCATCACGGGTGATATCCCATTGCTGCAGACCTTGCTCAAACCATTCGTCGAGTTTATTGGCCATTTCGACTTGCAGTGCGCCAGAGCGAGTCCACTCTTTTAGCATGCCTTCGAAGGCGGGCAGGTCGAAGAAAAAGTGCTCAGTGTCTTTCATCACTGGCGTTGCACCCGATACCGCTGATTTTGGATTGATCAGTTCAGTTGGGCTGTAAGTCGCGCCGCAAGAATCACAGTTATCGCCGTATTGATCAGGTGACTTACACTTAGGGCAAGTACCTTTTACGAAGCGGTCGGGCAGGAACATGGATTTCTCAGGATCGAATAACTGAGAAATGCTCTTGCTCTTGATATAGCCGTTGTCCCTTAGCTTGAGATAAATATCGCTCGCCATGAGGCGGTTTTCTTCGCTGTGAGTGCTGTGATAGTTATCGAAGGCGACATTAAAATCGGCAAAATCCTGCTGATGTTCTTTGTTCACTTGGGCGATCATATCTTCAGGCGCTATGCCTAATTGCTGCGCTTTAAGCATGATCGGCGTGCCATGGGCGTCATCGGCACAAATATAGTGGCACTCATGTCCACGAAGTTTTTGATAACGCGACCAGATATCTGTCTGGATGTATTCCAACATGTGACCTAAATGTATCGGTCCGTTTGCGTAGGGAAGTGCGCTGGTCACGAGAATTTTACGTTGTGAAGTTGCCATCTTGTCTCAAATATCGTGGTGGGCCAAAAATATTGGTAGAGATACTAACCGATTACAGGATGATTTTCATCAAAAGCTGAGCCGATTGAGCTAAATCTGCGCTAATGTTTTCTGCATTATCTGGTACACTTGGGCAAATTTATTGGTGGGGGTAATTCTTTTGTCTTCAACTCAAACTGATTATCGTCTAAATGACGATCTTCTCGGGCCAGTTCTGGCTATTCTCGATTCATTTGTTGATCCGTATCTCGCGAAAGGGTTAGTGAGCGCAGGATGCGTAAATAAACTGGCGTTGGAAGGTAAGCGTTTGCAGCTTGGCTTAGTCTATCCATACCCTTGCATGACCCAGTATCGCGACACTGTGATGGCGCTGACCAACAAGTTGGCCGTGCTCGATGCTATCGATGAAGTCGAATGTGAAATCGATTTTCAACCTAAAGCCTATTCAGCGTTATCTTCTATCGCACCGATTGCCAATGTGAAGCAAGTGATTGCCGTTGCCTCAGGTAAGGGCGGTGTGGGTAAATCAACCACAGCGGTGAACTTAGCCTTGGCCTTAGCGGCTGAAGGCGCACAGGTGGGTATTCTCGATGCGGATATTTACGGCCCGTCAGTGCCTATGATGCTAGGTATTCCTAATTTCAGACCGCTTTCCCCCGATGGCAAACACATGACCGCCGCCAGTGCCCATGGCATTGCCGCGCAATCGATTGGATTTATGCTCAGCGGTGATGAAGCGGCCGTGTGGCGTGGCCCAATGGCAGCGGGCGCGCTAGCGCAACTGCTCAATGAAACCCAATGGCCAGAGCTTGATTATTTAGTCGTCGATATGCCGCCGGGTACGGGTGATATTCAATTAACTCTGTCACAAAAAGTGCCTGTGAGTGGTGCTGTTATCGTGACTACGCCGCAGGATATCGCGCTGGCCGATGCCAAGAAGGGCATCAATATGTTCCAGAAAGTGAACATTCCTGTGCTGGGTATCGTCGAAAACATGAGTTTCCATTTATGTCCCGAGTGTGGACATAAAGAACATCCATTTGGAACACACGGTGGCAGTAAAATCGCCGAGCGTTATCAAGTTCCACTGTTAGGCGCCTTGCCGCTGCACATCAATATCCGTGAAGCCATGGATAACGGTGCGCCGACGGTCGTTGCCGAACCAGACAGTGAAGTAGCCGCACTTTATCGGGAAATTGCCCGTAAAGTGGGCGCAGAATTGGCTTTAAAACAAAGCCAGAAAACAGTTTCTATTAGTGTTTCAGATGACGAGTAAGGTTTAAGGGTATGAATTCTCAGCAGTGTGTCATTATTGCAATTGCTGGCGCGTCAGCATCGGGCAAAAGTTTAATTGCCAAAACGATTTTTGACGAATTACGCCGCGATTTAGGCACAGATCAAATTGGGGTAATTAATGAAGACGCGTACTATCGCGATCAGAGTCATTTATCCATGGATGAACGGGTATTAACGAATTACGATCATCCAAAAGCGTTGGACCATCAACTGTTGTGCACCCATTTACAGTTGCTCAAGTCTGGCGAAGCTGTTGATATCCCTTGTTATAGCTACACAGAACACACTCGTATAGCAGAAACCCTGACGATGACACCGAAAAAGGTGATCATTTTAGAAGGTATCTTACTGCTGACCGATCCTAAATTACGTGCGCTGATGGACGCGAGTGTGTTTATGGACACACCGCTGGACATTTGTTTCCTACGTCGCCTAACCCGTGATGTGGCTGAACGCGGTCGTACGATGGAATCTGTGATTTCTCAGTACAAGAAAACCGTGCGTCCTATGTTCTTACAGTTTATCGAACCGTCGAAACAATACGCCGATATTATCGTTCCCCGTGGCGGTAAGAATCGTATTGCGACCGATATTTTAAAAACTCGTATCCAACATTTACTGGCAAAATAACGACATAAAAACTCAAGGAGTAATAGGCAAGATGCGCTTAACCGATATCGAAATTGAACAGGCCCTTGATAACGGCACTATCGTAATAGAACCTCGCCCAGGCATAGAAGCTATTTCAGGCGTCAGTGTTGATGTGCGCTTAGGTGGACAGTTTCGCGTGTTTAAAGATCATACTGCGCCTTATATCGACTTGAGTGGCCCAAGCGTCGAGATGCAAGCTGCGCTTGATCGGGTGATGAGTGAAATTATCGAAATCCCTGATGGCGAAGCGTTTTTCCTGCATCCTGGCGAATTGGCCTTGGCGGTGACTTACGAGAGCGTGACGCTGCCCGCCGATATCGTCGGTTGGCTCGATGGTCGTTCATCATTGGCGCGTTTAGGTCTTATGGTACATGTGACTGCGCACCGTATCGATCCAGGTTGGCAGGGTAAAATCGTGCTCGAGTTCTATAACAGCGGCAAGTTACCTTTGGCCCTGCGTCCACGTATGACCATAGGTGCGCTTAACTTTGAACGCCTCAATCATGCGGTTGCACGTCCTTATAACACCCGTAAAAGTGCCAAGTATAAAGATCAGCAAGAAGCGGTCGCCAGCCGTATCAGTCAGGACTAACACAAGTGTTTTGGGTGAATGGCGCATCGCTGGCGAGTGTCGACCCTTCCGATCGAGGGCTTGCCTACGGTGATGGCTTGTTTGCGACTATGCGGACAGGCGCTGAGGGGATTTTGTTTTTCGACGCCCATCAAGCTCGTTTAACCGCAGGCGCCGCAAGGCTTGGGTTTCAATGGCAAATGAGTGAAGCACTGCAACAGCAGCTTCATGCCTTAGCCATTGAATATCCACATCATTGCATTAAGTTAATCGTTTCCCGTGGTGTTGGTGGCCGTGGTTACACACCACCAGAAACGGTTAATCCTACCGAAATCGTCTCTGTTCATGCTATTCCAAGCCATTATGCAAAGTGGCAGCAAGCGGGCATTTGCCTTAAAACCTCGTCGATACGATTGGGTTTGCAGCCCTTGTTGGCTGGGATGAAGCATTTAAATCGACTCGAACAAGTCTTGATAAAATCCCACCCTTTACCTCAGGGGTTTGATGACTGGTTAGTTAACGATATCGAAGACAATGTGATTGAATCTTCGATGGCCAATGTGTTTTTTATCAAAGGCAATCGCGTTATAACCCCTTCATTAGCCCAGTGCGGCGTGGCGGGTGTGATGCGCGAACAGGTTATGATAGCCTTGCTTGAACAGAACATGAATATCGAATGTTTGCCCGTTGGCGCCGAGCGTTTAATTGAATTTGACTCAGCGTTTATCACTAACAGCGTTTTAGGAATTGTGGATGTGCTGGCGATTGATTCGCTCATGTTCAGCCGTGCTCCGATTACCGCGCAACTTAGACAGACACTTTCACTCACCCTATGAAAAAACTCATTCTTATCGCCAGTTCAACCCTGTTGACCTTGCTGACATTAGTCTGTTTTGGCGCCTTTTGGGGCTATCAAACTGTCATCGAATACAGTCAAACGCCGCTGAGTCTCAGCGAGCCTAAAGAGCTGACCGTTGAACGCGGTACCAGCGTGAACCAGCTTGCGCAGCAACTTGCCGACGATGGTGTGATTCAAGACACGTGGAAACTCAAGTGGCTACTTAAGTTCCGCCCTGAGCTTGCTAAGATCCGCTCGGGCCTTTACGAAATATCCCCTTCACAAACCATTACCGATTTGCTGAATGATTTGATTGCCGGAAAAGTGAAAACCTTCAGTTTGACCTTAGTTGAAGGTAAAACCATCGTTGAATGGGAACAACAACTTGCCAGTGCGCCGCATTTACAGATGTCACCAGAGGTGTTTGCCGCCGTGTTGATGGCGCAGGGCGATGATTCAGGTCTGCCTGAGGGTAAATTCTTCCCTGACACCTATCATTATACTGC
Organism: Shewanella baltica; assembly: GCF_900456975.1. Lineage (NCBI taxonomy): Bacteria > Pseudomonadati > Pseudomonadota > Gammaproteobacteria > Alteromonadales > Shewanellaceae > Shewanella > Shewanella baltica. The sequence continues at coordinate 1,760,981 of NZ_UGYM01000002.1, forward strand.
TGAGGCGGATGTTAAAGTCCTGCTGACTCAAAGCTATAAGATGATGGAGCAAGAGCTTGCCAAAGCGTGGGCGGAACGGGCGCCGAATTTACCGTTAAAATCCCCCTATGAAATGCTGATCTTGGCATCGATAGTCGAGAAGGAAACCGGCCAAGCCCATGAGCGCGACCAAATTGCCGGAGTATTCGTTAATCGTCTTAATCAAGGCATGCGTCTGCAAACCGACCCGACGGTTATTTATGGCATGGGCGAACGCTATAAGGGCAATATCACCCGTAAAGATTTAGTCGAAGAGACACCTTTTAACACTTATCGTATTTTTGGATTACCGCCAACACCGATAGCAGCACCGAGTAAAGCCTCACTGATGGCCGTGTCTAAACCCGCTAGTGTGAGTTATCTCTATTTCGTGTCACGCAACGATGGTACCCATGTGTTTTCAAGCACACTTGAAGCACACAACCAAGCTGTCGATGTGTATCAGCGTAAGAAAAAACCGGCGACGCCAGAAAAATCACCAAAGTAAAAATGCAGAGAAAGAAAATCCAATGTCAGTTTTTGCAAAATTTATCGTTATTGAAGGTTTAGAGGGCGCGGGTAAGTCGAGTGCTATTAACCTTATTCGCGACTTTATTGAAAAACATACGGGTAAAGCGCCGATCTGCACCCGCGAGCCGGGTGGCACGCCACTGGCCGAACGTATCCGTGATTTGGTCAAAATTGCCGATGCGACCGATCCCCTGTGTGACGAGGCCGAGTGTTTACTCATCTATGCCGCCAGAGCCCAGTTGGTTGCCAATGTCATTAAGCCCGCGCTTGCAAAGGGTCAATGGGTATTGGGTGACAGACACAATTTATCGTCACTGGCCTATCAAGGTGGTGGCAGGGGCTTAATGCCGTTAGTGGAAGCGGTGAGCAATGCCACCCTAAAAGGCTTTAAACCCGATCTCACTTTGTACTTAGATTTAGATCCTAAGCTTGGGCTAACCCGCGCGGCTAAACGCGGTGAGCTTGATAGAATTGAGCAACAAGCGATTGATTTCTTTGAACGGGCTCGCGCGACTTACCTTAAACTTGCTAGCGAAGATGACAGCATAGTGGTTATCGATGCGAGTCAAACCATGGCCGAAGTGCATAAAGATATCTTAGCCGTGTTACAGGCGATGGCATGGTAGTTGAGTCTGGGTTTACGGCTGCGCAATTGCCTTGGCTCGAAGGGCCAAGGCAGGCATTTTTAGCGCAACTAACGCGGCAAAAAATGCCCCATGCGCAGCTTGTCGGCATTGATTCTGCCTATGGTGGTGAGCTGCTGAGTGTATTTATGGCGCGTGCGGCCATGTGTTTGCAGCCAACACCGGCGGAGGCCTGCGGTTTTTGTAAGTCTTGTCAGCTTTTTGATGCGGGCAATCATCCCGATTTTTACCATATTGCTGCCGATGGCAATCAAATTAAAGTCGATCAAATTCGTGAGCTTTGCACGCGTCTTACTGCTACAGCCCAGCAAAGCGGTATGCGAGTGGCGATTATTCATCATAGCGAGCGGCTTAACTCCGCTGCCGCCAACGCTCTCCTTAAAACCCTTGAGGAGCCGGGTAAAGACACTTTACTGATATTGCAGTCGGATACGCCTGCACGTTTAATGGCGACGGTCAGCAGTCGTTGTCAGCGCATTCCCTTCGTTGTGCCAAGTCGAGAAATCATCAAAAACTGGTTAGCGCAGCAATGTGATATCAAAGAGGATGTTACTTGGTGCTTGAGTGTGGTGGGTGGACCGCTACAGTTGGCAGAGAGCTTGCAGTCTGAAGGTGGTCAACAGAGCCGTTATCAATCCTTGCTACAGTTTCGCAAAGATTGGGCCCAAAGTTTGTCGTCTGGTCATCTGTGTGCTAGTTTGTTAACTATAAGTGAACAACAAATAATTGATGTTCTTAAGGTTTTATACCTGCTTATACGACAGGTGTTACTGAAAAATAGCCACCAAGATGCGTTTATCCATGCGCAGCTCGGGAACTTGGCGGCCAAGATCATGGGAATGTGTCATAGCTTAAGTACAATGCCGAGCGTCAATTATCTGGCCTTGTGTCAAAGTTATGTCTTAGAATATAGAGAGATAACAAATAAGTAATATGCCATGGTAGATCTCGTCGTTAATTTTGATACCTTACATCAGCTATATCGTGCCTATATGCCTTTTATTAAGCCGGCAGGATTATTCATAGCCACCAGTGAAGGGCATTACCTTGGCCAGCCGCTGACGATTGCGTATCGCTTACCGGGCGCGACCATAACGAATGAATTTCGCGGTGTCGTGGTATGGATCAATCCCTTAGGTGCTTCGGGCGGCCGTCCTGTAGGCATTGGCATTAAAATTGTTTCTGAGCCCGATAGCCATAAACACCACATCGAAAAATTACTGTCCCGCGAACTTGCCTCCGGCGATCTAACCTGCACTATGTAGGTTGGCCCGCATTATTGCTCTGGTTTGAAGGTTACTTAGGTTTAAATGTTACTTAGGTTTAAACGCTCTGCTTTAAGCGTTACTCTCGTTTAACTGTTCTAGTTTTAACATTGGCCCACACTCTAAACTGATACTTCGCCTCCGTGGAATTTGACCTCGATCCCTTGGCTGGGTATCCTTGTCTTCCTTTTGTTATTCTGCTTGGAAATCCCTGTGCTTATTGATTCACACTGCCATCTCGATCGCCTTAAAGCGGCGCCTGATCAACAAACCCTAGAACATATTCTGGCCAGCGCGAAAGCCCGTGGCGTGGACTATATGCTATGCGTCAACGTGCGCCAGCAGGGATTTGAATCGATGCGAGATAAAGTTGCAGCCTTCGATCAGGTATTTTTGTCATCGGGCGTGCATCCATTAGACGTTAAAGAAGGGCTTGATGTTGAGCAAATCCGCCGCTTTGCCACCGATCCTAAAGTGGTCGCGATTGGTGAAACTGGCCTAGATTATTTTTATGCCGACGAAACTAAATTGCTGCAACAACAATGTTTTGAGCAGCAGATCGCCCTTGCGGTCGAAGTGAATAAACCTTTGATTGTCCATACTCGCGATGCGCGTGAAGACACGATCACTATGCTTAAGCAGGGCAACGCGGATAAAGTTGGCGGCGTACTGCATTGCTTTACCGAGAATTGGGAAATGGCGAAAGCGGCGATTGACCTTGGCTTTTACATTTCAGTATCAGGCATAGTCACCTTTAAAAATGCCGGTGAACTTCGCACTGTTATCCGTAAAGTGCCACAGGATCGCCTGCTGGTTGAAACAGACTCGCCCTATTTGGCGCCTATTCCACACCGTGGACAAGAAAACCAGCCCGCCTATGTGCGTGATGTTGCTGAGTTTGTGGCCGAGCTTAGAGGTGAGCGCTACGAGGATCTTGCTGAGTACACCAGTAATAACTTCTTTAATTTATTCAAAGATGCGGCGCGTTTAGTCGGCCGTTAGCTTTAAGTGTTTTGACCCATGTTATGCGATTGCGTGCTTGCCAACACTGAGACATAAAGGCTCAGGCAAAAAGACTCAGGCATAAAGACATTGGCATAAAAAAAGGCCCAAAACGATGAAAGCTGTTTGGGCCTAGGGGAATGGCTCGTTGAAGAGCCGTGCGCTACAGGTGAAAGCGCCATGCAGTGCGCTTTACAATAGACTCAGTGTAGTTGAGCTTTTGCCCTAGAGTCGCGTTCACCTTCCCCTTTTTTAGGTTATTTATCGCTAAAAAACAGCAGAACTATAACGATTTTGTCTGTTCTGGTAGCAATAACACTTTATCTTTCACTAAGTCTCTGGGCAGGTTGTTTTTTAACTTATTGCCTAAATGTTTCGCCATGCCTAATGGCGCGCCGCCATAACAGACGATCACTTCACCTTGGGCTTTGCCTGCGGTGGCTAAGGGAATATCTCGCCCCATTAAATACTCTTTAGCTTCAACATCGCTCACATCGACCGTTTTTGCCGTTGGGCTAAGTTGTTTTCCCGCTAAAGCAATAATCGCTTCATGGCGGACTTTAAACCCGTGCTTACTGTTATCGGCGAGTTTAATGCCAATACGCTGAAAGCGCATACGGCCGATAAAAGCGTTGAATTCATGAGGAAATAGCCAGAATTCATCATCGCGAACCATGATGAGTTCGTCCGGTAAGCTGATACCTAAATCCTGCTGAAAATAGTCTTTGATCCCTTGAGCTTGTTTCGCTGATGCGGTCGTGAAGGGGAAGTTTTTCTGCAGTTTAGGCTCAGGCAGTAATCGCGGCACAGAGGCAGTTTTTGTCAATTTAGCGACAAAGAAACCTTCACTGTCGTAAATCTGCGGCCAGACATGCAAGAAGCCTTCGGCTGTCGTGGCTCGATCAGCGCCATCAAATAAATCACTTAAGGATTCAAATTGCACGGCATCGCCGTAGACTTGCTTTAAATACTCGCACACGCCTTGGTTTTCGAGGCGGTTTAAGGTGCAGGTTGAGTAGACCAAACTGCCGCCGGGTTTCAGGGCGAGAAACGCTGATTCGATTAAGGCTTTTTGGGTTTCACTAATGGCCAACACATCGTCAAGGCTCCAGTGTTTTAGCGCATCGGCATCTTTACGCACTGTGCCTTCGCCGCCACAGGGCGCATCAATGAGCACTGCATCGAAACTTTCGTACAGGTATTCGCCAAACACACGGCCATCGAAATGGGTGAGAGCACAGTGACTTGCGCCCATGCGCAGCACATTGGCGTGCAATACTTTCACGCGGCTCGCCGAATACTCATTCGCTACCAATAAACCTTGGTTTTGCATCAATGCGGCCATTTGCGTGGTTTTTGAACCCGGCGCAGAGGCGAGATCGAGTACGCACTGCCACTTTGCACTAGTCGTAAATGCACTAGGCGTAAAAAGTGCGGTCGGCGGCAACATAGAGCTGGCTTCTTGAATGTAGAATAAGCCCTGAATGTGCTCTAAGGCATTGCCGAGTTGTTCTTCTTCATCGTAGCTGATCCAAAATCCGTCTTCACACCAAGGAATAGGATCAAACGTCCAGCCCTTAGGTTGCATCAGAGTCTTAAAGTCGTCGCTGCTGATTTTTAAGGTATTGACCCGAATTGAACGTCTAAGCGGCCTGTCGCAAGCGGCAATAAACTCGTCCATGGATAAATGGGCGGGGAGTTCTTGGGTGATTGTATCGATAAAATTTTGATTTAATTGAACCATTGATTTCATTGAACCATAGGAAAATAGACTGTGTATCAACTGGCGCGAGTATATCATAATCCCTTATTGGGTCTGAGATTTTATCCCAAGTGCCTCAGCCGTTATGGTTATTTGAGGTTTATGCACAGACGATTGCCGCAATATTAGAATGAGTTGCCATAAAGCTAGCACTCAGTAGTCATGAGCTAATAGAATAAAAACAAATAAAAATAAGGGGATTAGCGTGCTGAATCGCGTGTGGTTAGCTTTCTTTGTTACGGCATTGCTGGCAATAGCGGTGCAACTGTTCAATGGGCACATAGAAGTCCTATCGGCTTCGGTCGCCGCATTATTTGCTAGCGCTAAGCTTGCCGCTGAAATTTCCCTTGGGCTGATTGGTGTACTTTCTCTGTGGATGGGATTGATGCAGGTGGGCGAGAAGGCCGGAGTGGTCAGCGCTATCGCCTTTGTGTTTGAGCCCTTACTGCGCCGCTTGATGCCAGAAGTGCCCAAGGGCCATCCCGCCTTTGGCAGTATCACGATGAATTTAACGGCGAATATTTTTGGTTTAGATAATGCCGCCACGCCGCTTGGTTTAAGGGCGATGCATGATTTGCAGAGTCTAAATCCGCTAAAAACCGTGGCGACTAATGCGCAAATCTTATTTTTAGTACTTAATACCTCCTCTGTCACCTTAGTGCCTGTGACGGTATTCCTTTACCGTGCCCAGCAAGGTGCAGCCGCGCCTGCGGATATTTTCCTGCCGATTTTACTGGCAACCTCGGCCTCGACACTGGCGGGTTTGTTGGTTGTGGCGTTAGTGCAGCGGATTTCGTTATTAAACTCTGTGGTGCTCGGTTATGGCGCCTTGATGCTCTCTGGCCTAGTGGCGAGTGGTTTTTATCTGATGACCTTAAGTGCTGAAGCCATTGGCACAGTGTCGACGGCAATGGGTAACGGCATTTTATTGTTATTAGTGTTTACCTTCGTCATTGTTGCGGGCATCCGTAAGGTGGCGGTTTATGATGAGTTTATTGAAGGGGCGAAGGCGGGTTTTGCCCAATCTATCCAACTGATCCCTTATTTGCTCGCCATGCTATTAGCGATCGGTTTACTACGCGCATCCGGCGCCTTGGATTATCTGTTGCACTTGATTGCCAGTGGCGTGCGGATATTGGGTTTTGATACGCGTTTTGTCGATGCTATGCCGACCGCGCTGATGAAGCCTTTTAGTGGTTCAGGTGCTAGAGCCATGATGCTCGAGACAATGGATCATCACGGCGTCGATTCTTTTGCTGGCCGATTAGCGGCGATTTTTCAGGGCAGCACTGAAACTACTTTTTATGTTCTCGCCGTGTATTTTGGCTCTGTGGGTATTCGCCATGGCCGCCACGCCTTAGCCTGTGGGTTAACCGCGGATTTTGCGGGGATCAGTGCTGCGATTGCCGTTTGTTATTGGTTTTATGGATAAGGGGGGGAGAGTGTTGATCGCCCTAGAATGTGTCTATGACATTTGAGAAGCTAAAAATCAATCAGGCGCATAATGCGCCTGATTGACTTTTAAGAGCTTTAATATTAGTGCGTTGGTGTAAGTATTTTGAAGAAAAGAATTACTGGGCGGGTGCCCATTCCTGCCATTCGTTTTCGGCTTTGTGTTGCAATCTTAATACTGTTCCTGCTGCTAAACGATTACCCTCTTGAGTCGTGTCCTTAGTCGCGACATTAATACCGCCAGCGAGTAAGGTTTCCAGCGAGCCCGCTTCGATTTGCGCGCCTGAGAATAGGCCAACATCAACTTTAATCCCAGAAGCATCCCAGAACTGACTGCTTTGATTCACTAAGTGACTGTACTGCGGCTCAATATGGGCTTGCATCAGCACGCTATTGCCCTGTGTCGACAGGTGATAACCATCGATTTGACCGACTTTGATACCACGGAAGAAGATAGGTGTGCCGACTTTCATCGAGCCTAAGTTGCTATCTTCTAGGGTAAATTTAAGCGCATCTTCGGCAACATTGGCATAGCTGCTGGCAGCGAGGTTGGCGACAAACTGGGTCGCTTTTTGACTGCTTGTACCCGGTAGCACACCGATATAAGGGCCAGTGATCAAGGTTTCTGGCGCTTTAATTCCTGCTAGAGAAATTTGCGCATCCACTAGATGATATTCACAGTCGCTGCGGCTGAAATGTTCGGCGTATTCGCCGTAGAGATAGGCCGTTGCAGTGAGTGTATTGAGATCGGCATTGAGCTTCACCTGCGACACTTCACCCACTTGATGACCTTGATAACGAATCGCTGCCTTGGCCGCCAGTTTGCTTGAGGCGGGTAGGGTGAGGCGAATCGCCTGCGCCTGCGTTAATGCCAACTGCTTGCTCTCATAGAGTTTTAAGTTAGCTGCATTGCTGGCTTTGTCATTGCTATCAAGCAATCCCAGACTGATGCTGCCCTTTAATGCTCCTTGAAGCGGTGCGACCGCAACATCAATGCCCGCAAGACTGGCGCTAATATCCACGGCGCTGTTACGCCAGAACACATTCGGCTTTTTCAGCAAGGGCTGGAACTGTTTGTCGATAGCGAGCTTGATAGCAAAGTCTTCGGTCTTACTTTGCCAGTTCACAGAGTCAACTGTGCCAATTTGCATCTTTTTATAGTAAATCGGTGAGCCTTGGCTGACATCGGCGCCATCTTGACTGATTAAGGTCAGATGTACTTGTTGCTGACGATCATAGAAGGCTGTCGCGGCATCCACTGAGCTAAACAAGGTGAGGGCGCTGTTGGCGGCGAGTGGCGTATCGCTGTGGCCTTGGATCAAGCTAACCGCACCTTGAGTGAGCGTCGTAAAGTCCCTTGCTTTGACTGACACGCCCTCTAGTGATGCTTTTACTGTTAATGCCGACTCAGGCACAAAATAGCTGTCGCTGCGAATTAGGCTAGCAAACTCAGGTTGTAACTCGAGTTGGTATTCCACCGCCGATAAATCTTTGGTTAACTTAACCGCAAGTACTGAGCCAATGGGGATTTGCTTAAAGCGAACTTCGGCGCCCGCTGAAATGCCCATGTTTTCGGCTGAGGTTAAGGTCAAGAAACGCTTCTTCGATTGCAGTAAATCAGGGGCTTTGGCTTGTAAGGCAAAACTGCTTGGCATCGCCGTTTTTGTATTAATACCCGGCAGGAAGTTGATCACGCTGCCCGTTAGTAAACGCTCTGGATTTTTAATGCCTGAGAGGGAAATATCGGCACCTTCAAGCCAAAACACGCCGTCGTTAGTTAGCAGTGAACCGTATTGAGGTTCAAACTTAGCCACGGCTATTACGCCATTGGCGGTGAGTTGCTTGCTTAAAATGCTGCCGATATTGATGCCGCGATAAACAATACGAGTGCCTTTGTCGACACCGTTAGCATCAGCCATGGTCAGGTTTATTTCTATGCCGCCAAGGGCTGTGGTTTCTGAATCATAAAGCGAAAAAATGTCACCGTTTTTGGCAATATCTGCTTTATCGTCAGAGCTGAAACTCACGCCGCCAGCCAGAATGGATGCCAAACTCTCAGAGCTGACTTTAACCCCAGTCAGTGATGCATCAATTTTAACGCCGGAGACGTTCCAAAAGTGAGAGTTTTTCTTCACTAATCGCGCGTATTGTTCTTGAATGAAGGCACTGATGATGACCCTTTGATTGCCATCTAAACGATAGCTGACCACACTGCCCACGGGGATTTGGCGGAAAAATATTGGCGAGCCAACATCCAACGAACCGAGTTTGTCTGAGGTCAGTTCGACCATCACACCTTCTGAGCCGATTTGCATCGGCGGCGGTTGGCGTTCAGCCTCGAAGAAGGTTGACGCATTACCTTTGCCCGGTTGAATCGCGATGTAGTTACCCGAAAACAACGCATCTAAGCCTTCAACACCTGTGATACTGGCCTTAGGGGTGACCAGCCAGAAGAGAGTTTCCTTATTTAAGAAAGGCTTAGCACGGTAGTCCATCATGACTTTAACGTTTACGCCCTTGAGATCTTCATCTATTCCTATGTCTTTGACTTTACCGACAGTCAAGCCTTGGTATTTGACTAAGGTTTTACCTACGTCAATCCCAGTGGCGCTCGGAAAGTGAATTTGAATTTCAACGCCCGATTCTTTAATGCTCTTAATGCCCAGCCACGCACCCAATGCTAACGCGACAATAGGCAGCAGCCAAATGGGCGAAAAGAGTTTTTTCTTTACAACTTTCGGCGATTCAATTTGTGTCATCTTGAGGTTCCAATCGATCCCAGAGTAAACGAGTGTCTAACACTTTTGCGGCTAACTGAGTTAACAGAATAACCAAGGCAAATGCGGTCGCTGCAGGCGCGGGTTTAGCGTCGAGTAGTTGTCCCATATTCACTAATGCCACTGTGATTGAGATGACAAATAAATCGAGCATTGACCAACGACCAATCCATTCGATGATGTGAAAACCCACCATCAATTTCTTTTTTGAAATCGGAATATCAAAGCTGATCGCACACAGATAAATGGATAAGCCGATGATTTTAATCCATGGCACTAAAATACTGGCAGTAAAAACTATCACGGCAATGGGCAACATATCTGAATGCACTAGATGCAAAATGCCCGAAAAAATGGTGTCGTGCCGCACTTGCCCTTGGTTGGTCAGCATAGTGATAGGGTAAATGTTTGCAGGCACCAGCAAAATGGCAGCGGTAATCAACAAAGCCCAACTTTTTTGCAGGCTAGAATAGTCCCTGACCTGCAACTCAGCTTCACAGCGCTGGCAGTGGCTGAGGTCACTACTATTGAGCAGGCGGCAGACCTTACACAGACACAGGCCGATATCTTTACCTTGTTGCTTCATATCAGCGATGACCTTCCAATAAAGTCCACATGTGCTCTAAGTCGTACTCTCTTTGTAGAAACAAAGTCACGAGAAACAACATAGTGAAGCAAAATGTGCCCATGCCAAAATAAATATCCGAAAAATCAGAAAGCTGGAACGATGAAACCAAAAAGCTGATCACATAAATTTCTAGCATAGTGAGCTGCGACAATACGCCATGAAACTTCAATAATTGCTTTAATGAGTTACGCCAAAAAAGACGACTCAGTCCCCATTTCACAATCAAAATCTGCGTCAGTATCGACAATAGTAATAAGCCTGGACCAATCACAGCGGCGGCAAGCACGGCTAAACCTACAACCCAATAACCTTGGTCAAATACTGCAAACGCGCCCTGAAAAACTGTGGTGGTGCGAATACTGCCGAAAAAGTGAATTTCGAGTACGGGTAAAAAATTGGCAGGAAAATAAAACACTAATGCCGAGATACATAGGGCGAGCATGCCATTTACAGAGCAGTAAGGAGTGTCATAAAGTGCAGTACTGCAACGGGGGCAAAGGGCTCTGACACCGCTTGGCAAGGCACGTTTGCGGACTGCTAAATCGCAGGAACGGCAAAGGATTACTGAATTTTCTGCTGCGTTTTCATGCATATAAAAATATATATTAGCCTAAATAGGAGTAATAACAGCGAGATCGGTGCAAAGTGTAGTGCTAATCAGCCTTTCTGCACAGTCTAGCGCTTTATAATCTTGGCAACGAAAGTACGCTAATAATATCAGATTAATCAGAACACTTGCATCACAAGTTCAATCTATGTCACTCTAGTTACTGTATATAAAAACAGTGCGAGGGCAGTCATGGCAGTAATAACACAGTTTGTCGTGGTCAGAGAAGGGGTTGAAAAGATGACATTCACATCTAAGAAGGAGGCTGATGCCTACGATAAGATGCTCGATATCGCCGATAACCTTATCCCCTTCATTCAAAAAGCTGATTTAGGTATAGATGAAAGCGTGGGCGAAAAGCTCGCATTCTATTTTGCTAACAATAAAGATGAGCTGACGAACTTGCTTAAAGGTGTCGTTCAGGTTAATAGTACGCCAACGAATCCACCTGTTGCGAAAAAAACGGCTAAAAAGACCGAAGCAGCAGAATAAAATTGTTAGGAAATGTAATGAAATCGAAATTTTATGAGTCACTTAACCGTCAAGCCTTGGCCTTGTTGGAAGGGGAAGACGACCTTGTTGCGGCAATGGCGAATTTTTCAGCCTTACTCAATGATAATTTAACTGAGCTGAACTGGGTGGGATTCTACGTTATGCGTGGCGAACAACTCGTATTAGGCCCATTTCAAGGTAAAGTGGCTTGTACACGTATTCCGTTAGGAAAAGGCGTGTGTGGTACGGCGGCATTCACCAATCAAACCCAGCGAGTGGCCGATGTTCATCAATTTGATGGCCATATTGCCTGTGATTCTGCCAGTAATTCTGAAATCGTTGTGCCAGTTTGTGCTCAAGGTAACGTGGTTGCCGTGCTCGATATTGACAGCCCAATCTTCGATCGTTTCGACGAAGAAGACCAAAAGGGGCTGGAATTACTGGTTAAAAGTTTTGAAAACTGCCTATTTGATTAATTTGCGTACAATAACGCATAATTCATAGTCGCAATCGGTGGCGTGCGCCTTATAATATGCGCCTGCACGCATTAAGCTGGTTTGATTGGCATGCAATGAATAAGCTTAGTGTTTTGAGCTGTAAAAATTTGTTAAGGTATATTTTTTTTAACTTTAGTAAACGCGGCTAGGATGCTAATTTGTACGTTGACTCAATATTGAGTTTAACGAAGATAAACGACACGTAAGAAGTTGATATATATCACCTCGAATCGATGTCCCTTTTTGACTGTGGAAGTAATGATGGAATCAACAGAAAAGTTGACCGACACCAATGCAATTTTGGCGTATTTGTATGAAACATTTCCTTTGTGCTTTATTGCTGAAGGTGAAACTAAGCCATTAAAAATCGGATTGTTTCAAGATTTGGCTGAAAGGTTGGCTGATGATTCTAAAGTCAGTAAAACTCAGCTCAGAGTTGCCTTAAGACGTTACACCAGCAGCTGGCGCTATTTAAAGTGCGTTAAAGCGGGCGCACAACGCGTTAATCTGGATGGCGAACCTTGCGGCGAGTTAGAGCAAGAGCACATTGACCATGCTCAAGCCATGTTGAAAGAAAGTCAGGATAAAGCTAAAGCGAAACGTGTAGCACTCGCACCTAAGTCTGCGGCGAAGAAAGCACCTAAAAAGGTGGCTGTTCCTCAACGTGCTAAAACTGAGCGTCCTGCTAAGCCTGCGCCTAAAGCAGCAGCGCCAGTCGTAAATTATGTCCAAGCACAATTGACTGATTTAACGAAAAAACAACGCGTCAATGTTAAGTTAGGTATGACACCCGTAGCCGGTGTGATTACTGATATTAATAAGGAAGATATTCATGTTCAGCTTGATAGTGGCCTAACGATTAAAGTTAGAGCAGAACATATCCTGCTGTAATCATTTTTTAAAACGGAGTAACTTGTTGATGCGAAAACTCACTTTGGCTACCTCGATCGCCACTGTTTTTGTCGGATTCTCGGCTTGGGCCGTACCACCCACGATTCAAATCAGCGAGTTACCCACTCTCAAGCAGGAAGCGCAACATAAGGTCGCGAGCAAAAGGGTAACGGACTTATACACTCGTTCGCATTATCATAGATTTAATCTTGATGATGCCTTTTCTACGCAAATTTTTGACCGTTATCTACAGCAGTTAGACTATCGCCGCAATGTGTTAACCCAAGCGGATGTCGATAGCTTTAAACCTTATGCTACCCAATTCGATGACATGCTCAGTTCTGGCGAACTTGAGCCTGCCTATAAAATGTTTGATATCGTCCAAAAGCGTCGTTATGAAGGCTTTGTCTATGCTTTATCCCTACTGGATAAAGAGATGGACTTCTCCGCCCCTGGCGATGCCTATGAGTATGACCGTGACGATGCGGCATGGCCAAAAGATCAAGCCGAGATCAATGAGTTATGGCGTCAACGTGTTAAATACGATGCGCTAAATCTGAAGCTCACAGGTAAAAAATGGCCTGAGATTGTTGAGATCTTGCAAAAGCGTTACAACAACGCCATCAAACGTTTGACTCAAACCAACAGTGAAGACGTGTTCCAAGGCGTGATGAATGCCTTCTCACGTAGCATTGAGCCGCATACGAGTTACCTGTCACCACGCAATGCTGAACGTTTCCAAATGGAAATGAATTTAAGCCTTGAAGGGATTGGTGCTCAACTGCAACTTGAAGACGATTACACTGTGATTAAAAGCTTAATTGCTGGCGGTCCTGCGGCTGGCAGCGAAAAACTGTCGCCAGAAGACAAGATTGTCGGCGTCGGTCAAGAAGGCGGTGAAATTGTTGATGTGATCGGCTGGCGTTTAGACGACGTGGTTGATCTGATCAAAGGACCTAAGGGCAGTAAAGTCGTACTGCAAATTTTACCGAAGAAAGGCGGTTCGAATGCTAAGCCATTCGACGTTACCTTAGTACGCGATAAAATTCGTCTTGAAGACAGAGCGGCAACCTCTAAGGTGATTGAACCTAAAGATGGCGAGTACGCTAATCGCAAAGTCGGTGTGATCCATATTCCTGGTTTCTACATGAATCTGTCACAGGACGTTGAAAAAGAGCTAGTGAAGTTAAACGAAGCCAAAGTTGAAGGCATAGTCATCGACCTTAGAGGTAACGGTGGTGGTGCATTAACAGAAGCCGTGTTGCTGACGGGACTCTTTATCGATATGGGTCCTGTGGTGCAAATTCGTGATGCCGATGGCCGTGTGTCTGCGCACCGTGATAACGATGGCAAAACCAGTTATGCAGGCCCGTTGACTGTGATGGTTGACCGTTACAGTGCTTCAGCCTCTGAGATTTTTGCTGCCGCATTGCAAGATTATGACCGCGCGCTGATTGTTGGTGAATCTAGCTTTGGTAAAGGTACAGTGCAGCAGCATAAGAGCTTAGGCCGTATATACGACATGTATGAAAAGCCAATTGGCCATGTGCAATACACGATTCAAAAGTTCTATCGGATCAATGGCGGCAGCACACAGCTTAAAGGTGTGACACCCAACATTGCTTACCCAAGTGCGTTAGAGCCAGGTGAGTACGGCGAAGCTGAAGAGAAAAATGCCTTGCCTTGGGATAAAGTGCCAATGGCACAATATGGCACGCTCAATGATGTGACGCCTGAGTTAGTGACTAGCCTTGAGGCCAAGCACCTTAACCGCATCAAAAGCAGTGTAGAGTTTGCTTATATCAATCAAGATATTGCCGACTTTAAAAAGCACCACAAAGAGAAGACAGTTTCTCTGGTTGAAAGTGAGCGCATTGCCTCCCGCGAAGCCGATGAGAAGAAAGTCCTCGATAGAACGAACGAGCGCCGAGTCGCCAATGGTTTAGCACCGGTTAAATCCATGGAAGACATTAAAGACGACGCCGAATTGCCAGACGCATTTTTAGATGAAACGGCTTATATCACCTTAGATATGGCTGATGCGCAAAAACTGGCTAAAACTAGTGCTAAGTAGGCGTTAGTCGAGTCGATTTATCCAATATCAAAACGCGCTTATGGCGCGTTTTTTCTTATTTAGTTCAGCGTTAAAGGGATCGAAATGACACAAGCTCAAGCAAAATACTTAAAAGATTATCAAGCGCCACTCTTCACGATAGACACGATCGACTTAGCCTTTAATCTGGCGGGCAATGAGACTCATGTGCAGGCGATAAGTCGGGTAAAACGCGCTTCTAAGCATGCCCAAGCTTTAGTATTGGATGGCGAAGACTTAACTGTGGTCTCGCTGACGGTTGACGGTGAAGCAGTGCCTTATCATGTTAGCGCGGGTCAATTAGTCTTAGAAACGGCGCTTGATGAGTTTGAGCTGAACATCGTCACTAAGCTCGATCCCGAGGCCAATTCGAGCCTTGAAGGCCTGTATATGTCCGATGGTGCCTACTGCACGCAATGTGAGGCTGAGGGCTTTAGACGGATCACTTATTTCCTCGACCGTCCCGATGTATTAGCCAAATATACTGTGCGCATCGAAGCCGATAGAGCCGCATTCCCGTTTTTACTGAGTAACGGGAATTTGATTGATCAAGGCGAATTAGAGGGCGGCCGCCATTATGTTTGCTGGCAAGATCCGTTTCCAAAACCGGCTTACTTGTTTGCCTTAGTCGCTGGCGATTTTGATCTGTTGCAAGATGAGTTCATTACCCGCAGTCGCCGTAAAGTGATCCTGCAAGTGTTCGTCGATAAAGGTAATTTACATAAAGCACACCATGCGATGGCATCGCTGAAAAAATCCATGGCATGGGATGAGAGTCGTTTTGACCTCGAGTACGATTTAGATATTTACATGATAGTTGCCGTCGACTTTTTCAATATGGGAGCGATGGAAAACAAAGGCTTAAATATCTTCAACACTAAATATGTGCTTGCAGATACGTTAACGGCTACCGACGAGGATTATCACGGTATTGAATCGGTGGTAGGCCATGAGTATTTCCATAATTGGACCGGAAACCGCGTGACGTGCCGTGATTGGTTCCAGCTAAGTTTAAAAGAAGGCTTAACGGTTTTTCGCGATCAAGAATTCAGCTCCGATTTAGGCTCACGCGCTGTGAATCGAATTCACGCAATCAAAGTGATCAAGAATCAGCAATTTGCCGAAGATTCTGGCCCTATGTCCCATCCCATTCGTCCAGAATCTGTGATTGAGATGAATAATTTCTACACCGTCACTGTGTATAACAAGGGCGCTGAAGTGATCCGCATGATGCACACTTTGCTTGGCGAAGAAAAGTTTCAAGCGGGGATGAAACTGTATTTTAAACGCCACGATGGCCAAGCGGTCACCTGCGATGATTTTGTGGCGGCAATGGAAGATGCCAGCGGCGTAGATTTAACCCAATTCCGTTTATGGTATAGCCAAGCGGGCACGCCGATTGTGACTGCGATGGACAGTTTCGATGCGCTAACGGGCGTTTACCAATTAACCCTTAAACAAAGTTTAGCGAACTGTGCATCACCCTTGCATATCCCGTTCAGTATCGAACTGTTAGATGCCAAGGGCCACTCTTTAGTGAATGAAGTTCTCGACTTTACTCAAGCTGAACAAGTGTTTAGTTTTGAGGGATTAAGTCATAAGCCGGTGGCTTCACTGCTGCAAAACTTCTCCGCGCCCGTTAAATTGCAATATCGATTCAATGTGGATCAACTGGTTCACTTGATGCGTTTTGCCAGCAGCGAAGTGGCGCGCTGGGAAGCCTCAGTGACCTTAGTGAGCCAAGCGATTTGGCAAAATGTGGCGAGTTTACAGCAGCAACAAGCCATGACACTCGATCCCCGCGTGCGCGATAGTTTTAAAGGCGTGTTGTTAGACACTGAACTTGACCCAGCATTGATTGCCGAAATCTTAGCCATACCTACGGCATCTGCTTTGATTGAGCAAACAGAGAGCGTTGATCTCGATGCGTTAGCCTTAGCCCGTGAATTTGTGTTAACTGAGCTGGCTTCACACTCTGAAGATGAATTGATCGCGCTCTATCGCTCTTTGGTACCAGTCGATAGCACGCAGGCAAGAGCGCTTAAAAATCAGTGTTTAACTTGGTTAGCAAGAGTGTCGGATGAGGCTGAAGCGTTAGTGATTGCTCAGTTTGATAAAGCCAGCAATATGACTGATTCCCTCGGTGCACTGACTGCGGCGAACGTGGGTGATTTGCCTTGTCGCGATGAGTTGATGACCGCATTTGAGCTGCGTTGGCAGGACACGCCATTGGTAATGGATAAATGGTTTATGTTGCAAGCGACTCGTAATGCGCAAGATGTGATTGAATGTCTGCGTCAATTACAGCAGCACAAGCGTTTTAGTATGAGTAATCCAAACCGAGTGCGCGCGTTAGTGGGCAGTTTTGCGGCGGGTAATATTTACCAATTCCACCGTCAAGATGGTAAGGGTTATGCTTTCTTAACCGAATGCTTAATTACCCTTAATAAGCTCAATCCGCAGGTCGCGGCACGCATGGTGACGCCATTGATCCAGTTCCATAAATTCGACTTAGGCCGTCAAACCTTAATAAAAGCCTGTTTAGGGCAACTTTTGGCTTTACCTGACTTATCTAAGGATATGTACGAAAAAGTCTCTAAGGCATTGGCAAAATAACGGTTTGTAGGAGGAGGGCGGCAATCGATGCCGCCCTGATATTATGGAATTGTATTTCAAACTAACGATCAGCTATCGAGATTTCTTACCTTACTATCAAGGGCTTGCTGATAAAATTGAGGTCCGCGAAACGCAAGGACGTATTTTGTGGATTAATGGCCGTCATTTCAGACGTTTTTTAACCGAAAATGGCATTCAAGGCTATTTTAAATTGGTTTTAGATGACAAGGGACAATTTGTTTCATTAAATCGAGTCTAGTCTGAATTTGTTTATTTACGCTTAGAGTAATTACTTTAAACGGTCGGCTGATTATCAGGCTCGGTTTGTGATATTTAGTTTTTAAATATGTTAATGAATTATATGATTTTTTGATATCTTTTCCCGCTTCATTTCTCTCCCGCTTTTCTCTAATTTAAATCCCACCTTTTCAACTGCTGGCACAAATGTGTCTACATGCTTAATTCTTTAGAAAATTTTCTCTAACTGCGCCTTGCCCAAGGGGATTAATTGCTGTAACAATGATGTTACCTGTGAGCTAACAAGATGTTGGTTGTAATTCCTAAAACAAAGAATCCAGCAGGGTACGGAGAGCTAAAATGAAAATTGTTAAAAATAGTTTTAACAAATCGGCGCTTGCTTTGGGGGTAGCGTCGGCATTGAGTTTGTTAATGATCCCAAGCGTTAATGCAATATCTTTTGATTGGGGAGAGGTTGAGGGCACATTCGACTCAACTTGGACTGCTGGTGCGAGCTGGCGTGTTGGCGCACGTGATTGGGATGGTCAAATTGGTAAGGTGAATCAACCCCAATTCGATTGGTCTAATTACAGCGCATTTGGCAATACAAAATATACTTCAGCTGAGATTTGGGCCCAGCCCGGGTCGTATTCCAGTAACAATGACTTAAGTAACTTACTATATTCTCAAGGCGATACTACGTCTGAAATCGTCAAAGGTTTGCATGAATTATCGTTGAAATACAAAAACTACGGTTTGTTCGCCCGCGGTATGTATTTTTATGATCGTAAACTGAACGATGGCAATTATGACTACAACGATCCGATCACGGGTAAAGAATTTGACCCTTGCGAAGATAGCCGCGCTTCAGAAGTACAATGTAAAGATATCCGTTTATTAGATGCGTTTGTCTATGCCAACTTCGATTTGAATGAGGGTGCTAATCCATTATCTATTCGTGTTGGTAACCAAGTGGTGTCATGGGGTGAAAGTACGCTGATTGCCCATGGGATCAGTGAAATCAACGCCGTGGATTTGAACATTCTTAACGCACCTGGTGCTGAGTTAAAAGAAGCGTTTAGACCGCAAGGTATGGTGTGGGCATCCCTTGGCCTGACAGATTCGCTAACAGTTGAAGCATTCTATCAATATGATTGGCAACCTATTTGGGTCCCAACTCCGGGCTCCATTTTTGCGACTAACGATTTTGCCGGTTTTGGGGGTTATGCTCAAAACGCTCAGCTTGGTTTTAACGCTAACCCTGACATCAACTTAGATTTTGTGATGCAAGAATATGAGCGTTTAGCGGGCATGATCGCCAGCGGCCAATCCATTCCGACACAGCAATTGGTTTCTATGGCTTTAGCCTACCCAACGAAAGTGACGCTAGTGCAGGATGAAGAAGAACCAAGCAATGATGGCCAATACGGTATCAAGCTGGGTTATTACGCGCCTGAACTAGGTGAAACCGAATTTGGTTTCTATTTCATGAATTACCATAGTCGTCGTCCACTTATCAGTGGTACTGCTGCCGACTTTAGCACAGGTGCATTGTTATCTGATTTGGCGACGGTAGGCCAAAACTCGGGCAACATCAACCGTGAACTGCTGCTTAGCCTGAAGAGCTTCTCTAAGGCGCAAATCGTTTATCCCGAAGATATTAAACTCTACGGTTTCAGCTTCAACACCTTGATTGGTGATACGTCTGTCGCGGGTGAGATTGCCCATCGTCAAGATGAGCCACTGCAGATTGATGACGTTGAATTGCTGTTCGCCGGTATGCCACAGCAGTTAGCCAATGCGGGGCTTCGTCCTGATCTTGATGGTATTTCACAGATTAAAGACGTTCAACCGGGTGAAACCGTCGATGGCTTTATCCGCCTTGATACCACACAGGCGCAGGTGACTTTCACTCATCTATTTGGTCCAACTTTAGGGTTAGATAACTTAACTATGTTGGCCGAAGTGGGTGGTGTGTGGATCCACGATATGCCAGGTTTCGATGAACTACGTCTCAATGGCCCAGGTACGTCACGTTCTGGCGGCAATCCAGATATGCCTGGCATCATTCAAGCCTTGCACAATGGTCCTGAAACTAACCCGTTCCCAACTGACTTTGCTTGGGGCTACCGTTTAGTGGCAAAAGCGGATTTCAACAACGTCTTTGCTGGGGTCAATATGTCGCCACGGGTCATTTTCTCCCATGACGTTGACGGTATTACTCCGGATCCTATGTTCCTGTTCACGGAAGGACGCAAGTCTGTCGCGCTAGGCGTTAACTTCGACTATCAAAACCGTTGGGGTGCAGATATCTCCTATAACAATTTCTTTGGCGGTGTCGGTACGACGAATGCGATGGCAGATCGTGATTATGTTTCATTCAATATCAAGTATTCGATCTAAAAGGACTCAAACAATGAAGAAACTGACGATATTGGCGAGTGCAGTGATGTTCGCACTCGTAGCGCCAGTCGCTATGGCTAAGGTATCAGAGGCTGACGCGGCTAAACTTGGCAATGAGCTCACCCCTTTAGGTGCTGAAAAAGCAGGTAATGCTGACGGTTCTATTCCTGCGTGGGATGGTGGTATCACTAAGCCTGTGGCGGGTTATACCAAAGGGATGCATCACCCAGATCCTTTCCCTGAGGATAAGATTGAATTCACCATTACCAATGCTAACAAAGCGCAATATAAAGACTTTTTAACACCGGGTCAGATGAAGTTGTTCGAACTTTATCCTGATACCTACAAGATGAATGTGTATAAGACTCGCCGTAGCGCATCAGTGCCGCAGTTTGTCTATGATGCGACCAAAGCTAACGCGACACGTGCAGAATTGATTGCACAGGGCAATGGTATTTCTGGCGCTGCTATTGGTATTCCATTCCCGATCCCAGCAAATGGGTTAGAAGCGATTTGGAACCACATTTTGCGTTTTCGCGGGGTCGATATCGAGACTTCCCGTAGCCAAGCTGCACCAACGGCCGATGGTAGCTATAGCTTAGTGGAAACCTCAGAGGAAATTCGCTTCGAATATTCTCGTCCAGAAATGACCTTAGATCTGCTTAAAGCCAGCAATACGTTGTTCTACTTTAAGCAAGTGGTGACTCAACCAGCCCGTTTAGCGGGAACTGCGTTATTGGTGAAAGAGACCATGGATCAAGAGGCGTTGCCACGTCAAGCTTGGACCTATAACACAGGACAACGTCGTGTCCGTAAAGCGCCAAACGTCGCTTTCGATACACCGGGTACAGTGTCTGACGGTCTGCGTACGACGGATGATTTCGACATGTTTAACGGCTCTCCAGTGCGTTATAACTGGGAACTGGTTGGCAAGAAAGAAATTTACATTCCGTACAACGATTACAAACTGCACTCAGACAAGCTGAAATATGACCAAATCTTAAAACCTGGGCATGTTAATCCTGAGTATGTTCGTTGGGAAAAACACCGCGTATGGCAAGTGAAGGCGACGTTGAAAGACGGTATGCGCCACATTTACAAAGTGCGCGATATGTACCTTGACGAAGATTCATGGCAAGTGTCGATAGCCGATCTCTACGATAACCGTGATCAGCTGTATCGTGTGGCTGTTGCACATGGCTTGAACTACTACGAAGTGCCAACTCAATGGGACACGCTGGAAGTCTTCCATGATTTGCAATCCCGTCGTTATCTCGCCATGGGTTTAGACAACCAAAGTGGTATGTATAACTTCGATGCCAAACTGACTGAAGCTAACTTTACCCCCGATGCATTGCGTCGCGAAGGTATCCGTTAATACGCCACAAATAAAGGGGCGCTCTGCGCCCCTCATTAGTTTAAGGAAGTTTGTATGTCGTTTCGCATCCTTCAGTGTGTTGCTGCATTAAGTTTCGGTGGCGCTTTTTTCCCTTCTACGTTATCTGCAACCCCCTCTGATCCGATTTTTTCTCAAATTCAACCGCTTGCGGCTTCATCCCTGATTTTAGATATTGCCAACGTGGGCAAAGGGTTAGTGGCTGTGGGTGAACGCGGTCATGTTCTGGTTTATGACGGCAGTTGGCATCAAGTGGCGACACCCGTGAGCTCGCAGCTGACCAAAGTGTTTTTCCTTAATGACAAACTCGGCTGGGCCGTGGGCCATGATGCGACCATTTTACATACTCAGGATGGCGGTCAAACTTGGCAGCAGCAGATGCATTCGCCCGAGATTGAAAAGCCATTCCTTGATGTGGTCTTTTTAGATGAAAACAAGGGGTTCGCCATTGGGGCTTACGGTTTGTTTTATCGTACTAATGATGGTGGTGCCCATTGGAGCGACGAGTTCCATGAGGAGCTGTTAGCCGAAGAAGATGTGTCCTATTTAGCGGAGTTGAAAGGCAGCGATCAATCAGCCTACATGAGCGCACGCGCTTCATTATTGCCGCACTTTAATCGTATTTTAACCTTGACTGACGGACGTTTATTACTGGTCGGCGAGTTAGGTCTAGTGGCCGTTTCAAGCGATCAAGGCCAAACCTTTGCGCGTACCAGTTTTGATTACGATGGCTCTATGTTTAATGCCATTGAAACGAAAGATGCCGTGTATGTGATGGGCCTTCGCGGTCATATATTCAAAGCTGACGTGAGTTTAAGCCAGTGGAATGAAATCGAACTGCCCGTGCAATCTTCAATCAATGGGGCGATGTCAGTATCGGACGATGCGGTTTATCTCGTGGGAAATGCAGGGATAGTGATTAAGCTGAATGGGGATGATACCAGCAGTATTGTCACTCGTCGCCAAGGGGAAAACTTAGTCTCTATTGCGAAGGATAATCAAGGGAATATGTGGTTATCCGGCAGCCAAGGGCTGTTTATTCTTAAGCCATAAAATTTTAAAACTACAATAACAGGGCCGAGAAGATGTTAGAAAAACTGGTCAACGGATTTGAGTCATTTTTATTCCGCAATCGTGCGTGGGTCGTCGGCATTTTTGTGTTTTTGACGTTGTTTTTAGGCTTTCAAGCCAGTCAACTCAAAATGGATGCGGCCTTCATTAAAAACATTCCACTGCATCACAGTTATATGCAGACCTACCTGAAACACCAAAAAGATTTTGGTGGCGCCAACAGCATCATGGTGGCGGTGGAAGACACCAGCGGCAATATTTTTAATGCGAACTATTTTGATACCTTAAAAAACGTGCACGATCAGCTGTTTTTTATACCTGGGGTTGATCGCGCGCAGGTGAAATCGATTTTTTCGCCTTCCACTCGTTTTACAGAAGTCGTTGAAGATGGTTTTGCTGGCGGGCCCGTTATTCCTGCGGATTTTTCGACCTCAGTATCAGGGCTCGAAACCGTGCGCGATAATATTGAAAAAGCGGGCATCGTTGGTCGATTAATTGCCAACGATTACAGTGCGGCCATGGTGTCGGCTCAGTTGATGGATTTTGATCCACAAACAGGTAAACCCTTAGATACCATTGCCTTTGCGGCGCAGCTCGAAAAAGAACTCAGGGGCAAGTTTGAAACCGACAAGGTTAAAATTCACATCATAGGTTTCGCCAAGATGGCGGGGGATGTGGCCGATGGTGCTAAGGGCGTATTGCTGTTCTTTGTGATCGCCATTTTGATCACCGCCGTCATGGTTTACCTCTTCTCTAAATCAATCATTCTGACCGTTTTACCCCTCGTCTGCAGTTTAACTGCTGTGGTTTGGCAGCTTGGTTTATTGACTGTGATTGGTTTTGGTCTTGATCCCATGTCGATTCTGGTGCCGTTTTTGGTATTTGCCATCGGGGTCAGCCACGGGGTGCAGATGATCAACGCGGTAAGGCGCCGCGTGATGGACGGACAAACCACCAAAGCGGCGGCGGCTTCGGCATTTCGCAGTTTATTAGTACCGGGCGGTGTGGCTTTACTGTCTGATACTGTTGGTTTTATTACCCTGTTGTCGATTGATATCGGGATTATTCGCGAGCTGGCGATTTCGGCATCACTCGGTGTGGGCGTGATCATTTTCACTAACCTTATCCTGTTGCCTTTGGTGATTTCTTTTACTGAAATCAAAGTCAATAAAACCGCAGAGCCGACGGCTGAAGAAGTCCGCACTGAAGCGATTTGGCGTTTCTTAGCACGTTTCGCGACGCCTAAATACGCTGTGGTGGTGATTATTGCCACTGTGGTGTTGTATTTTGCCGGTCTGCAACAAGCCAATCAGATGAAGATTGGTGACTTACAGGGCGGGGCGCCAGCGTTACACCAAGATTCGCGCTATAACCTCGATACCTTCTTCATCACAGATCATTTCTCCATCACCACCGACGTGATGACTGTGATTGTTGAGGCGGCGCCCGAGGCTTGTACTTACCACGATGTGCTCACTCAAATTGATGAGTTCGAGTGGTTAGTGCGTAATACGCCTGGGGTCGAGTCGACTGTGAGTCTGGCGTCGGTTGCTAAAAAAGTGAACGCAGGCTTTAACGAAGGTAATCCAAGGTGGGAAGTGCTGCCGCGCACGACCGCGAGTTTAGTGCAGGCCATTGGCCAAATTCCGACGACCTCTGGTTTGTTAAATGGCGATTGTTCTGTCATGCCTGTGTATCTGTTTATGAAAGATCATAAGGCAGAAACCATAGAAACTGTGGTCGCTAAGGTGAAAGCCGTCGCCGCGAAAATGGATAACGACAAGCTGCAGTTTAAACTGGCATCGGGTCCTGTAGGCGTGATGGCTGCGACCAACGAAGCGGTAGCCGAAGCGCAATTACCTATGATGTTATACGTCTATGGTGCCGTGTTTGTACTCTGTTTAATCAGCTTTAAATCCTTGAAAGCGACTGTGGCGGTAATTATCCCGCTGTATGTGGTGTCGACATTGGCGCAAGCTTTGATGACGCAACTGGATATTGGCTTAGCAGTTAGTACCTTACCTGTTATTGCGCTGGGTGTCGGTATCGGTGTGGATTACGGTATTTATATCCTCTCTACCATGTCGTCTAAGCTCTCGAACGGTATGCCGGTGCAACAGGCATACTATGAGGCGTTGGTCGAACGGGGCAGTGCGGTGATCTTTACTGGCCTCACATTGGCGATTGGTGTCAGTACTTGGTTCTTCTCGGCACTTAAATTCCAAATGGACATGGGAATATTGTTAACATTCATGTTTGTGGTAAATATGCTCGGTGCCATAATTATCCTTCCTGCATTGGCCGCTGTTTTCTGGCGCCAACCTAAGTAGGGTCTACAAATGGGGAGCTTAGCTCCCCATTTGTTTTTGAATACTTAGTCTGCTTTATCGATTGTTTGGTCATTTGTCATTCATTGTTTACGCGAATACTGGATTTCAAGAGGATGTACCACTAAAATTTTCCTCGAAATACAGCGGTTTTAGTAATAAACTTCGCGCGATGATCCAGATCACATTAATTTATCTGAGATCGTTAAGCCGAAGCATCCAAATAATGAAAAAAGCGCTGCCATAGACGCTTAAGGAAACAGCAACATGGCCTTGAAAGATGCAATGCCTTCAGTACTACTTGAAAATGTAGTCAGTTTAATTCACGCTAAAGTCCCTAATTCACAAGCCAAGCAAGTTGAACAGTTCGCCACCTGCCTTTATGCCCACATGTCGAAAGACGATCTCAATGCGCGTAATGACAGTGATTTATACGGTGCGGTTCTCAGTTTATGGAACGCCCTGAACAAAACGCCAAAAGGTAACACTCACCTACGAGTGTTCAACCCTAGCCAGGCCAAACACGGCTGGCAATCTACCCACTCGATCATTGAAGTTATCCAACCTGACATGCCATTCTTGGTAGATTCAGTTGGTATGGCATTGAATCGTATGGGTATTACTGCTCACATGATGTTACACACTCCGCTGGCCATTGAGCGTTCAGATAGCGGTGTGACCAATGTCACTTATCTTAATCAGAGCCCAGAAAGCACTGAACATGTCGCCGTATTCTTGATTGAAATTGACCGTCAAAGCAGCACAGTCGATATCAAAGCATTAGAGCGCGAAATTCAGTCTGTGCTTGCCGATGTTGCTTCATCAGTCAATGACTGGGAAGCCATGTCTGCCAAGTTGGGTGAGATGATCAAGGAATTGCCAAAACGTCCGTTCCCGGGCGATAAGCAAGAGTTAGAAGAAGCGATTAACTTCCTGACTTACTTGAATAATCATCACTTTACGCTTTTAGGTTACCGCCAATACGATTTGAATCGTGTCGAAGGTGACGTTGAGCTAGTGCCTAATATAGCCTCTAGTTTAGGTTTGATGAACAAGCACACTAAAGCGCAACCTGAACAAGGTTTGTTGCTATCTAGCTTCTCCGATAGCGCCCGCAAAGAAGCCTTAGACCACAGCTTGTTGATCCTCACTAAGAGCAGTGCCAAGAGCCGCGTACATCGCCCAGCTTATGTCGATTATATCGGCATCAAGCGTTTCGATAAGAAAGGCAATGTGGTTGGTGAAGATAGATTTATCGGTTTATATGCGTCAAACCTGTATAACCGCAGCCCACGTGAAATCCCACTGCTGAACGAAAAAGTGCAGCGTGTGTTAGATCGTTCAGGCTTAACCCCACGTTCACACGACTATAAAGCCCTGCTAAACATTCTTGAGAATTTACCTCGTGACGAGCTAATTCAAGCCAATGTTGATGATTTATCGCACATGGCCCATGGCGTGTTAGAAATGCAAGACAGAGACAAGCTGAAACTCTTTGTGCGCAAAGATGGCTTTGGCCGTTTCTTATCCTGTTTAGTGTACGTTTCTAAGGATCGTTACAACACTAAACTCCGCCAAGATACTCAACGTATTCTGGCCCAGCATTTTAACAGCAAAGAAGATGTAGAGTTTACGACTTATTTCTCCGAGTCGACGCTAGCCCGCACTCACTACATAGTCAAAGTTGATAACAATAATATGGATGTAGATGTGGCTGCCATAGAGAACAACTTAATAGAAGCGGCACGTTCGTGGGAAGATAAGTTAAGCACTGCGCTTAACAGTGCACTCGGTGAAGAAGCCGGCACTCATCTGACAAAGCGTTATTTCAATGCGTTTGAGCAAAGCTATAAAGAAGATGTATTGCCAAGCTCTGCCGTCGTTGACATGCAACAGCTCGAAGCACTGGATGACGAACACAAGCTCGGCATGTTGTTCTATCAACCGCAAGAAGCGGCGCTGAACGACAATAAAGTGCGTTTAAAGCTATTCCATAAAGATGAGCCAATTCATCTTTCTGACGTGCTGCCAATGCTGGAAAACTTTGGTCTGCGCGTGATCAACGAGCGTCCATATGAAGTCACGACCTCAGACGGTTCTACCTTCTGGATCTTAGACTTCTTGATGACAGTTAAAGTCGTCAACACCGACAACATCGCCGATAGCCAAGACAGATTCCAAACTGCACTGTCACAAGTGTGGCAAAAGAAGTTAGAAGATGACGGTTTCAACCGCATTATTCTGGCGTCAGGCTTAACGGGCCGTGAAGTCTCGGTACTGCGCGCGTATGCCAAATACATGCGTCAAATCGATGCGACGTTCAGTCAGTCTTATATCGAAGAAACCTTCGGTCGTTACCCACAAATCGCTGATTTGTTGGTGAAGATGTTCATCCGTAAATTTAACCCTAAACTGAAAACCCGTACTCTGGGCAAGTTTATGGAACAGATCAATTTACGTTTAGACGAAGTGTCTAGCCTAGATGATGACCGTATTATTCGTCGTTATTTAGACTTGATTAACGCCACTTTGCGTACCAACTTCTACCAACAGGATGCTAAAGGCGAATCTAAGAGTTATATCTCGTTTAAATTCATGCCTTCACTGATCCCTGAAATGCCACGTCCACTGCCGAAATTCGAGATCTTCGTTTATTCGCCACGGGTTGAAGGTGTGCATTTACGTTACGGTAAAGTGGCCCGTGGTGGTCTGCGTTGGTCAGATCGTCGTGAAGACTTCCGTACCGAAGTATTAGGTCTGGTAAAAGCACAGCAAGTGAAAAACACTGTGATCGTGCCTGTGGGTGCTAAAGGTGGCTTTGTTTGTAAACAATTGCCAACCGAAGGCGGCCGTGAAGCATTCTTCACCGAAGGTCAAGAATGCTACCGCATCTTTATCCGTGCTTTGCTCGATATTACCGATAACATTTTGAACGGTGAAATCGTCCACCCATTGGATGTGGTTCGTCACGATGAAGATGACCCATATTTAGTGGTAGCAGCCGATAAAGGCACAGCGACATTCTCTGATATCGCGAACTCGATTTCTCTTGAATACAACTTCTGGCTCGGTGATGCATTCGCATCGGGTGGCAGTAACGGTTATGACCATAAGAAAATGGGTATCACGGCCAAAGGCGGCTGGGAATCTGTTAAGCGTCATTTCCGCGAAGTCGGTATTGATTGCCAAACCACAGACTTTACCTGTTTAGGTATAGGTGACATGGCGGGCGACGTATTCGGTAACGGTATGTTGTTGTCTAAGCACACTAAACTGGTTGCAGCCTTTAACCACATGCATATCTTTATCGATCCAAATCCGGATACGGCATTAAGTTATGATGAACGGGCGCGTTTATTCGCTCTGCCACGTTCAAGCTGGGAAGATTACAACAGCAAGTTGATTTCTAAAGGTGGCGGTATTTTCCTACGTTCATCTAAATCCATTCCATTATCGGCAGAAATTAAGCAAATGTTGGCCACAGAGAAAACCTCTATGACCCCAACTGAGCTGATGAAAGAACTGCTGAAAATGCCAGTTGATTTGATCTGGAACGGCGGTATCGGTACCTATGTGAAATCTGCACGCGAAACCCATGCTGAAGTCGGCGATCGCGCCAACGATGCATTGCGTGTCAACGGTGGCGAACTGCGCGCTAAGATAGTCGGCGAGGGCGGTAACTTAGGTTGTACTCAGTTAGGTCGAATCGAATATGCATCTAACGGCGGCCGTATCAACACTGACTTCGTGGATAACGTTGGTGGTGTGGACTGTTCAGATAACGAAGTGAACATCAAGATTTTGCTGAACGCTATGGTAACTGAAGGTGAACTGACGTTGAAACAACGTAACCGTTTACTGGAAGAAATGACTGAAGAAGTCGGCCACATCGTACTGCAAGACTGTAAAGATCAAACGCGTACTATCTCTGTGACTCAAGTGCGTGGTGCTGAGCAGTTAAAAGAGCAGATCCGCTTTATCCAGTATCTGGAAAAAGAAGGCAAGTTAGACAGAGCCTTAGAGTTCTTACCGTCTGACGACGAATTGGCTGAGCGTTTAGCCAGTGGTCGTGCGTTAACACGTCCTGAGCTATCAGTACTGGTTGCCTATGCGAAGATGGTGCTGAAAGAGCAATTAGTGACCCCAGAAATCACTGAAGATACGCTGTTAAGCCAATTGCTTATCGCCTATTTCCCGAAAAAACTTCAGGAAAAATACAGCGACAAAATGGCAACCCATCCACTGCGTGGCGAAATCATTGCGACCTCACTCGCCAATGAACTCGTTAACGACATGGGTTTGAATTTTGTTCAACGTATGCAAGATGAGACTGGTGCCTCAGTTGCTGACGCGGCAATTTGCTACACTATGGCCCGCGAAGTATTTGGTTTAGCTGAATTAACTAAATCGATCACTGACTTAAACGGCATAGTTCCTGCTGTGGTTCAAGGTGAAATGCTGCATCAGTTACGCCGCAATATGCGTCGTGCTAGCCGCTGGTTCCTCCGTCACCGTAACCGCACTGGTAGCATCGAACAGACAGTTGCCTTCTTCAAACCAGTATTTGAACAAATTAAAGATAACGTTCATTTATATCTGGTCGAAGAAGAAGCTAAGGGTATCCAATCTGAGATCAATGCTTTGGTCAAAGAAAACGTACCACAAGCTGTGGCAACCATTGTGGCTAACATGAGCACCTTGTTCTCTGCCTTAGACATTGCCCAAATTGCCCAAACAGAAGATAAGACAGTTGCGCTAGTGGCTGAAACTTACTTCAAACTCGGCGCCCGCGTTGAGCTGCACTGGTTCTTAGAACAGATCAGCGCTCAACCTGTGGCTAACCATTGGCAAGCACTGGCTCGTGCCGCCTTTAGGGAAGAGTTGGATTGGCAACAACGTGCATTAAGTTCAGTGGTACTAAGAACCTGCAGTGCAACCTGTGATGCCGAAAGCGTGATTTCTCAGTGGATTGAGATCAATCAAGGCTTATTGGAAAGATGGTTCCACATGCTAGCTGACTTCAAAACGTCGCAAAGCCATGAGTTTGCTAAGTTCTCTGTCGCCCTACGTGAACTTAACCTTCTGATCCTTCACTGCGAAGGCCAAAAGTAAACTTATTATAACAATCAGAAGCCCTGGCGATCGCCGGGGCTTTTTTTAGGTCGAGGAAAGTACATGTTTTATAAAATCGCACAGAAAGTCATGTTTCAGATGGATCCTGAGCGAGCTCACCATCTTGCTATAGGCAGTCTAAAAATGACCGCCAATAGCCCGCTAACGTGTCTATACGGACAAACGATTGCACCGGCTCCCGTGAGTGTTATGGGACTGACTTTTCCTAACCCAGTGGGACTCGCTGCGGGTATGGACAAGGACGGCGAATCGATTGATGCCTTTCATGCGATGGGATTTGGTCATGTTGAAGTGGGCACTGTGACCCCAAGACCACAACCCGGTAATGATTTACCCCGTCTATTTAGATTAAAGCCTGCCAAAGGCATTATTAATCGCATGGGGTTTAATAATAAAGGTGTCGATAATCTGGTCAAAAATTTGATCGCTAAAAAGACCGACATTATGGTTGGTGTTAATATTGGTAAAAATAAAGACACCCCAGTAGAACAAGGTAAAGATGATTATTTGATCTGCATGGACAAAGTTTATCTCCATGCGGCTTATATTGCGGTGAATATTTCATCACCCAATACCCCAGGATTGCGATCGCTACAATATGGCGATCTATTAGACGAATTATTGAGCGCAATTAAAACTAAGCAACTTGAACTGGCCGAAAAGCATAAAAAATACGTGCCCATCGCGCTTAAAATTGCTCCAGATTTAACCATCGAAGAAATTGAAAATATCGCGCAAGCTTTGATTAAAAACAAATTTGATGGCGCAATTGCGACTAATACTACCTTAACGCGTGATGGTGTTAGCGGTCTTGCCAACGCCAATGAAAGCGGCGGCTTAAGCGGTAAACCTCTGACAGAGCTGTCTACCAAAGTGATCAAGCAGTTAGCGATATGCTTGAAAGGGCAGATCCCGATCATCGGCGTGGGCGGCATCAATAGTGCCGAAGATGCCTTGGCTAAATTTGATGCGGGCGCCACTATGGTGCAGATTTATTCGGGTTTTATTTATCAAGGTCCGAAGTTAATTAAAGAAATTGTGAATGCATATCGCTTAAAATAATGATCTTAAGATCAATATAACGATCTAAAATAAGATCTTATTCTTTAACAGCGATCTAAAAGGATCCCTAGATCGCTGTTAAGATCCTATATTAGATCGACTAAGTAACTGTTAAATAATTTGTATTTTATTATTTTTATTTTGATATTGGATAAAATATCTACTATTATGTCCCAGTGTTCAAATATTGGGTCACCGTTATGTTATTAATGCCACAAAAAGATTGGCAATGGAAATATAACGATTCGTATGGTGTTTTAGGCGTATCGTTAGGTTCCGAGATAGAATTTCTGACGTCTTATAAAGCAAAATTACTCATTCCAGATGCCTTATCAAGCATGGAATTTAATATTGCGCACGCCAAATTCTATATGAGCTTACTCGATAGATTACCTAAAACCCTGTCTTTGTCCGATGCTGCAATTGTTCAAATTGCCCTCAATGCTACCGCAGCCCATTTTATGCTGACACCGCAAATGCCAAAATCATGGTTTTTTGATACCAGTGATGTCTGTGTTTATAGCGATGTGGGTAAAGTCTTTGAGCTTAAATGCCAAAAGCAAAGAGTGCTCGCCCTCGTAGTTGAAAATACCCTACAGTCCGCGCTAGTGATGTTATTGTCACCTGAATGTGTCTTGTCGGGCGCTAAAACTATGGTGCAGTTTGAAACCATTAAAGTGATGCATAATCGCTTACACCCCCTACGTGCGCAGCGCCACGTGGTTGCGGCATAGCTCATCATTGGTTTTTGATATTAACCACTTACCGATAATTCGTGAGTCTTAGTTTTCTCTATTTGGCCCTGCTTTTAGTATTAAACTCACTACGCAGTCTGGTTTGCCATGGTATTCACTCGTCGACTCGCAGCCAGTCCGTCCTTGGATGCTCGACGCCCCGTCCATGGGGCGGACGGTCGTCTCGCCAATCACCATTGCGCACCTTTCAGCATTTGCGTTGTCTGGGGTTTCAAGAGGGAGGAGTTTTTATTTAACTATGGCTGGCACTGTTTTCTGTATTGTTTGCGCAGCGCTAAAAGCAAAAATAGTTGTGGGTCAGGTTTTTGACAGCTTGAGATAATAGGTTTCGAAAACGCGCATGCGCACTATACAAAGATTAGGTTTTTACGAGGAAAATAATGAGTCATCAGTATTACTCACAAAGAAACGGTAGTAACCCAAATCTTGATGGGTTGCCATTATCGGACACGATCGACTTATTTTTACGTGTCTACAATCAACTTGAATCTGAGGGTTATTTTACTCAAGCATTTGGTTTTTGGTGTATCGATGACGACCATGTGGAGGGCTTGGTAAAAGACGTTGAACTTGAAATGCTCTTGAGCATTCGAAAGAAGAACTTATGGCCAATCTCTCAGTATGCCCTATCTTATACAGAAGATGACTTTCTAGATGTTATCGAATTTCTCTACCAGCATGTATCTAAACCCATCGATGGAACAATGCATTCTTATGGTGGTTGCGGAATGCACTGGGAAACTTTCAATAAGAAAGATGGCCAAGCTGTATTCATCGAAAAAATTAATACTGTGTTAGGTCATTATAAGAATAAATACGAATTAGATACTGGTGGTCAAGTTTTGAGCAAGCCAGAAAAAGGGTTTGAACAAATCTTCAAAGCTGATGTTCCGTCTGATGATCATAACATTGTTGATAGAATAAACGTCGCAACTACTCAATTTAGGCGTCATGGTTCAACTATTGATGACAGGCGGCAAGCTGTAAGAGATCTCGCTGATGTACTTGAGTACTTAAAGCCTAAAGTTAAGCAGTTGCTATCGAATAAAGATGAGCAAGATCTATTTAACATTGCCAATAACTTTGGTGTAAGACACCACAATGACAAGCAAAAAACATCTTATGACTCAGCTATCTGGCTTAGTTGGATGTTTTACTTCTACTTATCGACAATACATGTTGTTTTAAGAAAAATTGGGCATGACAACAAACCCAAAATCTAACAATCCCATGTAAAATTTAATGAGACACCCATTGTTAAATTTGGTTACCCAGTATACGCCGGGTCGATGAGATTAAGCACAGTCATGGAAGTGACCGTTCGTGACAGGGATGTCACGGTCGAGCCTATAGGGATACTTCTTACTAGGTAACAGGACGGCGTGTCACTGGAATGAGTGTGCATAATCAAACTCCATCAACAAAAACGCCTGCTATTGCAGGCGTTTTGTTTATGTCTATTCGTTTTTCTTTTATGTGCTAGAGCCTTAAATAGCAGACTACTTTTTAATCCATTTGCCTTTGGCATCTTGCACATAGTTGCCTTTATCTGTGGCGGCTATGGCTTTTTCGCCGGCGAGTTTAGCGACGTCGGCGGAAATTTAATAAGAAATTTAATAAGACACCCATTGTTAAATTTGGTTACCCAGTTTACGCCGGGGTCGATGAGATTAAGCACAGTCATGGAAGTGACCGTCCGTGACAGGGATGTCACGGTCGAGCATACACGGATGTACTTGCTGCGAGTCACTGGAATGACAGTGCTTAACCAAACTCCATCAAACAATCTAAAATCTAGATCCTCGCTCAACGGTATTGGCCAGCAAATCATTCCCTTTATCGACCACTAATGAAAACGCCTGCTATTGCAGGCGTTTTGTTTATGTCTATTCGTTTTGCTTTTATGCGCTAGAGCGCTTTAAAAGCGGATTATTTTTTAATCCATTTTCCTTTGGCATCTTGCACATAGTTGCCTTTATCTGTGGCGGCTATGGCTTTTTCACCGGCGAGTTTAGCTACGTCGGCGGGGGAGAGTTTGTTCTTCTTGGCGATGGTTTCGTAGTGGGCGCGACGTTTGTTATTTACGTCATCCATCACGGCTTTAGCTTCGGGATTAGCTTGCACTAGCCCTAAGTAGCCGTTGGCTTGTTCGCCTAAATAGCCCTGTGATTTAGCGTCTTGAAGTGACATAGCGAAGGCACTTAGGCTTAAGACGCTGAGGGTTAATAGCAATAATAACTTTGTTTTTAGTCGGATTGATTTCATGGTGATTCCTCAATTCTTAATCAATTAGAACAGCTTATCGTCTGACAGGAGTTGGTCTAATTCCTTATCTACTTTGATCCGTATCTCATGTTCAATTTTCACATTGAGATTGATCACGATAGGTTTATCCGGCGGTTCTATTTTTACTGTGGGCGCACAGCCCTGCAATGCGGCGAGTGCGAACAATGCGACAAGCGCGCGTCGGGCACCTAGGCTAACTTGCTGTAATTGAATTATCTTCACTGAGGTTTCCTTGTTACTTCACTGATTTTTCGATTCTGTCCTGCAAGTCATTACCAATTTGCAGACTTCTAAATAATTGCAGCATGTTCTCTTCATGAGAGTAATTCAAGTGAATAGGACGTTCAACCCCTTGGCTGCGGCCTTTCACTTCGACGAGTAGCTTAGCATCACCGGCTTGGTCCATGTCAAAGCTGCTCGATAATTGACTGTATTGTAAGTGTTCTAGCGTCGAAAAGACAAAATCTAGGTATGGCTGGGATTGGCGCATTTGTTCAACCGCCGGATTACCCGAAATGGCGATTAAGCCACCGGGGGCGCGGGCGGCGAGTTGACCGCCTGTGATCGAGACTTTGCCGTTGATTAAATCGACGGGTAATACGCCATCGAATATGCCATCGGCATAGACGCCAATTTGCGGTTGAATGCGCAGAACCTCTTCCAGACTCATGGCCTGCAGCAGCAGATACGCATGGGATTTATCCTGCAATTTCAGATTAAATTCTGGCAGCAGGAACTGGCCGCTGAGTACTTTGCCTTTGGCGGTCATGGAAACATCTGTGTCACTTAAGCCTGTGAGTTGCTGTATCCAATTGTCGGGCAGTTTCTCGGCATCTTTACCAAGTGCGATATCGGCTTCCACTTCGATA
This sequence comes from Shewanella baltica, assembly GCF_900456975.1. Taxonomy (NCBI): domain Bacteria; kingdom Pseudomonadati; phylum Pseudomonadota; class Gammaproteobacteria; order Alteromonadales; family Shewanellaceae; genus Shewanella; species Shewanella baltica. Next base: position 1,795,794 of record NZ_UGYM01000002.1, read on the forward strand.
TCGGTCAGTGGAAAGCCAGGATCAAACAGGTTAAAGGTCATCAGTGTCTGCGGACAATTGAGCTTACTGAGACTGCTAAAATAGCCTTTATCCTGCGGTTTTTTATGAGACTGGCCCCAAGTAAACTCACATTGCGCCTGCAGTTTCCCTCCCTCAAAGGTGGTGTCCTTATAAAAACCTTCAAGTTCGGTCATCGACTGAGTAATTTGCATGGCAAATTGGGTCTGATCGCGCTGTTGGGTTAAATTAAACTGTGCCTGTAATTGGTTATGACCCGTGACATTAAGCTCAGCAGGCAAGGGCTGGGTTTGATTGAGCAAGGACAATGCCTCGGTCATGCTAGTGTCGACAACCCATTGACCCGTCAGCACTAAAGGTTTGCTCGTAGTGGCAAGGTTCAGCTTGTGTTGGCTTTGCAGCTCAACAGTGCCCACTTGCCAGTGCTCATCACCAAAGAGCGTATTATTTTTCCAATCTAAGCTTTGTGCCAGCGTTAACTTGTCCAGCTTGAGTACGGTTTCTTTACGGCTGCGACCTTTGCTGCTGAGCTGCTTTTCGATATTGAGCTGATTGGCTTGCCATTCAAGCTGATTTTGCCAAGTGGCTATGAGCAGCGAGTCGAGTGGGGCTTCGACCTCGGGCTTAAACTCAAATGACATGGCTTTTTGGAATGCAATCGAGAAACTGCCCGCGCTCATATCAGTTTTAGTTGTGATGCTCGTGTTTGTGCTTTTGTCAGCGCTAGCTTCTGTCACTTTCGTTTCAACAGCAGCCGTTTCAGCCCTTTTTGTTTCAACAACAGCCGTTTCAGTAACAACCGTCTGTGTGGTTTGCGAAAAATGCAGCTGCTCCAGAGCCAAGGTCAAAGGCGGTAAGGCCAGTGTGAATTGGTTTGCAGTATCGGACGCGGGCACTGAAGTTTGTGCTGAGCTGATACTTGAGCTGGTATTTGAGTTGCGCTGCGATCTGAAGGTAAGCGGCGCAAGGGCGTTTATTGTGATACTGCCAAGGCTCACATCGGCATGTTTAGCCGCATTGTTATCTTGAGCGCTGAGCTGTTTAAGCTCGCCCACAGTGAACTGCAGCGTGTCGCCGGCATTTTGCTGTGTTTGGGTCGCAGCACCGATAGGCGTGGTAATGAATTGCCAGTCGGTTGAGCTTGGTGTCCGATTAAAGCTCAATCTGCCCGCAGTGGTTAACTGGCTGCTATTCCAGCTGAGATCTTGGGGCGTATTCGCCCACAATTCAGATAATTGCAGTGAACTGGTTTGTTTAGCGTTAAGGCGCCAATCTGTGTTGAATGACAGCGTTTCGGCGGACTTGACCACTTCAACATTGGCCAAATCGATTTGGGTATCGAGTTTACTGCCTAAGGTTTTTAGCTCAATTCGGGGAAGCTTGAAGCTAAGCGGCTCATTCTTAAGCGGTTGACTCTGTGCATCTTGCTGGATTTGAGTCAGCGGATAATGCAGGGCTTCAGTTAATGTCAGCGCGATCCCCACTGGTGCATCTGTGCTTTTGAGCCCTGACAGCAGCTTAGCGATTTGACCTGCTGTTTGACTTGCAACTTGTTCCGGCACTTGCTCCGAAGCGGGCTTGGCTGCCGATTTGGATGGAGGCTGAGTTAAAGGTTTAGCCAGCGTCTCATCAAGCAGCTGCATCAATCGCTGTTGCTGCGCTGCATTGGGGCTCACTGCTAAGGTAAAGGGCTCAAGGCTTAGGTCAAGTTCGGCTAAATGCCCAGCAATCTTAAATGCTAACTTAGGTTTTGACACAAGCTCGGGTTTTGGCGCAAGTTCTAGCGCCGCCAACTGATTAAAGGTCAGCTTAGGGTCAATTAACTGGTGCTGGCTGATAAGTTCGCCCGAAGTTAATGTAATACGGCTGTCGGACACTAATTGACCTTGCAAATCAATCGCTAACGCTTGCCACTCTTTATCAAGTTCCGTTAACGGACTCAGCACACTGTCTTGCGCTTGCCTCAGGCTAATTTGATGCAAGCTTGTAAGCAGCGGCGCGAGTGCAATTTGACTTACCAGTTGCCACTGTTGGGTTGCGAGTGTGGCTTTGAGTTTGGCGATGCTTTCACCTTCGTGGCTAAACTCGCTGTTGATTTCCCCCGCGCCGTTAAGGCTCAACTTGTCCATCACCAAACGATAGGCGGGTAAATCATTTTGGGTGTCGAGATGGTGAGCTTTGAGAATAAGGCTGGTTTTGCCGATATCGATGAGGGGTAATGATTTGATATCTAAGGCCAAGGCGGGGCCTTGTTCATCGATGGCATTTCGATTGGGTAAAAATAGCGATTGCCCTAACTCGACTTCAATATCACCTGTGGAGATTTGGGTGATTTTTTGAGTGAGGTAAGCGATTTGGCTGAACTGTTTCAGCTCGGCAAAGCTCTGCGGCCAGTCAAGTTTTAGCTGGATATTCACATCATTAAGCGTGATATGGCTGTCATGCACCCTAAGATTGGCAGAAGTAATGCGCCAATGTTCTAACTGACTTTTCCCTAATTCAATGTCAATCAGTTCGCTGTCCATGCTTACGAGGGCAAAGTTTGCCGCCTGCATAATCAGTTTTTCAGCCTGAGTATTCACAATCCACACAGTTAACGCCACGCCCGCCAAGATGCCCGTTAAGCTGGTCGCCAATAAGGTCTTTTTTAGGGGGAATTTACGGCGGCTTTGTTTTGCAACATGAGTATCCGTTCCAGAACCTGCAGCACCAGTGTGAGGGTCTGCGGATGTCTCCGTTGCCTCGTGTTGAGGTGCCTTGCTATCAGAGGCACTGCTACGGCTTGGCTTGTTGTGGATTGGCATTGGGTTCGACTTCTTTCCTTATTCACTGAGCCCTGATCAAACTCGTGCCTTAGCATTGCACAAATACAATTACGCGTGCTTTGCACCGGCATTTTTGCTGAGGTACTTTTTTAGCAAATGTCTTTAGCAACTGACATTAGTAACCGTCTTTAGTCACTGACTCTAGGAGCCGTCTTCTTAGCCGCTGTCGCAGCGTGCACGAGCATCAGAGGCAGTTTAACACTCAAGGGCTTAGCTGACTAATGTGAAAGGATCATCGAATAGACAAGAGCCTGCTGTCAATAGTTGAAGCTTTACAGGCTCTTGTACCTAATCTGTTATTCGAGCTAGCGAATAGGGCTAGCGAATAGGGCTAGTGAATTGGGGCTAGCTAACTTTGGGCTAGCTAACTTTTGATTAAATAACTCTTGGTGAGTGAATTGCGACTAGCTAAACATCTGCGCGGCGATAACCACTATTCCGCAAAGTGTGGCGAGCATTAAGGCAAACTTGCCGCCCGCGACCCGATATCCCGTCGGCATATTGGTCGCATCTCGCGTCTGGCGCTGTTTCCACACCATGGCCACAGGTAAAAAGATAGCGAGGATCACCAGCGCAATCGCCGCGTAACCTAGGGCTGTGATAAAACCTTGGGGGTAGAATAGGGCAAAACCTAAGGGCGGTAAAAAGGTGATGGCGGCGGTTATGCCACGACCAGAAAAATTATCCTCACGTCTTAAGGTCGAGGCCATAAAATCGAACAAGCCTAAACTCACCCCTAAAAATGAAGTCGCAAGGGCGAGATCGGCAAACAAACTGATCGCGCTGCTTAAGTATTCGCTGTGCAGTACGCTCGCCAGTTGATTGATAAAGCTCGATAAGCTCTGATTTTCGAGCAATTGGCTTTGGCTCAGTACACCTTGGCTACCTACTTGCCACAAAAGATAAATGACCAGTGGTAAAGCTGAGCCGAGTAGCATGATCCTGCGCAGGGCTTTGACCTCAACCCCTAAGTAGCGCACCACTGATGGAATCGACCCGTGGAAACCAAAGGAGGTAAAAATCACCGGAATAGCCGTGATAATCAAACCTTGGTTAAGTGGGAGTTCGAGTAAATGTGGGCTTTCTACCTGCGGCAGTAACAAGGCCAACATAAGCAGTAATGCCAATAGCTTAAGGGCAAACAAACCGCGGTTGATAAGGTCCACACAGTGAGTTCCCATGCCCACAATCACCCCAATCAGCAAGGTAAACAGGATGGCGCCCGCCTGTGGTGGCAAACTTAGCCCTAGCCAAGTGCTCAGCTTTTGGTTCACTTGCTCACCGCCACCGGCAATGTAGGCGGCGCAAAGGGCGTACAGTAAAAACATCAAGGCGCTATTGGCGATCAACTGGCCCTTACGACCTAATAAGCGTTGCGCTAAGTGATTAAGGCTGGCATCGCTGGGGGCGAATTGATGGATTTCCACCATAAGCAGTGCCGTGTAGGCCATTAGCGCCCACAGGATCAACATGATGGCGGAGGACGTGCCAAAACCAAGTCCCGCCGATGCGATAGGCAAAGCCAGCATACCCGCGCCGATAGTGGTGCCTGCGATAAGCAGCAAACTGCCGAAAATTTTATTCTGTGTCATAACATAATCTCAAAAGCGTGTCGGATGAAAAAGAGCTAAAGATTTGATCCGAAAGCAACTGTCTTAAAATATTTTGATGCGATTCAATGTGAAACGATTCAAGCACAAAATGATTTAAGCAAATGAGACAGTGGCGCTCTGCGGATCCGAAAGGATATGGCCACAATGGAAGGTCAGGCGAGGGAGCCTATCTATGCACAAACAATCTGAAGATGCTGAAACTCGTATCTTCAGGTAGCTTGGGTATACCCATTGCGGCTACAGATAGGGAGTATAAAATGCTGTGAAACACATAAAACTTGCCTTAGCGTGTGTTGAGTAAAAACGGATAAGTGTTTTCATGCCTTGCCTTAATAACTTAACGGCAACGGAGGCTACCATAGGGATTAGAGGTGTACTTGTCAACCATTACAACAGTATTTTGTTTGTTTTTTGTCATGTGACTAAGCAGGAAGACATGCCTAACTCACACTGAGTTTATGGTCAACGAGGGGAAGGAAAGAGGAGTTAGCTAGATTTATGGCAAGATAAAAAATGCCGCAGACTTGGCTTAAGTGTGCGGCATTTCAAGATGTAAGCGACCAGCGTGATATCAGAGCCAGTGAGCAGATTATGCTTTGCTCTGCAGCGCCTTTTCATGTCTTGCCAGCAAGTTTGCTGTGATGTCACTGAGGCTTAAGTCTTGATCTTCAAGCAATACCAGCAAGTGATAGATAAGATCTGAGGCTTCGTTAACTAACTCTTCCTTATCGTGGGTCGCAGCGGCAAGGGCGGTTTCAAGGCCTTCTTCCCCGACCTTTTGGGCGATACGTTTAGTGCCACGTGCAAATAAAGACGCTGTATAGCTGGAATCGGCACTTTGCCCTTTACGCGAGGTGATTAAGCTGGCGAGGTTGTTCAAAAATGGGTGCGCATTGTCATCTAACCAGCAACTTTCGGTGCCTTTGTGGCAGGTTGGGCCGTTGGGGATCACTTGCACTAACAGGCTGTCGTTATCGCAGTCCTTATCGATAGCCACCAACTTTAGGGTATTGCCCGAGGTTTCACCCTTAGTCCACAAGCGCTGTTTTGAGCGGCTGAAAAAGGTCACATCACCTGTGCTTAAGGTTTTTTCCAGCGCGGCCTTATCCATATAACCGAGCATTAATACCTTGCCCGATAAATGGTTTTGGATCACGGCAGGAATAAGCCCATCCTGTTTGTCCCAATCCAGCTCGCTAAAATCCGCTTTAGTGTTTGTTTGCGTTGACATAGTGTTCACTCTTAATTTGTTGATGCTTTTTAGCGACATATTCAGGTTGATTGCTCATGCTCTTACTGTCGCGGTATCGAGAGGTGGCATTAGCTCGCTATTCACGATTAACCGCGAGCGGCTAATTGCAATAGCTAGCGCCTAATCGCAATGCCTTCGGCCGCTAAATAGGCTTTTAATTCACCGATGTTGATAATCGCCTTGTGGAATACGCTCGCTGCCAGCGCCGCATCGACCTTGGCTTCAATAAACACATCACGGAAATGCGCCATAGTTCCAGCGCCGCCCGAGGCAATTAAAGGCACGTCGCAGATAGCGCGAACAAGGCTTAACTGCTTGATATCGTAGCCGCCGCGCACGCCGTCTTGGTTCATCACATTGAGCACGATTTCACCACAACCTCGTTTTTGCACTTCTTCAACCCAGTCTTGGGTAAACCACTGCGTATCCTTAGTTGCTGCTTCATCGCCAGTAAATTGCTTTACCTTATAGCTGTTGCTGGTGGCATCGAAAAAGGAGTCGATGCCAATCACGATACACTGGCGGCCGAACTCGTCCTGCAGGCGCGAGATTAAACTTGGATCGGTTAAGGCGGGCGAGTTAATCGAAATCTTATCCGCACCAAAGGCTAATAATTCACGGGCTTGGCTAATGGTTTTAATGCCACCGGCCACGCAGAAGGGAATATCAATCTGCTCCGCCACGCGGCTCACCCAAGATTTATCGACCACACGTTCGTGGGCGCTGGCGGTAATGTCATAAAACACCAGCTCATCGGCACCTTCTTCGGCATAACGCGCTGCTAACGGGACGATATCGCCGACAATTTCGTGGTTACGAAACTGTACGCCTTTCACTACTTTACCGTCTTTTACATCTAAACAGGGGACTAGTCGTTTGGCCAGCATTGGATTGCCTCCGCCACGTTAAACTGATTGATAAGCAAGGCTTTACCGATAATGATACCCGCAGCGCCGCTGTCACGCACGGCGCTCACATCATCAAGAGTTGCAATACCGCCGGAGGCTTGCCAAGCGATATCGGGATAACTTGTGGCAATTTCTTGATAAAGCGCAGTATTTGCGCCCGTTAGCGTGCCGTCACGGCTAATGTCAGTCACTAGCGCATGCTTTAAGCCGACCGCGCTAAAGGTTTCTACAAGGGATTCTAAACTCTTACCGCCGCCACTTTGCCAACCGGATACGGCGACAATTTTCTCGCCGCTCTGGTTGATATTGACATCGAGCGCGAGGCAAATCGCTTCGCTGCCGTATTTAATAAACCATTGTTTAACTAACTCAGGTTCTTTCACCGCAAGTGATCCAATCACCACGCGTTTTACGCCGATAGCTAATAATTCAGTGACTTGTTCTTCCGTGCGAATCCCACCGCCAACTTGAATATTAGCGTTTAGTCCCGCCACGAGTTGACTGATAAGGAGAGTTTGGCGTTTAGCGGGATCTTTCGCACCTGTTAAATCAACAATATGTAACCACTTCGCGCCTTGTGCCTCATAGGATTGCAGCTGCGCCAAAGGACTTAAATCAAAGGTGGTCTGCTGGCCGTAATCACCTTGATAAAGGCGGACAACATTGCCATCAATTAAATCAATCGCAGGAATAATCATAGGTTCACATCCTTGATTTGTTTGTAAGTAATTTATTAATAAATGGTTTTTTGATGAGTAATTTATTCATTGGTCAGCCTTATTTACACCTGCTTGGCCATCAGCAGAGTTGCTTCGCAGCGCTTTGTGCATCAGAGCTTCGTTCATCAGAGCTTTGTTCATCTTTAACTCGTCCATCTGTAAAAAGTTACGCAGAATTTGCGCGCCCACGGCGGCACTTTTTTCGGGGTGGAACTGTACGCCCATAAAGTTGCCTTTGCCGATGGCGGCGCTAAAGCCTTCACCATAGGTACATTCGGCTAAGGTAAATTCGCTCAACGGCGCGCGGTAACTGTGGACGAAATATACATAACTGCCATCTTCAATACCCGCAAACAGCGGGTGAACGTTAGGGCTGTTGGCGCCTTGTGAGTTTGTCGTGAGCTTAAGTTGGTTCCAGCCCATGTGCGGCAAAGGTAGGCTTTCAGCTTTGAGTAACTGCGTATCCAGCTCACAAATGTCGGTTGGGATTATGCCTAAGCACTCACAATCTTGACCTTTGCCGCCGCGCTCCTTAGAAATTGCCGCCAACATTTGCATGCCAAGACATACGCCCAACACAGGTTGAGTCAGGCCTTGGATGAGTTCGACCAAGCCTTTTTCATGTAAGGACGCCATGGCGGCACCCGCTGTGCCCACACCCGGCAGCACCACACGTTTTGCCGCTTTGATTTTGGCTTTATCGTCTGTGACCAATACCTTAGCGCCTAAACGCTCGAAGGCGAAACGTACTGAGCTTAAATTGGCGCAGCCCGTGTCTATGATGACGGTTTCAGCATCTGATGATTCATTTGCTGTTAATTGCGGGCTAGCTGTTAATTGCTGGCCAGCTGTTAATAGAGTGTCTTGTTGCATCCTAACCTCTTAAACGATTTATGCTGATGCCTTAAAGTACGCCTTTGCTCGATGGCAGAATATCGCCTTCAACTTTAACTGCTTGGCGTAGCGCGCGGCCGAGCACTTTAAACAGGGCTTCAACCTTGTGGTGATCGTTATCGCCTTCGGTCGACACATGCAGCGTACAGCGCAGGCCATCGGCAAAGGAGCGGAAGAAGTGTGGCACCATTTCTGTGGCCATTTCGCCTACGTGCTCACGTTCAAAATCGGCCGAGAATTTGATAAAAGGACGGCCAGAGATATCCAGCAGACATTCGCCCTTGGCTTCGTCCATCGGCAGACTAAAGCCGAAACGGGCAATGCCGCGTTTGTCACCGAGCGCTTGGCGCAGGGCGTCACCTATGGCCAGCGCCGTGTCTTCGACGCTGTGGTGATCGTCGATTTCTAAGTCGCCATCGACTTTCACATCCATTCTAAAATTACCGTGGGTGGCAATTTGATCGAGCATATGATCGAAAAAGCCAATGCCAGTGTCGATTTTGCCTTTGACTGAACTGTCGAGGTCCACAGTCACACGAATATCAGTTTCTTTGGTGGTGCGCACGACCGTCGCGGTGCGGCCTTTATTGAGCAGCGCATCGGCGATGGCGTTCCAGCCCAAAGTGTCGCGTTGATATTTCAGGCTTTTAATGCCCATGGCATTGCCCAGTTCCACATCGGTTTCGCGATCGCCAATCACAGCTGATTGGGTGAAATCGATACAGCCTTGGGTGAGATAGTCTTTTATTAGCCCAAGCTTAGGTTTACGGCAGCTGCAATTTTCATCGTTAAAGTGCGGGCAAATCACCACATCTTCGAAGTTAACCCCTTGGCTTTTGAGGATTTGCATCATCATATTGTGGGGCGCGTCGAAATCTTCCTGCGGGAAAGACGGTGTGCCAAGGCCGTCTTGATTGCTGACCATGACTAAACGAAATCCAGCCTTTTGCAGACGGAGCAAAGCGGGGATCACCTGTGGCTCAAATACTAATTTAGCCAGACTATCGACCTGTTTGTCGGTGACGGGTTCTTCAATCAAGGTGCCATCGCGGTCGATAAACAGAATTTTTTGTGCAACGTTCGGGATAAATTGTGGGTTCATGGCTCTACCTTCAAATTCAATTCGTTTAGCTAATGCTTAAACTGATTTTACCTTCAGCGCGGCATTCGCTTTTTATTGGTTTTATTAGTTTTTATGTTCAGTTACATATTATTCGTTTCTGGTGATTGCTCAGTGCGTTGCGATTCAAATAAATTCACTAACACATCGGTATCCGCCTTTGAACTGAAGCTAAAGCGGATAGCCTTGGCAAGCCTTGGATCTTTGTAGGTGCGGGCGACAACACCGCTGCCTTGCAGTAACGCCACGACCTTGGCGACATCATCAAATTCAGCCAGTACATAATTGCCGTTAGGCTTAAGCACGCGGGCGCGAGAATCTGAGCTATTCGATTTTGAACAATATGCGCTGATCGCCGCGGTGAGTCTGGCGCCTTGCTCATTTAATTCAGCAACTTGCACTTTCATCCGTGCAACGCCAGCGCTTGATAGCGCTTGGGTGGCGACTTCACTCACTGGCAGCGGCACAGGATAGGGCGCAATCACGCGCATAATGATTTCGACCACTGCCTCGTTTGCCAGCATAAAACCACAACGTGCGCCGGCGAGTGCAAAGGCTTTTGACAGGGTGCGCAGTACCACTAGATTCGGATAGCTTTCCAGTAAATCCGCCACACTGTTTTCAGGGCAAAACTCAATATAGGCCTCATCGATCACTACAAGCGCGTCGGGCAGGGCTTTGATTGCTTGCTCGATAATGGCTTTGTCGATCACAGTCCCGGTCGGATTATTGGGATTGCAGATAAACACCAGTTTTGCGCCGCCAACGTCCTCGGCATAGCTTGTCGGCAAGCCATATTCAGCGCTGAGATTTAACGCTTTAACGCCCACATTAAAGGTGTTCGCGCTGATGGCATACATGCCGTACGTCGGGCCAAAGCAGGCAATGCTGTCGACACTAGGTATACAAAAGGCGCGAATTAACAGTTCAATCGCTTCATCGGCGCCGCGGCTGGCGACTATCTTGCTGGCGCTTACGCCGCTGTATTCGCTGTAGGCACTGATAAGCTGCGGCGGTTGGCATTCTGGGTAACGATTCAATTTTGATAAATCGAGCGCTGCGGTATCGACATTATTGAAGGGTGATTCGTTGGCATTGATCCAAATATCACCACGACCGCCCAGTCTGCGGGCACTCTGGTAGGGCGTTAAATCCAGTAACTCAGGGCGCGCTAAACGCTCGGCTAAATTTAACGCTAATGCTGCGGGTTCTGCTGTCTTTTCCATGCTGCTCACTTGGCTCATTTTCTTCACTCACATCTCATTAAGCGGATCATTTCTCTAGGCTAGCTAAACGTACTGCGACGGCATTTTTGTGCGCATCGAGCAATTCGTTACTGGCTAACGTCATGACCGCTTGCCCCAGTCCGATTAAGCCTTTAGCGCTGAGTTCCTGCACGGTAAAGCGGCGGCTAAAGTCGGCTAATGACAGGCTCGATACGGCGCGGCTGTAACCGTAAGTCGGCAGCACGTGGTTGGTGCCACTGGCATAATCGCCAACTGATTCAGGCGTATAAGCGCCTAAAAACACTGAGCCAGCAGCGCGAATGTTTTTCAGCACCTCACGGGGAAAGCGCGTTTGAATGATCAAGTGCTCAGGCCCATATTGATTAGAAACCTGCGCGGCTTGCAGCATATCATCCACAACCAAAGTACGACTGCTCAGTAGCGCCGTTGCCGCGATATCACAACGCGGCAGGACGGCAAGTTGTCTCGTCAGTGCGTCATTCACGCCGTCCGCGATAGCTTGCGAATCCGTCACTAAAATCACTTGTGAATCAGGGCCGTGCTCCGCTTGTGAAAGCAAATCGGCGGCGATAAATTCGCAATTCGCGTCGCTATCGGCAATCACCAACACCTCAGAAGGGCCTGCCGGCATATCGATACACACAGTGCAGCGGCCATCCTGTGACACTAAGCGTTTAGCTTCCGTCACATAGCGATTACCAGGACCAAAAATCTTATCAACCGCCGGAATAGTTTCCGTGCCAAAGGCCAGTGCCGCAATGGCCTGCGCGCCGCCCACTTGATAGATTTCAGTGATCCCACAGGCATTGGCGGCATAGATAATGGCATCGTTGATGGGCGGTGGGCTGACCAATACTCTTTGTTCGCAGCCGGCGATCTTGGCGGGCAGGGCAAGCATCATCACGGTAGAAATTAATGGTGCGCTGCCACCGGGGATATATAAACCCACTTTTTCAATCGGTTCGCTACGTAGCTCGCAGCGTACTCCCGCCTCGGTCTCCATATCAATCGGGCGAAATTGCTGGGCGCTGTGAAACACATCTATGTTCGCCATGGCTTTGGATATCGCCGCTTTCAGCTCTGGCGATACCCGTGCGCTTGCCGCCGTTATTTCGGCTTCGCCCATGCGCAGCTCACCAATCTTAGCGCTATTGAAGCCATCAAATTTTTGATTAAACTCTTGAATGGCGGCATCACCCCGCGTCGCCACCGCATCGAGAATGGCACGAACGCTTTGCTCTAAGCCGCTGTCACCAATTAAGGGTGAGCGTTTCAGCGCCGTTTTCTGCTCGGTGGTTGATAAGGTTGACCAAGTTAGGATTTCCATACATTACCCCATCATTTTTTCGATTGGCATCACCAGAATTGAGCTGGCACCGAGTGCGGTTAGCTGTTCCATGGTATCCCAGAATAAATCTTCGGTACTGACGGCGTGTATAGCAACGCGGTTTGTATCATCATTTAATGGCAATACGGTTGGGTTTTCAGCGCCAGGCAGCAGGGCGACGATTTGATCTAAGGTTTCGGTTGGCGCGTGCAGCAGGATGTATTTGCTCTCACGGGCGCGGATAACACCATTGACGCGGGAAAGAATCTTGTCGATGAGTGCTTGTTTCGTCGGCGTTTGGGTTTGGGTCGATTGAATGATGCATGCCATAGAGCGGTAAATCACTTCAGTTTCGTATAAACCGTTGGCTTCTAAGGTGGCGCCCGTCGACACGAGATCACAAATACCATCGGCAAGGCCAGCGCGTGGGGCGACTTCAACCGAGCCTTTTAACATACAGTCGCGATAAGTTATGCCTTTTTGTTGCATAAAACGGCGCAGCAGGTTCGGGTAAGAAGTGGCGATGCGTAATCCTTCTAAAGAGGAGGCATCGGCGTAACTGAATTCTGTCGGTACGGCTAACGAGAGGCGACATGATCCGAAATCTAACTGACGCAGTTTGAGGCAATCTGCGGGCTTGTTCAGTGTTTGACGCTCGATTTGTTCCTCTTCGAGCACGTTTTCACCGATGATCCCCATATCAACCACGCCGTCCATCACCAATCCTGGGATATCATCATCACGAACACGCAGTAAATCGATAGGCATATTGTCGGCGTGAGCAATAAGGCGTTGTTCATTAATGGAAAATTTAACACCACAGCTTTTTAGCAGTTGCTGAGAGTCAGTAGAAAGACGGCCAGATTTTTGGATGGCGATGCGTAAACGGTTCGATTCAGTCATAGTGTTATCTCGCTCAAAAGTATCAAAATTAAAAGATTCAAAAGTGTGTTGTTTAATCGGTTTAATACGCTTGCTGTTCAATGGGCTCTAGCTAAAAAATCTAGCTAAGTGCTCTAGCTAACGTATTGATAATTTATTAAATATCTAAAATTTCCATTTAAATTAAAACCAAAATTAACGCCTAAATGCAAAAAACCCCCGGAATTCCTTCCAGGGGTTTATGATCATCTTGAATCAGTCCGCCAGAAGGATATAGTCCTCCGGCAGTGAGCGTCCGAAGGCTACCGCATATGGTGGTGATGGTGGTGGATAGCGTTCAGTAGTGGGCTCATTTTACTCTCTCGGTATTTAACTTTATTGGCTCAACTGCTCGAAATACAGTGAAGCGTTGAATGCGTTGTTACGGACGTCTATCCGTATAAGTAGATTTAAACTAACCGCTTTTATGAGCCTTTGCAACAGCAATTTTGAATTAAATGAGAATATTTATGCGTTTTTGTGAAAGGCAGGTGGTTATCGCTAAATAAAGCCATTGAGCATATTTGTTGAGGGGATGTTGAAAGTGGACCGAAATGTGTTGGTAAGTCGTGCCGAACTAGCATCAGCGTAATCTGTTCCAATGACCGAGAAAGTCGTGAAGTCAATGTGTATGTAATCATTAAGCACAGTCATTCCAGTAACACGCCGTGAATATATCCATATATGCCGCCGTCGAGCCTTCAGCGACGAGTTTATGGCGAGTCACTGGGGAAACAATGGCAATTAATGCTGCGCGTACTCAAGTATCTTGTTTTGGGAGCTTTGTATCAAAACTGACGACCCATAATGAATAGCTTTAAATGGAGGCTCATGTATGGCGCGAGGGAAAGAACCCGCGAAATTATCCTTGCTAACTTGTAGTCTTATCTTAAATCAGCATAATGCTTCGAGCTGTTAAGCTTAACGCTATCGTTTACGGCTGCGGTTTGCGGCACTAACCAGTGCTTGTGGTTAATTAAAGTCATCACAATGCACTCGCTCAGCAGCCCGCAGCAGCTTATAGTGTGGCCTGACTACATTGTTTTATAACGATCCCTAACACCTTGATAAAGGATTGATTATCCCTTTGACTCGCTCCCGCCAACCGACATCAAAGCATGCACCCTCTAAAGAAATAGTGGCTAAGCCTGCTGCCTCAAAAGGCGCTGCTGCGGTGAGCCGACTCGCGGGCGAAGTGCAACGCGCATTTTTGCCCGATGGAGTATTGTCTAAACATATTCAAGGGTTTAGTGCGCGAACAAGCCAAATGCAGATGGCGCAGCAAGTGAGTGAGGCGATAGCGTCTAAGAGTAATGTGGTGATTGAGGCGGGCACAGGGGTGGGTAAAACCTTTGCATATTTGATCCCCGCGATATTGAGCGGCAAGCAAGTTATCGTCAGTACGGGCAGTAAAAATCTGCAAGAGCAGTTGTTTTTTAAAGACTTACCCGCGCTGGTCGCCATGTTGGGGATTGAGCCCAAACTGGCGCTGCTTAAGGGGCGCAATAATTATCTGTGCCAGTGGCGACTCGATAAGCAAATGAGCGAGGCGACACATATCGATGCGCGTTTATTGGATGATTTGTTGAAAATCAATCAGTGGGCGAGCACCTGTAAAGATGGCGATATTGGCGGCTTGACCTCAGTACCTGAGAATTCCTCGGCGCTGCCGCTCGTGGTCAGTACCAAAGAAAGCTGTATTGGTAAGCGCTGCGATTTTTATGATGCCTGCTTTACGCGCAAGGCGCGCAGCCGTGCCATGGATGCCAAAATTATTGTGGTTAACCACCATTTATTTTTCGCCGATAGCGTACTCAAAGACACGGGCTTTGCCGAGTTACTGCCCGATCCCGACGTAGTGATTTTCGATGAAGCGCATTTATTACCCGATATTTGCGTTAACTATTTTGGCCAGCAATGTTCGAGTCGCACTATCGATGATTTTATTCAAAAGCTACTCGCTATTTATCAGACCGAACTCAGTGATACGGGGCAACTCGCCCAATTTTGTCAGCGTTGCCTCGCTAAATTAAGTGACTGGCATAATCAGTTATATTCCTGCGGTGAATCCGACTGGCGTTTAGTGCTGGGCAATAAAGCGCTCGCGGCGGCGTCATGGGATTTATTAGCGGAATTAACTGCGCTGCAGAATTTATTAATGGCCCATATTGGCCGCAGTGAATTGTTAGATGATATCGCCATCAAGTTGGCGGAGCTGAATAATAAGCTCAGTGTGTTTTTTAACTGCGATAATAATCTGGCGGCCTACAGCATTGAATTTGGTAGTCGCTTTGTGGTGCTGCGAATTTCACCCATCAATATTGCCCGTGAGTGCCAGCAGTTATTTGTGCCGGAAACCAGCTGGATATTTACCTCGGCAACTTTGCAAGTTAACCGCAGTCTTGCCCATTTCGCCAGAGAAATGGGTATCGTCGATGCGCAGCAAAGCATTCTCGACAGTCCCTTCGATTATCCCCGCCAAGCGGTATTTTGTGTGCCGAGACAACTCGGCAGCGTGACCAATCAACAGCAAGCGTTAAAGCAGCTGGTGGAGGTGTGCGTGCAAGCTATAGATGCGGCACAGGGACGGACTTTTATTTTATTTACCAGCCATAAAATGCTCGAACAAGCGGCGCTGGCACTGCGAACTCGCACTCATTATCCGCTGCTGGTACAAGGTCAAGCGGGTAAACAGAGTCTTCTGACGAAGTTTCGCCAACTCGGCAATGCGGTATTGCTCGGCACCAGCAGTTTTTGGGAAGGGGTGGATGTGCGCGGCAAATTATTAAGCTGCGTGATTATCGACAAATTACCTTTTGTGTCGCCTGATGAGCCCCTGTATCGTGCCCGAGCCGACAATGTTAGTCGTCATGGACTCGATCCTTTTACTGAAGTGTCCTTACCGCAGGCGATTATTGCGCTAAAACAAGGTGTTGGCCGTCTTATTCGTGATGAGAAAGATCGCGGTGTGCTGATCCTTTGCGATAATCGCATCGTGAATCGCTACTATGGCCAAGCCTTTTTAAACTCATTGCCGCCGATGGCGCGCACCCGTGACTTAGATAAAGCGCTGGAATTTTTAAGGCAGATCCCTTAAAAACGCTCCCTTAAAGCCTATCCCATAAAACAAATCCCTTAAGGCAGCTCGCTTGGGGAAGTGTTCTAAAAGTTCGAAAGCTTAAAACTGAATTCATAAACAACGGGCTGGCGATAGTTTCGCAAGCCCGTTTTTACCAAGATAAACCCATGTCTGTGGCTGATTGCTATTAGAAACTTGCCGTCACGCCCGCATAAATACTTCGGCTCTTTTGAATGTAATCAAGATCGGTAGCCACTTGGTCGCGTTCTGTATCCGTTAGGTTAGTGACGCCGAGTTTGACTCTGAACATAGGATTGATTTGGTAATTTGCGCCGAGATCTAGTGAACCATAACCCGTCGATTTTACATTGGTGCGCAAATACTGATCGCCAGTATAGTGGTAGGCGATAAAGGTGGATAAGCCCTCCAATGCCAGCCATTGCAGTTTCAGGTTGTAGCTGTCATCCGGCGTTAGGGTAAAAGGCGCGCCATTTTGCTTATCTTCGGCATCGGTTTTACTGTAATTACCGCTAAAGCTGACCGTGTCGGTTACATCGTACCAAGCCTGTAGTTCCCAACCGGTGATCTTGGCTTCGTTCACGTTTTGATAAGTCAACACTGCGCCGGGCGTCCTATCCCAGGTTTCTGTGATGATTTTATTTTCTACATCATTGTGGAAGTAGGTGATTGAGCCGCCAAAATCCGTGGTTTGATATTGGGTCGATAATTCGTAGTTCACTGAGGTTTCGGCTTGTAAATCTGGATTGCCCGCGACGGTACAGGCGCCGCGACAAGCTGGGATAATATAGTCGGCTTGGGACTGCGACATATTTGGCGCTTTAAATGCCTTGCCACCGCCACCTTTGATCACCCATTCAGAGCTTAAGTTATACACCAAATACACGCGTGGGCTAAATTCGGTGCCGTACACATTGTGGTGATCGACGCGCCCCCCTAAGGTGATATTGAGTTCGCCTAAGCTAAATTCATCTTGCAGATACAAGGCTGACTGGCTGTCGTCTAAGGTGCCATCACCCAAAATATTGCGGCTGTTTTCAAGCTGAGTCCAACGGTATTCCGCGCCGCTGGTTAACATGTGATCCCCAAGTAGTACTGTGGTTTGGCCGTCGAGATTGTGGTTAGTTTGGGTGATATGCCCAATCTCGGCGATCAGCGCCGAGTCGTCAGTCACCTCAACATTTTCATAGTAATAGCGCAGGCGAGTATCGCCCCAATTCCAGTGGCCATTGTGGGTTAAACCTGAGCTTATCCGCTCGGCTTGCTGGTTATTGGTAAGGATAGTGCCGTAGTTATTCCAATCCGACTCGCGTTCGTCGTTGGCGTAACTTAAGTCAAATTGCAGATCTTGTTGGCTATCAATCAACCATTGCAGGTTAGCGAGGGCGCTGATTTCATCTCTGTCTTCTAACGCATCGATTGTGGGTTTTAAATCTGAGCGCCAGGCATCACGTTGATTGCTGTCGACGATTAAGTTTGCCAGCAATTTATCTTTGATCAGCGCGCCGCTGGTGTAGAAATTGTACTTAGTGCTGTCGCCACCTTTGCCGCTGGTGGGCGTATCGTATTGCACGCCGACACTGGTCTGCCAGTCGTCAGTGGGTTGGCGCAAAATCACGTTAACCACGCCACCTAAGGCTTCGGAGCCATACAGGGATGACATGGGCCCGCGCACGACTTCGATACGCTCAATCGCAGACATGGGAATGGATGATAAGTCAAAATCGTTACCATAACTGGAGGTTAGCGCTTCGCGGGAGTTGACTCGCCGACCGTTGATTAAGATCAGCGTGTAGTCCGAATCCAGTCCGCGTAGGCTAATTTCATTGCGACCATAGGGCGTGCCTTCACTGATATTCACGCCCTGTAAATAACGCACTGCACTGGCCAGATCGTCGATCACTAGCGCTTCGAGCTCGCTGCGGTTAATTACTGACACAGAAGCGGGCGCCGACAGTTCCGAATGCTGAGTTTGCGTAGCTGTGATCACCATACGTTCCATTTCTGGCGTGGCATCTTGGGGAGCTGCTGCAGTTGCCCATGCAGCGGGTAACAACAGGCTTAAGCCAATGGCGCGCGATAGCAGGCTCAGTTTAGGTGACAGAGCTGCAACGGATGTATGACTTGTTTTGCGAGTACGGCGGATTAAGCGGGACATATCATTCTTCCTTGGATAATTTCGGCGAATGATAATTATTCTTAAATAGTGCATCAAGAGTGCAGATCCCGCTTTTGTGTAAAGACTATGTAAATTTTACTCTTTAGTAACAGTATGATAGCGGGTATGCAGTTGTGGATCGCAGCGTTCACCACGAAACTGATATTGCTGAGAAGCAAATATGAGAAAGCTAATGCGAAAAAGCGAAACGCTGAGGTGGGTTAAATCGCGCAAAGATAGTGAAACTAGCCATAAATTGTCGGCAGATGCAGCAGGTAAATTCAATTTTTAATTATATTATTCTGATTTAAAAGGATAATTTAATTGGCATACGCTTTGCTGACACTTCTGCTTCAGATTTGTGGCGTTATGCAGGTTTGTGATGTGAATCGTCGCCATAAAAATTTACAGCCAACATTCACGGAGAGAATATGAATCCAGCATTTTATAGCCTAGCCACAGTCGCCGTTTTAACCTTGTCACTCGCCACAACCGAACCGGCTGTTGCCACAGATGCTCCTACACTAGCTAAAGCCGCATCGGATAAAACCGCTGAGGCTTCACATGCAGGCATTGCGCAACCCGCGACAGCGTTAGAAGATACCTTATCTGCCCAAATTGCAGCGGTGGATTTTGCCGTGTTTGATAGCTTCAATAAGTGCGCAGCCTCCGCTGAACTTAAGAAACACGCGGCGTTTTTCACTGAAGATGTGGAGTTTTACCACGACACAGGTGGCGTGACGTGGAACCGCAAGGACATGATCGCCAACACCGAAAAATACGCCTGTGGCCATTACCGCCGCGAGTTAGTTGCGGGCACGATGAAAGTGTTTCCGGTGAAAGAGTTTGGCGCAATAGAGCTAGGCGTTCACCGTTTTTGCAGCTTTGAAACCGGCAGCTGTGATGGTCTAGCCGACTTTGTCATTGTGTGGCGCAAACAGGGCGAACAGTGGAAAGCCACCCGAGTGCTGAGTTATGGGCACAGAACCGCTGAGGCCAAAACTGACTAAACCACGATACTAAAGCTAGCTTTTAACAAGAAACGAGTCCCTAACAAAATGCTAGCCTTTAACAAAATGCAGCAGTCGATTATTGGCGGGCATAGCCACATCTTGCTCGAGTGTTAAGCCTTGCTCGCTGGCTAAACTGCAAATCCATTCGATATCGCGAATGCCGCTGGCGGGATCGCGCTGTTTTAAAAAGGCATCGAATTGGCGATTGCTGTCACTGCTGAATTCGCCTTGGTAGTTGAAGGGGCCGTAAATGCACAGTGTTTTGAGTTGGGGGAGATACAGACCAAGACCAGTAAAAAGCGCTTCTACCATGTTTTTGCTCATAATATGCAAAGTGTTCGCAGTAAATACGCCATCAATATCAGGTGTTAATCCCTCCACCGGCCATGGCGCGGTAACATCAAGGATAAGCGGTAAAGCTAGATTTGCCCCAGCATTGAATAGCCCGCCTTCTTGCTCGCATCTTGCGCTAATGCCACCAATATATTCTGCTTGATCGCTGGTTTGCCAGATTAAATGGGGAAGATTTGCTGCAAAAAATACGGCATGTTGGCCAGTGCCACTGCCGATTTCGAGCACATGTTGGTTGAGTGAGAATGCTTGCGTTAATACGGCTAAAATCGGCGCTTTGTTGTTTTCGCACGCTTGGGAAAACGGCAGTTGGCTAAGTGGCTGGACAATTGGCAATCGTGGCATAATGGACTCTAGGTTGCTGAGATTAAAAGAGGATGACGCCGCACAAGCCTATCTTAAACCAGCAAAAAGCATAAGGCTTAAAAGATAAAATGAGCCACGCCTTAATATTCGGCGCCTAAGCTCATATTCTTAATCTCTGGCTCCTTAATCTCTAGCTCCATAATCACAGGGGCCGGCATTTCAGATACTTTCATCTCAAGCTTTTCCATTTCAGGCTCGTCAAGCAGGAGCCAGCCCAACTCCCTTTGTTATGTCCAGCAAGCGGTTAATCCAATCCACTATTGACCTCGATCTCAACTCAGATATACTCTCAAATTCTGAACGCTTGTAAAAAATATAAAACAACCGTTGGGGGGACGTGTTAACACTCGCGCCTATAAACTAAGACTCAACACCCATTACCAGCACACAGCTTTTAGTACTTAACGTTCAACACTCAACTTTTAATATTTAACTTTTAACACTTAACTTTCAACATCAAGGAATGACTATGCCAGCAGAGCGTTGCGCCTCCTACTACAATGCCACCATAAACCAAGAGTCGAATTATCCTGCGCTTGAAGGCGACATTCGCGTCGATGTGGTGATTGTCGGTGGCGGGTTTACCGGTGTAGCAACGGCGCTGGAATTATCCGAGAAGGGCTACAAGGTGGCACTTATTGAGGCTAATAAAATTGCGTGGGGCGCAACCGGACGCAACGGCGGGCAGGTGACAGGCAGTTTGTCTGGCGATGCCGCGATGACAAAACAACTGCGTCGTCAGATTGGTAATGAAGCTGAAGATTATGTGTGGAATTTACGTTGGCGCGGTCATGACATTATTAAAAATCGAGTGGCCAAGTACGGCATAGAGTGTGATTTAAAGTTTGGTCATATCCAAACCGCTTACCAGATGCAGCATATGCACGAGCTTAGGGCTATGCATGATGAAGCGCAGCGTCGCGGTATGTGTGAGTTTATGACCTTGGTCTCCGCCGATGAAATGCCCACCTATTTAGGCTCGCCCTTGTATCACGGCGGCTTAGTTAATCGGCGCAACATGCATTTGCACTCAGTCAATTTATGCCTGGGTGAAGCCCGCGCTGCAGCAGGTCTTGGGGCGTTGATCTTTGAAAACTCGCCCGTGCTCGATATTGAAGAAGGCGATGTAGCTACCGTTGTCACCGCCAAGGGAAAAGTGCGCGCCAATAGCGTGCTGATCGCGGGGAATGCCTACCATAAACTTGCGCGCCCTCAATTGCGTGGCATGTTATTTCCTGCGTCCTTAGGCAATTGTGCTACTGCAATTTTGCCTGATGAGATCGCTTTGCAGATTAATCCGCAGGATTTAGCCGTGTACGATTGTCGCTTTGTGCTGGATTACTATCGCCTGACTGCAGATAAACGGTTGATGTTCGGCGGCGGCACTAATTACAGCGGCCGCGATCCTAAAAATGTGGCGGCGGAATTACGGCCTGCAATTGAGCGCACGTTTCCGCAATTAAAGGGTGTTGATATCGAATTTGCGTGGGCGGGAATGGCGGGGATTGTGATTAACCGTATCCCGCAGCTCGGCAAAGTATCGCCTAATGTATTCTATTGCCAAGGATATTCTGGGCATGGGGTGGCGACATCACACATTATGGCTGAGATCATGGCCAATGCGATGGATGGACAATTGCGTGAATTTGATTTGTTTGCCGGCATGCGCCATATCCGTATTCCGTTAAATGAATGGTTCGGCAATCAAGCGCTGGCGTTAGGCATGTTGTATTACACTTTACGGGAAAACTGGCGCTAGTTTGCGGCGTCTTGTCTGTTATCGCTTTGTTTGTTCGAACTGAGTAATCCGCTCAACAACAGGCGGCTCCACAATAAACCTCTCAGCAATAGATTTTTTAGCAACAGACTGCTCCACAAAATACTGCTCAACAACCGGCTGTTCAGAAAAAGATTAGTCCTGTTCGATGAGTTTTTCGGCGAGGTAATCGACTAATACGCGGATCTTGGCCGATAAATGGCGGTTTTGCGGATAGAGCGCCCAAATGCCTTCTTTGGCTTCGCGGTGACCGTCGAGTAAGGACAGTAAACGTCCTGCTTGAATATCTTCTTCAATATAATAATCAGGCAGTTGTACTATACCAATTCCCTTTAGTGCCGCATCCCTTAATGCGTAGCCGCTGTTACAATTGAGATTGCCGCGCACTTTGATATTGCGCTCGCGGCCATTCTCCACAAAGCGCCAGTAATTGTGATTACCAATCAAGCAATTGTGCTGACTAAGTTCAGATAAGGTATGGGGCTGGCCGTATTTTTCCACATAACTCGGTGAGGCGGCCACATAGTGAGTGCGGCTGCTGAGCGGTTTAGCCATTAAACTCGAATCGGCGAGTTTACCGAGGCGAATGGCCAGATCGTAACCACCTTCAATCAAGTCCAAGGTGCGATTAGTGAGGTCGACACTAAACTCAACACTGGGATATTGTACCATAAAATCATTGAGTAACGGCATGATAAATTTCTCGCCATAGGCCACGGGCGCCGTGAGTTTGACTAAGCCTTGGGGTGAGTCCTTTAGGTTTGAGATGGCGCGCTCGGCTTCTTCCAACCCGGTTTGTAATTGGCGGCAATGACGATAATAAATGGTGCCTTCTTCGGTTAGCGACACTTTACGAGTAGTGCGGTAAAACAGCTTAGTGCCGAGGCGATTCTCTAAGGCGCTGACTTGGCGGCTCACGTGGGCGGTAGAGATATTCAGTCGCTGCGCCGCTAAGGTAAAACTTTCAGCCTCAGCCACTGCGACAAATTCAGAAATGCCATCCCAGAGATACATTGTTGTTACTCAGTAAAAATGAATTGCTTGAATACTAGATTGTCTCTCGCTGAGAAACAAATACAATCTTCCTATTCATTAGCATCAGTGCAATCGGTATCAGCGTATGCTGAGTCGGTATGTTTGAGCCAATATGTTTGAACCAAGATGCTTTAGCTTAAGTGGAATTGATTACAACAATAACTTTCTCCTATTACTTATCAAGGGACGGTAACAATGTCGAACGAAAAACCGCAGTTTATTAAATCAAAGGCCGCTGTTGCTTGGGGACCAGGACAACCACTGAAAATTGAAGAAGTGGATGTGATGTTACCAAAAGCGGGCGAAGTCTTAGTGCGCATTGTGGCTACAGGCGTGTGTCACACGGACGCGTTTACCTTGAGCGGTGACGATCCTGAAGGCGTATTCCCAGCAATTCTAGGCCACGAAGGTGGCGGTATCGTTGAGCAAGTGGGCGAGGGCGTGACCAGCGTGCAAGTGGGCGATCATGTGATCCCACTTTATACCCCAGAGTGCGGCGAGTGTAAGTTCTGCCTATCGGGTAAGACTAACCTGTGCCAAAAAATTCGTGCGACCCAAGGTAAAGGCTTAATGCCCGATGGCACCACGCGTTTTTATCTCGATGGCAAACCTATTTTCCATTACATGGGCTGCTCGACTTTCTCTGAATATACTGTGCTGCCTGAAATCTCATTGGCGAAAGTCAATAAGAGCGCGCCATTAGAAGAAATTTGTCTGTTAGGTTGTGGCGTGACCACTGGCATGGGCGCTGTGATGAACACGGCCAAAGTGGAAGAAGGCGCAACCGTGGCTATTTTCGGCCTCGGCGGTATTGGTTTATCGGCGATCATTGGCGCGACTATGGCAAAAGCCAGCCGCATTATCGCCATTGATATCAACGAGTCTAAGTTCGAGTTAGCCAAAAAACTCGGCGCGACCGATTGCATCAACCCTAAATTACTCGATAAGCCCATCCAAGAGGTGATCGTTGAGATGACCGACGGCGGCGTAGATTACTCATTTGAGTGTATCGGCAACGTCAACGTGATGCGCAGCGCTTTAGAGTGTTGTCATAAGGGTTGGGGCGAGTCGGTCATCATCGGTGTTGCCGGTGCTGGGCAAGAGATTTCAACCCGTCCATTCCAATTAGTTACTGGCCGAGTGTGGCGCGGTTCTGCTTTTGGCGGCGTGAAAGGGCGTTCTGAACTACCACACATTGTTGAGCGTTACATGGCGGGTGAGTTTAAGCTCGATGACTTTATCACGCACACTATGGGGCTGGAGCAAATCAATGAAGCGTTCGAGCTGATGCACGAAGGTAAAAGCATCCGTAGCGTGATCCATTTTGATAAATAAGCGGTTTCGCACTGTCAATTGATGCTTCAGCTTGATGTGACAAACCGGCAGACAGGTGACAATCTGTCTGCTGTGTTGCACTGAGCAGATGGCAAACGCTAAGACAAATGCCATGACTAACGCTAAGACAAGCGCTAAAAGATTGAGCTTAAAAGGACTTGTATGACCATAGAAAATATCAGTTGTAACAAGAGTTTCGGCGGTTGGCATAAGCAATATCGCCATCAATCTCAGTCGTTAAACTGCGAGATGCGCTTTGCGATTTATCTGCCACCTGAAGCGGTGAATAAACCTGTGCCTGTGCTGTATTGGCTCTCAGGCTTAACCTGCACCGATGAAAACTTTATGCAGAAGGCAGGCGCCCAGCGCATGGCGGCTGAGCTTGGGATGGCGATTGTTGCCCCTGATACTAGTCCTCGCGGTGATGATGTGCCCGATGCAGCGGACAAAGCCTACGATTTAGGCTTAGGAGCTGGGTTCTACCTCAATGCGACCAAGGCACCGTGGAATCGACACTACAAAATGTACGATTACATTGTCCACGAGTTGCCCGCGTTGATTGAAGCGCATTTTCCGGTGACTACCCAGCGCGCCATCTCTGGCCATTCGATGGGCGGCCATGGTGCTTTGGTGATTGGCCTGAGTAATCCGCACAGATACAGCTCTATTTCGGCCTTTAGTCCGATTTCGAATCCGAGTAATGCGCCTTGGGGCATTAAAGCCTTCAGTGAGTATTTAGGTGAGAATCGTGAACACTGGCGCCAGTACGATGCTTGTGAGTTGCTCAAGCTCGCCATTGCCGAGGTGCCAGTTATGATTGACCAAGGTGAAGCCGATAGCTTTTTAGACACCCAATTGATGCCACAATCGCTAGTGGACATTGCCAATGCTAAGGGTTATCCCTTAGATGTGCGGATGCAAGCGGGGTACGATCACAGCTACTACTTCATCGCGAGTTTTATTGAAGAACACCTTAAGTTCCATAGTTTGTACTTTAAGCCCTGAATCGTCGATTCAGCAGTCACGCCGATGAGCTAAAACAAAAATGCCGCAACTCAGTGAGTCGCGGCATTTTTTATAATGCAGTTTAAGTGATTAGTGGGAGTGAACTAACACTCAGCACTTAGCACTCAACAATGTTGACTGCTAGGCCGCCTTTGGCGGTTTCTTTGTATTTGCTGCGCATATCTCTGCCGGTATCCATCATGGTTTTGATCACTTTATCCAGTGAAACCTTATGGTGACCGTCACCGCGTAGGGCCATACGAGAGGCGTTGATCGCTTTGATCGCGCCCATGGCATTACGTTCGATACAAGGCACTTGCACTAGGCCGCCCACAGGATCGCAGGTTAAGCCTAAGTTATGTTCCATGCCGATTTCAGCTGCGTTTTCAACGTGCTCAATCGTGCCGCCCATGATTTCAGTCAGTGCGCCAGCAGCCATAGAACAGGCTACGCCAACTTCACCTTGGCAACCCACTTCGGCGCCAGAAATTGAGGCATTCTTCTTGTACAAAATACCAATCGCGGCGGCGGTTAATAGGTAACGGGCGCAGACATCGATATCCACTTCTTGTACGAAGGTATCGTAATAGCATAATACTGCAGGGATAATTCCCGCAGCGCCGTTTGTGGGTGCCGTCACGACGCGATCGCCGGCTGCATTTTGCTCGTTGACCGACAGGGCGAATAAATCGACCCAATCCATTGCGGTTAATGGGTCGACGTTGTTACGGCCTTCTGCTTTCAAACGACGGTACAGGGCAGGGGCGCGGCGACGCAGTTTTAAGCCACCAGGTAAAATGCCTTCTTTTTGATAACCGCGTTCGATACAGGTTTTCATGGTCTGCCAAATGTTCCACAGCTTGGCTTTGACTTCATCTTCTGTGGCTAAACTCAGTTCGTTCGCCATCATCAAAGAAGAAATGCTCAGACCTTGCTCGCCACACAATTCTAATAATTGTGCTGCGCTACCAAAATCAAAAGGGGCTGCTTCGATTGGTGATGCAGGTGATGCGTTACGTTGGCTGATTTCGTCTTCATCTAAGATAAAGCCGCCGCCGACAGAATAATAAGTGCGCTCGAAAATACACTCATCTTTACAATAAGCGTATAAGGTCATGGCGTTGGCGTGTGCTGGCAAGGTTTTACGTCTGTGGTAGGTAATGCCTTGCTCGCGGGTAAATTTAACCACTTTGCCACAGTGCAGAGTTAAGGTTTCGTCCTTGGAGACGTGCTCTAAAATGCCGTCGATACTGTCAGTATCTACGGTTTCTGGATCTTCACCCATTAAGCCTAAAATCACTGCTTTGCCAGTGCCGTGGCCTTTGCCTGTTTGGCCGAGGGAGCCAAAGAGCTCGGCTCTTAATTCATCAATCTGGGTCACGAGTCCTGAGTCAGTCAGGTTTTGCATAAAAATTTTGCCCGCTTTCATTGGGCCGACGGTATGTGAACTCGATGGACCTATGCCGATCTTGAACATGTCAAATACGCTAATCATGATAGAAGTCCTGTTGTGTCTTGTTTATTATTTTAGTCTGAGTGCATGGGATTGCTCGCTCTGCAGATTGAAGCACGCTAATCTTCAACGTGAACTCTGGTCAATGGCGGCGCTCTTTCATGCGAAATCTGCTTGTGTGATACTCTAACCTCAGTATCCCATAGATTAGTGTGACAATTCACATTAGTTTTTTTAATTCGATATAGTTCGGATAAGCTGAACTTAATTGGGACTTTTTTGCTGGCCATTTTATGGTCAAGAATACAGGCTTTAAAAGCGCTACAAGGGCAGATGGTTCGCTTTTTTGAGCATTTTTGTGAGCGCGGACTACTTATGGCTTGAGTGGTTATTTTTTGAGTATTAATGAAAATTTTTAGGGAGAAGTATGAGCTATTTAATGTTGGACCTACTGTCGTTGGACGTCAGTGAGGCAGAATCTGAGATGCTACGCCATCCACAGGTGGGTGGTTTAATTCTATTTTCCCGCAATTTTTCAAGCCGTGATCAGTTGATCCGTCTGGTACAACAGATACGCCAAATTCGCCCTGAACTATTAATTGCCGTCGATCATGAGGGCGGTCGAGTACAACGCTTCCGCGATGGCTTTACCGTTATTCCCGCCATGGGCGACATTTTACCCGCAGCAAAAGGTGATATAGCGTTAGCCAAACGCTGGGCCTGTGAGCTCGGTTTCTTGATGGCGATTGAATTACTGGCCTGCGATATCGACTTAAGTTTCGCGCCCGTATTGGACTTAAATGGCGTGAGTCAAGTCATAGGTAAACGCAGCTTTAGCCCAGAGCCTGCCGAGGTGATTACACTGGCCGAAAGCTTTATTGCGGGTATGGCCGCCGCTGGCATGGGCGCTGTGGGTAAACATTTCCCCGGACACGGCAGTGTGGTGGCGGATTCGCACTACGAGAAACCGATTGATGATCGCGATGCCGAGGCGATTTTTGCAAAGGATATCCTGCCGTTTAAAGACTTGATCGCAAAAGAGAAGTTATTAGGCGTGATGCCCGCGCACGTGGTTTATCCTAAAGTCGACCCCAACTCTGCGGGTTTTTCTGAATACTGGCTAAAACAAGTGCTGCGCAAAGAGCTTGGCTTTAACGGGGTGATTTTCTCCGACGATCTTGGCATGCAAGGCGCAGGATTTGCGGGCGATTACCGTGCAAGGGCCAGCGCTGCCTTAGCCGCCGGTTGCGATATGATTTTAGTGTGCAATGACAATGCGGGCGTAATGTCGCTGCTGGATGGTTTTACATGGCCAGCGAGTGCGCCGCAGCATCCTGCAAGTTTACTCAAGCCCAATGCCGCACAAACGGCCGCAGCGCTCGATAATACCGCCCGTTGGGAAAACGCGAAGCAGCTTGCGGAGCAAATTTGTTTGGCCCAACAGGCGAAAGTTTGATGTAGCGCAAGGTGTGAGATCACTCTTTTGCTAGGGTTAGTTAATTCACTGTAATCAAAAATGATTAAAAGGCCTTGATATGATTTTCTATCTTCATGGATTTGATGCGACTAGCCCAGGTAATCACGAAAAAATGCGTCAGTTGCAATTTATCGACCCTGACGTACGTTTGGTCAGTTACAGCACCTTGCACCCTAAGCACGACATGCAACACTTGCTCAAGGAAGTCGCCAAGCAAATGAAGCATAGCGACGATCCCGCGCCGTTAATGGTCGGCGTGGGACTCGGCGCTTATTGGGCCGAACGCATTGGATTTTTGAATGGTCTTAAATCTGTGCTGATTAACCCCAATTTGCACCCAGAAGAGAATATGCAGGGCAAGATTGACCGCCCAGAAGAATATGCCGATATTGCCAATAAGTGCGTGTCGCAATTTCGTGAAAAGAATACCCACAAGGCCATGTGCATATTCTCAGTGAATGATGAGATGTTCGATAATCTGCAACTCGCCAGTGAATTAAGCGCCTATTATTCGATTGATTGGGATGACGTTCAGCCCCACAAATTCCCCCAACTCGCCGCACATCTGCCCAAAATAAAAGCCTTTAAATTGGCTTGATTGATATCGATTGGATAAAAGTACCACTCCTCTTTTTATATTTAAGAGGGGGAGTGGGTTTATCTCATCGGCTATTCCGCCTTATGGTTTTGGCTTTTTATACTTCATGCCGCGCACATTAAGGGCTCTAAATTGTAAAATCGACTGTGTTGATTTTGGACTGAAATGTGTTAGATAGTAGTGCCGAAGGGCTGCAACTTTAGTTTTAGTTTTATTTTTTAGTGATTTAGTGATTTAGTGATTTAGTGATTTAGTGTTGGGTGGTCTCCACTTGCACAGGCTTGCCATGGCATTGACTCGTCGACACGCAGCAAGTCCGTCCGTGGATGCTCGACCGCCTCGTCCATGGGGCGGACGGTCGTCTCGCTAATCACCATAGCTCGCCTTTCGAGCGCATGCGTAACCTCTAGGTTTTAAAGACTAGATCTAATCTTAACGATTATTAAACACCACTCTTATTGGACAAAAACGTGCTATGTTTTGCGCGGAATTATCTTCATTTCGGAACAACAAAAATAATTCCAAGCGCTGAATCGTGGGCAATAATGAACTTAAGGATGTAACGCTTGGCTTGAGGCTTTACCTTTACACCATTTGCCGCTGTTGTGCTGCTTTTTAAACTCGCACATGCTATCCCATCGACCACTTATGCCACTGTATTGACGTCGAAACTCTTTAGCTGAAGTGAGCCACGCATCGGGCGAAATGCCTAATTCATTGAGTAGTTTTGGCCGTTGATTATCGATATAGCCTTTTTTATCAAGGCGCATAGCTCGTCCCGTCCAATCTATTAACTCAAGATAATCGGCAAAATGAAACGGAATACCCGTTTGCTGATTCAGAAGTGTTGAACCATCAAATTTTGCGAGGGCTTTATGTGGTATTTGCTGTAGGTTATCTGCGGTATTTTTGGCCCGTTGGGGCGCGTTGATATGAGGATTAAGTGCATTCACGCGCTCCTGAATCGATGTAAAATCAGAGGATTGCACGGAGTCGGCAATCCCTGCTCGAATAGGATTTAAATCGACATACATCATGCACGCCAGCAGTGCTTGCTCATCTAACAACGCTTGTGACTTAAAACGGCCTTCCCAAAAAGCGCCTTTACACTTATCTTCACGATTGGCCTTACGGGCAATTTCTTCATTTAAACAGCGCATAAACCAAGAGATACTGCTCAGTCGCTCATACCACTCGGCGAGTAATGCATCAAGTAACATCACTTCACCGTCGATTAAATCATCACCATTCATATACTTAGTGGCGACAACATGGCCCTTAGTGATTTGACACCAGCGACTAATAATATCTTTTTGCGTTAGCGATTTCGCCTTGTCGACATCAATTTTAAGCACTAAATGATAGTGATTACTCATCACCGCATAGGCGCAAATATCAATGCAGAAAATACCTTGATTTTATCAACAATCCAGCCGCGACGATGCTCATAACTGCGGCCTGACAGTTTATCTTCACCGCACAGAAAAGCCCTGCGAACACAGCGATTTATTACATGATAGAAAGGTGTCGCATTAGCATCAATTAACTGTCTTCTGGCTGAGGTCATAAGACACTCCAAAACGACAAAAGCAAGATAATGTAAAGCCTAGTCAAAGAAGCTAAAAAACACAAAAAGATATGGCTGTCCTCTCTATTTGTCTTCTCTCTATTTGTCTCTCTATTTAAAACAACATAATGCGCTTTAGGTTTGCCTTCAAGCAGCAGTGGCTAAAGTAGCCTTAACGAGGGTCATTAACATTGGCTGTAGGGGAAAAGGAGTCAAAAGCGAGCTAATTCATTGAAAAATGGTGTATTTCAGACGTGACAAGTCATCCCATAGTGCTTGGGAGATGTTAGGCGATAATTGTTTTCGGAGCGATATTAAGTAGCTGTCAGTTGATGTGAAAGTGCTGACAACTTGATGCAAAGTGCCGTCGTAGCTTTCTAAGTGCTCGCAGTAATCGGTGAGTTCTTGCAGTGTGCCCACCGTGCTGTTGTAGGGAGCCATCTATTAAGTGCTATTGCACCTTTTTCAGTTCGAACTCAAATCCTTCAGTTGCTTCAATATAGTAACTGAGTTGGCTCTTTGCGTTAAAGACTACCTGCCATTCGTTGATCTCTTCGTTACGTTCGACACCATGGTATGCGAGTAAGCAGATATTATCAGCATGAGCAATAAGACTCTGAAACTTAGTACTAACTTCTTTACATTCATATGGAGATAGGCCAATTCCCAAACCTGCATTATATAACCTATTGATCTTAGGGAAGTAAGAATGCAAGACAGAAATAATCCCGCCAAACTCCAAACGACCTGAATCATAATCTTTTAGCTTTGAACTCAATTCGCAAACAAGAGGTTCAACCAAATTCTTAATCCCAGTCGTCTCCAAAACGAACTTCTCTTTACAGATGCTATTCTCGGCATTGAATCGGGAGTTAGAGAGATAGTTATCGTCCCACTCTACCTTGATGTTTAAACCAATGTCTTCCCCTCCGTGAGACATGGGAAGGAAATTCGCATCTAAACTGTCAGAGAACCATTCAGAACGGCAAATATAATTGTTGTTCTTTTCATCTTCCGACGTTGGATACACAAGAAGCCATACTACGTGTGCTGCTGTTCCACTCCAACGGTTTCGCGTAATTTCGCTCCGATGATATTCACAATTAATCGCTTCAAGGGTGCAATTCTTTACTACATCGATTAGTTCCGCCTGAGTATGCTCTTTGTTCAGCACAACCCTCAGCGAGTACCTCTTCGCTGCGTTATGGCTATTTTCTTCAATTGATGAGATGGTGTAATTCTTGTGGACAGGCATTTTTCGAACTAGCCTCTTCATGTCCACATGCATTCCCGCATTAATTTTTTGATTTTTGGGTATTTCTATTTTCCATGCAGTCTTGGTATAAGTGACAGTATTTGGTGTGACAACTTGCCAATAACATTCATCTTCATCAACATCACATAAGACAATTAATACGGGAAGTGAGTGATGAAGCCAATAATCTAAATGCGACATGTCTCCTCGGTAAACATAGCCTCGGTCGTTGCTTTCTTTGAACCAAGATTTACCAGATTTAATCTGAACAGCTATCAATCTACCAGTAGCACTATTTTCATCGACAAGTTCTATTTGTGCATCAATACCAAAGTCGGCGACCGTCTGTTCTCTAAATACATAACCAATGCGCTCAAATTTGTAACCAACACTTTGAACACCAAGACGATCTGTTTTGGAACTATTTGAAATCTTCACTGCCTACGTTTCCCTCTAAGCATTTAACGCCTGTAACTAGCGAATCCCAGATAAACTCGATGAGATTCAAATAAGTAGACACGCATGATGTTTTTGATCTAAACCATTTAGCAAAAACCTCATAGATTCAACATTATGCATGATATCGATATATTACACGATTTACTCAAAGAACAATGTCCTCAAGTACATCAGAAACGCCTTAATTCGCTGATGGTTGCTACCGCATGTGTTGCGCTGGACAGGCATAAACAGCAAAGCATTTTATTTACTGGGCGTGAAAGGGCATAATGCGGCGCTTACTATTTGAGATACAAGGAATAACCATGAAGTACTTGGTTAGCGTAGTTGCATGCTGTTTATTATCGGCCTGTTCTTTTGGGGATGCTGATGTTGAGTTCACACCTGAGAAAGGGGAAGAGCGCTCGTATCAGCTGTATAGCACCACCAACATCACTGTAGACAACGGTCGGCGTACCGAAACGGTTAATACTAGCTCACATCAATTGCTGCGTTATAAGGTCCTCGAAACAGGCAAAAACAGTCGGTTTCAAGTGCATGTCGATTATATGAACATGCGCGATGGTCAAGGGAGCGGCGTCAGTAGTGGCCAGCGGGCCGATCGTAATCCCGAAATGCACGCTATTTTCTCGCAGGGATTTGAATTTACGTTAAATCTAGACGATGGCAGCGTTAAAGAATTCAGTGCATTGAACAAACCGGTATGGCAGGCGCTGCTGGCTGAACGCGGCGCAGAGCTTGAGCAGGAACTGAAAAAACTCTTTAGCTCATCGGCCTTCCTTAGCACCATACCCGCCAAAGCAGGGGCGGTCGTCGCGCTTCCTACCTATCAAGGCCACGCCAATGCCAAACTTACTGTATTGCAAGTCACTGATACGCATGTGTTAGCCAAAGTTGAAAGTGATGGTGAGCAAGCCAAAATATACGGTCAGCTGATGTTAGAACGTGAGCGGGGTTGGTTAGCACAGTTAGCCTTAGTGGCAGAAGCGCCGTTTGAGCGCTACGGCTATAAGGGCACAGTGCGCAGCAACGTTATTATGTTGCCGCAGCAGCGCCAGTTGGGTGATTTAACACAGCGTTTAGGTTTTGATTATGATTTCCCTGCCTTTGAGTATCAAAAACAGCCTGACTTTGTACTGGATGACATCAATAAGACCTTAGGCATTGATGCTGTGTTTGCCTATGATGCGGGTTACTTTTACCAGCAAGATGATCTATTAAATCTAACCTATCATCATGACTTTTCAGGTTTTAAACCCGAAGGCGGATTTAGCTTAACCGATATCACGGCACACAGCGTGGATGGCACTGTGCTGCCACTGCAACTAAGCAAGGTGGGCAGTTACAGTTATCCAGAACAGGATGGTTTCCATCAATCTGTGCAGCAAAATCTGCTTATTGGCTGGAATGCACCAAATGACCTCTTAGCTCAGGTTGCTGAGTTTCGCGCGACTGCCCATTATCATGGTGCGAAACTGGTCAAACTTAACCTGACACCTGATCCCAGTAAAACTGTGAGCTTGCAGTATGAAGATTTACAGCTGGAACTCTCGCCAATCCCAGATCAACCATTCAGTTATTTACTGAAATCGCGAGGCGGCGCTGACAAAACTTGGTTGTACCGGCGCTATGACGGTGCCGAAGGCGCTATGGTGCACTATCTGCCACCGCCAGCCACTGGACCGGATTGGTTAACCCCAGCAGAGCAAAATATGCTGGCGCTGACTTCATCGGCGCAATATGAAACGATTACACAGTTTACCTTTGCCGCCGCGCCGTCGACACTGACACTCTATGTGAATACTGCGACTGACAGCGGCGAACTGACTAAGAATATTCGTTTTATTCCGACCCTAGATTACGCGCAAAATATGGCTTATCCGCCGGCGCAGCAGCAACTGCTTTATAGCGATGATATGTATGCGTCCTATGATAATCAGCCGCAACCTAGCACACCTTTCGATCCTGCCTTACTTGAGCCGCAAATCGTCGCCAAATACGGCGTTAGTATGCTGTTAACGTCCGAGCAGGCAGCGGTGTGCACCCTCAGTGTGGTCGATGCCCCTAAGGTAAACGGGCACACACTGCAATGGACAAACACTAACGCCAGCAACAACACGGGTTTTGGTGCTGGGCTAGATAAGTTTGTGCTGTACCAACTGAGTAGCACCGATGGGATCCGCCGCAATTTTTACGACATCAATGTCAGCAGCACCTTGGCCTGTACCGGTACGCCTCAATGGCAAGCACTCGCATATCACCCCGAGCAAAGCTGGTTGATTGATGTCAGTCAGCTGCCAGATTTGGATACCACTCAAACCGTGGCCGACGTTATGCGGCGCTATCGTTTTTTAAATGCGCAGAATTTACCCCTTGCGCCTGCTATGCAAGGTGACAGTAGTGATTTTTATCAACGTCCGTTGCAGCAAGTATTACGTGAGCAACGCTGGTTTGTGCTGGCGGGGCGCGCAGCACAAATAGAACAGCTTTCGATAAGCGGCGAACCTGTAAATAAACAGTGGGTTAATACATTCCCTGCGTTACCTTAAGGAGCAGAAAATGCGAGTCTTATTACTATTATCTGCGCTACTTATGTCGTTTAATTTGTCGGCTGAGCGAATTTTACTCGACCAAGAATGGCGGCTTAGCGATGTGCCGGGCGAAGCCATTTATTATCTGGAGCAAGCGCCGACAGAACAAGATGGCGAGTGGCCAGTGCAGCTATTTTATTTAGAAACGGATAAACCGGTTTTTAAGGGCAGTGTCAACAATCCCAATTTAGTCGAGAGTTTTATCGTTGGCGATTTCGAGTTTTTCTACCCCGACGGTCAATTGTCTCGCAAGGGCAGCAGCGATGCGCAAGGACATTATCAGGGCACGCATCTGCATTATTGGGAAGACGGAGCGCTCTCGGGAGAGTACCACTACCAGAATGGCCAGCTGAACGGCGAGCAGAAAAGCTATTATCAAAATGGCCAACTGCAGCGCCATGAGCATCGCGTGAATGGGGCTGAATTAGGCTTATCGCAAAGTTATCATGCCAACGGCCTGCTGGCATCGCGCGCAAACTATGGTGCGAACGGTATGGAAGGGCGATATGAAAGCTTCTATGACAATGGTAAGCCAGAGCAAAGCGTGAATATGGTGGCGGGAAAATACCAAGGTGAGCGACTGTATTGGACTAAAGAGGGCTGGTTATACACCAAAGAGTTTTACCTGAATGGAAAAATGCACGGAGAAGTGTTGAGTTATCAGGCCGCAGACATTCTGCAAGAGATCAAACATTATCAGCATGGCAAGCAGGTAGGAAACCAGCAGCGTTTTAAAGGGCCAGGGCTGTTAGCCATGCAGCAAGAGTACGATAATGATGGCCGTGAAATACAGTATATTACCTATGATAATGCTGGCAATGTCGCCACTCAAACCGATACTCAATATCTTGCAAAAGGCCGGATTAGCACTGAACAGCGCTTCGATGCCACTGGAAAGTTAACCCATCAATATCAGCGTGATACTGCGAAAAACTGGAGTTTACGTCAGCGCTTCGACTCTGCAGGTGAATTGATTGAACGCGATGAACAACTCAAGGGGCAATACGATGGCTTGTATATCGGGATTGGCTGGAATGGCGCTGTCCAACGTGCGAGCTATAGCAAAGGTCAAATGCACGGTGCCTATCGGGAAGATAATGTAGAGGACGGCAGTTTTGTCAGCGGCCAATACCACTTAGGTTTAAAGGTCGGCAAGTGGGTCACGCAAACCCGTGACACGACGCGCAATGAGCAGTTTAACCAACAAGGTGAGTTGAGTGGCGAACAAACAGAAATTGCAGCCGATGGCACGATAATGCGCCGAGAGTTTTATAAAAACGCTAAGTTACATGGCGCATATTTACTGCGTGGTTTTGATAAACAGCTGCAAGCCCAAGGTCAGTATGTTAACGGTCAGCGTGAAGGCCAATGGCTGCTGCAAGATGAAAGCAGCTACAGCATGGTTAAGCTCTGGCATGGTCACTATAAAGCAGGACACGAAGTGGGTCACTGGCAAGCCTTTTCCGCCAACGGCCATTTATTAGGGCAGACGCAGTATGATGATAAAGGTCAATTGCAGGGTAAAGGTTACAGTTTTAACGAAGATGGCAGCCTGCTACAAAGTGATGAGTATCTTGATAATCAACTGCACGGCAGGTCGGTGTATTACTTTAATGGCGAACCCTCATCCGAGTATCGCTATCAAAATGGTCAGATGATCAGCGACTAGCTGGTTATCGCGTAATCAACTTATCGCGCAATAAAACAGAAACCGGCAGACTATGCCGGTTTTTTACTTTTGTCTTTTGAATGTGTAGCTGGCATATTTTTGCTTGTCTTGCTGTAACGCTTCGCCATACACAGTACCCGTTATTAGCGTGGCATAGCGACACTTCAATTCTACAACCCTCACTTCTAACCCCATTACTTCCCAAACCCTCGTTTTGCAATTGCGAGCTGGCCAGAACAAGCACAATCTCAGCGTTGAACGTCAATGCGCCCTCATGTTTCTGCGATTTTCACAGGGGTGTTTTGTTAAATGAACAATGCAGGCAGAGGTAGGAGCCGATTTTCAGCTAAAAGCATTATATTCGCTGGGGAGGGATAGTTTTACTTTTCAAACTCTTGAAAATAATTATTTATTGTGTAAAGTAGTCAGTCTTGCTATTTTGTAACAAAATGCTACAGAGTTGCTGTTGTATTTGTCCATTTATTGGATATCCCTTTGCGTATGTCGCCCGACACAGCTAACTGCAGTCTTGTTAGCTGTTTTTTTTGCCTAAAATAAAATATCGTTTGTTTTTTGCTCTATAGATCCATAGGTTAACACTTAGCCTTTGGATAATTGCGGCTATGCTTAATCCAATAACAGGCTTGTGTGCAATGCAAAAGGGGCATGAGATGAAGCGTGTATTGATAAGTTTAACGGGTAAAGTACAAGGTGTGGGTTGTCGGCATGCGACCTTGACTAAGGCCAGAGCCTTGGGCGTGACAGGCTATGTCACCAATTGCCGTGATGGTAGTGTCGAAGTATTAGCCCAAGGCAGTGATATTGCGGTGAATAACTTGATTGCTTGGTGCGAAGTGGGCGTGCCTTGTACCGAGGGATTAACTGTCACTGTGGGAGAAGACGAAGCCGATGATATCTACCTCGACTTCTCCATAGTACAGTCTTAAGTTAAAAGTACAGTCTTAAACAGCTGCACAGTCTTAAGCTAAACGTGCAGTCTCAAACAGCAGTACAGTCTAAGTCATTCATTTTAGAGTACGACTCAAGTCTTTTGCAATTTACTTGCTGACTCAGTATTGCCCAACCGTTTGTATGGATTCGGCATTCTGACTTTTTTGCTGTGCACTAGGTTGTGCCATCTTACGAATTTGGATCACCATGCCCATTTCGGGGTGATCTAAATAATGGATTTCCTCACTCTTCACCCGGCGGTTTTGCTCCAATGGCACTGACATTAAAAACGGAGTCATGACTTTAGGTGCCGTGAGTGTTGCGCTGGTATCGGCGGCATCGCTTGGCATTGCTGGTAATAGCTTTCTGCCTTCTTTGCGCATATTCAGTGCAGTTTCAATATACAAATAGTGGCTCAAGTAGATATTTAACGTGCCATCTAATTCCCAAACCGGTGAGACCACAGGTGCAAGCATAGGCGTGCCATCGGCATTGATCATAGGTTCTGTTTGAGTTGGCGTAACAATTTTTCTGCCATCAAAATGATAGGTATCCGAGAAATCTTTACCCGCAAATAAACGAATAGGCACAGAACCACTTTTGCCGCGCATCGGTTGTTGCCACGCCATGTGCAGTAAACTGCGCGTGCCGCGTTCACGGGAGATGCTATTGATAATGCTCGCGAACTGGCTTTGGCTGCGTGCTAATAACACTGGGCCACCATTGGCGCTGGCATAGCTGGTCGTTGCGCTGCTGATTTCTGATGGGATCACTGGCGGATAGCGATATTCGACACTGGTCGGCGCGGCGGCTACAGGCTCAGACGTTGGCTCACCGTTTAAGCTTTCAGCGCAGTGGCTATTGGCATCGGCATCAAATACTAGCGTACAAGGCGCCGACTCACTCGCCATTGGGGTGATGACTTGTGCAACCGCTGGAGAGATCAAGTCTATCGCTTTATCGGTTTTCGTCTTGATCGGCGTATCTGGCCATTGCTCAGTTGACTGACTTTGGCGTTCAAATACATAGACTTCAACTTCGAACCAAGCTTCAGCTTGGACCACCTGACTGTACGATAGTGCAATGAGGGTAGCGATAGAGACCGCGAGTTTACGTAACACTATTTATTATCTCCAAGACGATGTTGCGATAATTGTTCGAGCAAGAGTTTCACTAAAGCGAGCCTGTCTTTGCTGGTTTCGGCCGCAAGGCTGAACTTTAACTTATTCGGTCCTTCCATTCGATAGATTTGTGGCTGGCTTTGGAGTAATCCAATAATAAACATAGGATCGATGACGTGATCATGACTAAATTCGATGCTGCCACCTTTACTGTGCACTTCTATTTTAGTCGCCCCTAAGCGAGTCGCCTCATGTTTATAGAGGGTCATTTCCATTAAGTTGCGCGTCGGTTCGGGCAATAGGCCAAAACGGTCGATTAATTCGACTTTTAACTCATCCAGCGCCGCTTCGGTTTCGCAACCTGCGATGCGTTTATAGAGCGATAGACGAATATTCACGTCGCTCACATAGGCCTCAGGCAGTAGGGCAGGGATACGCAGTTCAATTTCACATTGTTGATTCAGCATTTGCGCCAGCGATGGCTCTTTGCCTTGTTTTAAGGCTTTGACTGCCGCTTCGAGCATTTCCATGTATAAGCTAAAACCAATTTTCGAAATATGGCCGCTCTGCTCATCACCTAAGAGTTCACCTGCACCGCGGATCTCCAAATCTTGGGTCGCGAGCATAAAGCCTGCACCGAGATCTTCAAGGGCATCAATGGCTTCTAAACGCTTACGCGCATCGGGAGTCATACGTTTAGGATGCGGCGTCATCAAATAGGCATAAGCCTGATGGTGCGAGCGTCCGACGCGGCCGCGTAATTGGTGTAACTGCGCCAGACCAAAGGTATCGGCGCGCTCGATAATAATGGTGTTGGCACTCGGAACGTCGATACCAGTTTCGATAATAGTGGTACAGACTAACACGTTGAATCTTTGGTGATAAAAGTCAGACATCACCCGCTCAAGGTCGCGCTCACGCATTTGACCGTGGGCGACGACTACCCGCGCTTCTGGCAGTAAATCGATAATACCTTGGGCACATTTCTCAATACTTTCAACATTATTGTGCAGGTAATACACTTGGCCGCCACGGAGAATTTCCCGCAAAATGGCCTCGCGCACGGTTGCAGGATCGGATTCCCGCACAAAGGTTTTTACCGCTAAACGTTTGGCGGGCGGGGTGGCGATAATCGATAAATCGCGCATGCCCGACATGGCCATATTTAAGGTCCGTGGAATAGGCGTTGCCGTCAGAGTTAGGATATCCACGTTCGCACGCAGTGCCTTGATTTTCTCTTTCTGACGCACACCGAATCTGTGTTCTTCGTCGATGATCAGCAGGCCTAAGTTTTCAAACTTGGCCTCAGATTGCAATAACTTGTGAGTACCGATAACGATATCGACTTTGCCTTCTTCCAATTGCTGCAGCACTTGAGTCTGCTCTTTGGCGGTGCGAAAGCGTGACATCACTTCGGTGACCACAGGCCAGTCGGCAAATCTGTCTTTAAAGTTTTCATAGTGTTGCTGGGCAAGCAATGTGGTCGGGACCAGCACGACCACTTGTTTACCGGCGTTGACGGCCACAAAGGCGGCGCGCATGGCGACTTCGGTTTTACCAAAGCCCACATCGCCACAGACTAATCTGTCCATTGCTGTTGGCGATTGCATATCGGCTAACACGGCGATGATGGCGCTTTCTTGATCGACGGTTTCCTCGAAGGGGAAACCGCGAGCGAATTGGGCGTATTCATCTTCGTCAATCTCGCAGCTTTCGCCGGGACGAGATTGGCGACGGGCATAGACATCAAGCAGCTCGGCCGCAACATCGCGGATTTTTTCAATGGCTTTTTTCTTGGCTTTAGCCCACGTCTCATTGCCGAGTTTATTTAAGTGGGCGTCTTCGTCGGCGCCAACACTGTAGCGGCTGATAAGGTGCAATGAAGACACTGGCACATACAGTTTATCGCCGCCGGCGTATTCCAATTGCAGGTATTCGGCGACCAGTCCACCCGTATCTAGGGTGACTAAGCCTTTATAGAGGGCAACACCGTGTTCTAAATGCACAATGGGCTGACCGACTTTGAGTTCGGCCAAGTTTTTAATCAGGGCATCGTTACTGATCTGACGCTGTTTTTCACGGCGACGTTGCTGGGAAATTCGATGGCCGAAGAGCTCAGTTTCACAAATGATACTGATGCCATCTTTGGCGCTGATCTGCAGCAAACAACCGCGTGACAGCGGCGACACGATAAGGCCTAACTTGGCATCACTTTGAATAAATTCATCAAAATGGTTAAATAGCACAGGTTTAAGCTGAATTTTAGCGAGCAATTCAAGCAGCGCTTCGCGGCGACCCTCGGACTCAGCGCTAAACAACATGCGTTTGGCGCTGCTGGCGTAATCTTGCAGCGCTAACAGTGGTTGCTTTAATTTATGGTTGGCGCTGATATCGGGCAGGGGGCTGGCAGCAATCACCACAGCTTTTGTCGTTTCAGTGCCATCTGTCGGCACGTGCATTTGATAACGTGGCAGCGGTTTAAAGGCGGCAAATAACTCTTCAATGAGTAAATACAGCTCTTTAGGCGCCAGTAGCGGCCGCAGTGGATCGACTCGTCTGTCTTGATAGCGATGTTCGACTTCTTGCAAATGCGCGCGCGCCGACTTTTCGATATCCCCTAAAGTGACTAACTGAGTGTCCTTGGGCAAGTAATCGAATAGGGTCGCTGTGTCATCAAAAAACAGCGGCAGGTAGTTTTCAATCCCCGCCGGCATCAAGCTGCGGCTCACCAGCTGATAAACTGATTCCGGCTCTTTAACTATGACCTCAAAACGGCGACGGTATCTTTGTCTAAAGCCTTCGATGGCAGAGCTGTCGGTCGGAAATTCCTTCGCGGGCAATAAGCGAATCGAGTCAACAGGTTGCAATGAACGTTGGGTTTCGGGATCAAAATGGCGGATGGTCTCCACTTCTTCATCGAATAGCTCGATGCGCAGCGGCATATTCATCCCAGTGGGGAAGATATCCAGAATCGAGCCGCGAATGGCAAACTCGCCGTGTTCATACACTTGCTCAACTGAATGGTAGCCAGTGTCGGTTAAATGCTGGCGTACATCGTGTAACTTGTAGCTATCGCCTTTTTTCAGCACAAACACGTTGGCG
Organism: Shewanella baltica; assembly: GCF_900456975.1. NCBI lineage: Bacteria > Pseudomonadati > Pseudomonadota > Gammaproteobacteria > Alteromonadales > Shewanellaceae > Shewanella > Shewanella baltica. Next base: position 1,837,018 of record NZ_UGYM01000002.1, read on the forward strand.
CTCAAATAGGCCTTAGGTGGCAGGCGCATCATTAAGGTCGTGACCGGCACGATAACGATGTTTTGCTCAATTTGAGACAACTGCGACAGGGTTTCGAGTCGCTGGGAGATCAAATCCTGATGGGGCGAAAAACTGTCGTAGGGCAAGGTTTCGCGGTCAGGGAATAATCTGACCTTAATGCCTGTTTTACTGAGCAAATAACTCAGCTCTAGCTCTAAGCTTAAGGCGCTCGGCGTATCACTGGTGACAACTAAGGTCGTCCCCTTGTGTTGACGCGCTAAACTGGCGAGTGTAACGGCTTGGCAAACGCCGCCCACAGTGGACAGAGTCTGAATTTGATTGCCATTTTTGACGGCTGGCGGCGTTAGGGCTGATATGTGAGTCATTGGCGTGCGATAAACTGATTCATTCACAAAGAGTTGCAGACATTGTAGAGACTTGATGGCGCAGGTGCCAGTGAAAAGTCAGCGGCTATTGACGCTCGTCTCTGGCGAGTTTACGTAACTTGAGTTGTTTCTGCTGCACATTGAGGCTGGCTTTGACTAATTGCTCCACGTCAGCTTCGAGAATTTGACTGAATTCAAAGTCGGTTTGCCACTGCGGGGCAGGCGACTGAAGTTCCGCCTGAGTATTGAATTCGTGGCTTTGTGTGTCACCGCTATTAGTATCGCTATTGGCGCTGCTCTCGGTAGATAGCGTTTTTTGCGCGGTAGAGGCGGTTACTTTGCCAAAACAGAGAATAGCGACTAGCTCGTCGTGAATAAACAGGGTGATTTTATAGTGTGATCCGATGTCCAAGGCTGTGGGTGTGAGTAGTCTTAGGCCGCTGCCACCAAACTGATTGCCAATGCATTTTTCGCCTTCTTGGGTTTCTTTCTCTAATACATGCTGCAGCACTAAATCCACTTTGCGGGATTGCAGCTTTAAAAAGTCCACCACCACCTTAGCGTCGTTGTCTAAATGGCGCAGTTGCAGCAAGCAATTGGCTTCGAGCGTTTTCACTTCGCTGAGTAGCTGAATACCCAATGATTGCATTGATCTTAATGCCATTTCAGAGGGTAATGGCTCGGAACTCGGCCACAGACTTAAGTAGGCGGTAAAAGGGTGAGGCACACTAAAATACGGATTGGTGTCAGTGAACAAGGCTTGCCTCTTTATTTATAGGACCAATACCCCTATTATCGTGCCCATCTTCATGATTTAGCAAGTTCAGCACACAGGACGCAACCCTCTTTCAATGAATCCAGGATTTCCTTTCTATATTGGTTACCGTTATTGGCGGGCCAGAAAAGCGAACGCGTTCGCGTCGTTCATTACTCTATTTGCCGTTTCGGGCATTTTTTTAGGCGTTGCCGCGCTCATTGTCGTGAGCTCTGTGATGAATGGTCTCGAAGGCCAACTCAAGCAACGTATCTTAGGCGCAGTACCGCAATTAACCCTTTATAGTGAAGCGCCTTTAGTCGATTGGACTAAGCAAGCGAGTGCGCTTAAAGCCTTACCTGGCGTATTAGGCGTGACGCCGAGCGTGTCGACGCAGGCCATGGTGCAATCGGCGGCGAGTATTCGTGCTGTGCAGGTTTATGGCGTGTTCCCCGAGTTAGCGGAAAAGTTATCTTCGGTTGCCCAGCACACTTACTCAGGTGCATTTGAGCAGCTGACGAGCGGCGACTACAAGGTGATTTTGGGCTCTGAGCTGGCAAGGCAACTTAAAGTCGCCCCCGGTGATACGGTGCGATTATTGAGTGGCGATGGTGTGGTGTATTCGCCCTTAGGCCCAGTGCCGAGCCAACGTAAGTTTTTGGTCTCAGGCATTTTTGAAATGGGCTCTCAGGTCGATGCGGGCGTGGCGTATATCCATTATCAAGATGCGAAACGGCTGATGCGTCAACCCAGTGAGGCTATTGATCAGCTCAGACTCTATTTAGCCGATCCCTTTAGCGCACCCGCTTTAGCGCCTAAAGTTCAGGATATATTAGCTAAACAAGGTGTTAAGGCGACAACCAGCGATTGGCGTGATACCTATGGCCACTTGTTTGGCGCGGTCAAAATGGAAAAGAACATGATGTCGCTGATGTTGAGTCTGATTGTGGCCGTGGCCGCATTCAATATCGTCTCGGCGCTGGTCATGATGGTGGTCGATAAAACCACAGATGTGGCGGTACTCAAAACCCAAGGCGTGACCACACCCGCCGTGATGGGCATTTTTGTGGTGCAAGGGTCGCTTAATGCAGTGCTCGGTTTAGTGCTGGGGCTGGCGGTTGGGATACTCATCACCTTGAATCTGAATGGCATTATGACCACCTTAGGGATTTCTATTTTAGGTGTGGGGCAGAGCTTGCCGGTGAAATTGGAGTTGATGCAGTTGTCTGTGATCGTGATTGGTACGCTACTGGTGACCCTGCTGGCGACCTTATATCCCGCACTGCGCGCCGCCAATGTGCAACCCGCGACTGCGCTCAGATATGAGTAACGGTATGCGAATAAACCTGTCGTTGCGACTGAGCGACGATGGAATAACGATTTCAATATACGAATAATTAAATGCATTGATTTGATGACATAAATCGATGCCAAAGCCTGTTTAAGAGAGAACTTCAATGCAAGACGTGTTACTGCAAGTGCAGAGTGTCAGTAAGAGTTACCATGATGGCGCCGTGACCACGCAAGTGTTGTCTAATGTTGATCTGCAAGTGTTTAAGGGCGAGCAGTTGGCGATTGTCGGCAGTTCAGGCTCAGGTAAAAGTACCTTGCTGCACATCATGGGCACGTTGGATGAACCAACCGCAGGTAAAGTCTTGCTGTTAGGCGAAGATTTATATCAAGTGTCCAGTGCACGCCAAGCGCAGATCCGTAACCAAGACTTAGGTTTTATCTATCAATTCCATCATTTATTGCCAGAATTTACCGCGCTAGAAAACGTCGCTATGCCAGCGTTTATTCAAGGTAAAGATCGTAAGCTGGCGCTCGCCGATGCTAAAGCCTTGTTGGAGCGGGTCGGGTTAGGGCATCGCATGACGCACATTCCTGCCGAGCTATCTGGCGGCGAACGTCAACGTGTGGCTATCGCAAGGGCCTTGATTAATAAACCTAAATTAGTGCTGGCCGATGAACCTACGGGTAACTTAGATGCCAACAGTGGCGATGCGGTTTATGAGTTGATCCGCGAACTCGCCGAACAACTGGGTACGGCGTTTGTGGTGGTGACCCATGATCATAAATTGGCCGCCCGTATGGATCGTCAACTGATGATGAAGAACGGCTTCCTGCAATTAGCGGCGGAAACCCAAGTATGAAAGGACCGTTAGCCTTATCCATTGGTTGGCGTTTTTATCGCGCCCGCCAATCCAACAGCTTTATTAGCTTTATTTCCTTCGCATCGACTGCGGGCATCGCCTTAGGCGTGGCGGTATTGATCATCGTTCTGTCGGCGATGAACGGTTTTGAGCGCGAGTTAGAACATAGATTGCTTGGCGTCGTGCCGCAGGCGGACATAGTTGGCGTGAGTGAGCCTATCGCGAACTGGCAGAGTGTTGCCGAGGGAGCGCTGTTAATTGAAGGTATTCGCGGCGCGGCGCCTTTTATCCGCATGCAAGGTTTAGTGCAAAAGCCCGGCGGTTTTCAAGGTTTAGCCGTGGTGGGGATCGATCCAAAAGAAGAAATCAAGGTCTCGACACTGGCGCAATTTATGAGCGATGCCAGCTGGCAGAGTCTAGGCCAAGATGAGAATAACATCGTCCTTGGGCAGAGTTTGTTGACCAAGTTGGGGCTTGAGGTTGGCGATACGCTGGCCTTATATGTGCAGGATCTGGATCCAGAAGCGGCGGGCAGTTTACGCGCGGCGAAGAGCCATCGTTTTGTGGTGTCTGGCGCCTATAATCTTGGCGGCGAGCTTGAGCTGACTACGGCTTATATTCCTATGCAGTACGCGGCGCAGATTTTGAACATGAAGAGCGGCGTGACTGGCGTGCGTATTAGCGTCGATAAAGTGTTTGATGCGCCCGTCAAAGTGCGCGAGCTTGGTTATGCGCAAAAGCAGTCGGTGTATATCAGTGACTGGACCCGTACCCAAGGGCATTTATATCAAGACATTCAGTTGGTTCGCACAGTCATGTACTTAGTGCTTGTGCTGGTGATTGGTGTCGCTTGCTTTAATATCGTTTCCACCTTAGTGATGGCAGTGCGGGATAAAGCCTCTGAGATTGCGATTTTGATGACTATGGGCCTGAGCCGCCTTGCTGTGATGGGGATTTTCATGGTGCAGGGCGCCTTGAATGGTCTGCTTGGCTGTGGTCTTGGCGGGATTATCGGCGTGAGTGTGGCACTGAATTTAAGTGCGATTGCCAGTACGATGGAGCAGTTACTCGGTATTCAACTGCTGTCAGCCGATGTGTACTTTGTCGATTTTTTACCGTCTGAGTTACATGGCTCAGATGCGGTGTTGGTGATTGTGATGGCGTTTGTGATGAGCTTAGTCGCCACACTCTATCCTGCTTGGAAAGCCAGTCAGATTGCGCCAGCGCAAGCCTTAGCGGGGAGATAACTCAATTAGTGGTTGTTCGTCCTGTTAGCCGATTGGTGCTGAAATCAGTGCTGACGCTTGCAGGAAACTCCTTTTATTCTCAATCACTATGTCTCAATGACTATACTATTTCTTTATTATTAGATTGTGGCGACTGAGGATGTGAGGACTTGATGACTCGAGTACTGAAGGCTTTAGAATGAAAGCCACATAAACAAAAAGGCCAGTGAGCGCTCTTAGAAGAGACAGCCACTGGCCTTTTTTATGTCTAACGTTTTGTATCTATGCGTTTTGTATCTATGCGTTTTGGAAAGCTAAGTGTTAATCGAGACTAACGCTTCGAGAATAACACTTCGAGATTAACGCCTACAATTAACGCTTTAATGCTTCGTTCAATAATGGACGCATGATTTTAACTAGTTCTGTGGTCACTTTAGGTGAACCTGCAACGATGTTACCAGAAATCAAATAGTTATGGTTGCCAGTGAAATCGGTAACCGTACCGCCCGCTTCGCGGCAGATAAGATCGCCTGCAGCGATATCCCATGGCTTTAAGCCGATTTCGAAGAAACCGTCTAAACGACCCGCGGCAACATAGGCTAAATCTAATGCGGCAGAACCTGCACGACGTAAGTCAGCACATTGGCCGAAGACTTCGCCGAAAATAGCCATGTAAGTTTCAGTGTGTTGACGCGCCTTGAATGGGAAGCCAGTACCAATCATGGTAGGCGCTAATTCATTCACGTTGGTAACACGCAGACGGAAATCATTGAGTTTTGCGCCTTTACCACGGACGGCGGTAAAGAGTTCTTCACGGACAGGATCGTAAACAACCGCAACTTCAGTTTTACCTTTATGTTGCAGAGCGATAGAAATCGCGAAGTGGGGAATGCCTCTAACAAAGTTGTTAGTGCCATCCAGAGGGTCAACTATCCAAACGTAGTCGTTATTCTCACCGCGGTTTTCGCCTTTCTCTTCACCCACGATAGTGTGATCAGGGTAAGATTTACGAATTTGGTAAGTAATTGTCGCTTCTGCTTCCTTGTCTACACTGGTAACAAAATCGTTGATACCTTTTGAACTGACTTCAATACGGTCAAGTTCGGTATAGGCGCGCATAATATTTTGGCCGGCCGCGCGGGCAGCGCGTACAGCAATCGTCAGCATCGGATGCATTGCAATCCCCTGGATGTTAAAGAACGTTAAAATAGCGGGCGGCATTATACCCGATTTGATAGTTATATCAAATACCGATTTTCATATAAGCATTCGGCAATGGCTGTGATAATATTCGTCCCCAACGTTTTATGAATTAAATTAAGTTGTTTCATGCTAAGTAATATTCGAGTGGTTTTAGTGGGGACTTCGCACCCCGGCAATATTGGTTCCACTGCCAGAGCGATGAAGACTATGGGTCTGTCAAATCTGTACCTTGCAGAACCGCGTGTTGAACCCGATGGGCATTCCATTGCATTAGCCGCGGGTGCATCGGATATTCTGAAACATCTTGTGAAAGTGGATTCACTCGCTGAAGCGATTGCCGATTGCAGTCTCGTGATTGCAACCAGCGCGCGCAGTCGCACCTTAGATTGGCCGATGTTAGAGCCAAGAGAAGCAGGAGTGAGATTAGCGACAGAGGCACTTAAAGGCCCCGTGGCAATCGTGTTTGGCCGTGAGAACCACGGGTTGAGCAATGAAGAGTTGCAACAGTGCACTTATCATGTGGCGATTCCTGCAAATCCTGAATACAGCTCGCTCAATCTTGCGCAAGCCGTACAAATCATTTGTTATGAAACCCGTGTTGCCCACCTCGCACAAAAAGAAGTGGCCGAAGAAGAGCTGACTGAGTATCCCTTGGCCGCCGATCAGGAACGTTTCTTTGCACACCTTGAGACGACACTGCTATCAACCGGATTTATCATTAAGAATCATCCCGGACAAGTGATGATGAAACTGCGCCGCTTGTTTAGCCGCGCACGGATTGAGAGTCAGGAGATGAATATCCTCAGGGGTATTTTGACCTCTATTGAGAAAGTGACGGGTTCTAAAGACAAATAGCCAAATCCTAATCATCAATAATTACCGTACAGAATGACCGTAAAGGGATAAACAATGGGCGTGATAGCTAGGCTAAAAGAAGACATTGAATCTATATATCACCGTGATCCTGCGGCGCGCAGCGCGTTTGAGATCTTGGTTAACTATCCGGGCATGCATGCCATTTGGTTGCATCGGATAAGCCATAAGCTATGGAAGCGCGATTGGCGCTTAACGGCACGTTGTTTATCGACTTTTTCCCGTTGGTTGACGGGTGTAGAAATCCATCCAGGTGCGACCATAGGCCATCGATTTTTTATCGACCATGGTATGGGGGTGGTGATTGGTGAAACGGCTGAGATTGGTGATGATTGCACGCTTTATCACGGTGTAACGCTTGGCGGAACCACATGGCAGGCGGGTAAACGTCACCCGACGTTAGCCAATAACGTGGTGGTGGGCGCGGGGGCAAAAATCCTCGGTCCTATTACCATGCACGACGGTGCGCGTGTGGGTTCAAACTCGGTTGTGGTAAAAGATGTGCCAAAAGATACCACAGTAGTGGGCATTCCTGGGCGCGTGGTGGCATCACCGTCACCGCAATCGAAAGAGAAAACTGAACGCCGTAGCGCGATGGCGAAAAAATACGGTTTTGATGCATACGCAGTATCACCGGATAATCCCGATCCTGTTGCCAATGCGATAGGGCAGATGCTGGATCATATGCATCTGATGGACTCGAAAGTTCAAGAGTTGTGTCAAGCCATCCAAGGGCTGGGTGGTAATGTCTGCACCGAAAAACTCCCAGAGCTGGATATGGGCGAGTTTAATGATGCAGAGAAAGCCGCCGCCGATAAGCGACAAAATGCTATCGATGAGTTTGATCCGAGTATTTAACTTTAACGTAATGGTCTGAGTGACTTAAAAGTCTAGTTTCAACGGTTCTACTTTAGCGGATCTTGTTATAAAGGCTAATACAGCGGTCAAACCTTAGTTTGACCGCGCCATAGTGTACTGATCACTTTTATCCTGGGTTTATATCGTGCTAGATGTCGATTAATTGGCGCTCTAGCATTGAATCTTAAGCCGGAAAAAGGTTAAATACCCCACCAAGATGAAAGGGTATTGGTTATGTGCGCACTCAATACTTGAGTGTTTTAGTAGGTTTTAATACTTGACTGATTTACTCGGGTATGTTGAAATAAAGCATACCTCTTCGGGAGCTATGGTAGTTATGAAACTTACATCAAAAGGTCGTTATGCAGTAACCGCTATGCTAGATGTGGCCATCCACTCGGCATCGGGACCAGTTCCCTTAGCGGACATCTCTGAGAGACAAGGGATTTCGCTTTCCTATCTGGAACAACTCTTCGCTAAGCTAAGAAAACACGGTTTAGTTGCCAGTGTACGTGGACCGGGCGGTGGTTATCGCTTAGGCCTAGAAGCCAATGATATTTCAGTCGGCATGGTTGTCCATGCTGTAGACGAGTCTGTCGATGCGACTCGTTGCCAAGGACTTGGCAATTGTCAGAGTGGAACTCGCTGCTTAACCCATTCACTTTGGGGCGATTTAAGCAAACAAATTTCAGATTTTTTAGATGGTATCAGTCTTGCTGGCTTGATGCAGAAACGAGATGTGCAATTTATCTCGCTTAAGCAAGACACTATGCAAAAGGAACAAAGAGTCAGTTTATAACTGAACTTTGTTATACGATAAAAATAATTTTTGTACGTTGTATGTAGCCTCGGCAGAGACTGCTCAGTACGGAGTGTGTTATGAAGCTTCCTATCTATTTAGATTATGCCGCCACCACGCCTGTTGATCCAAGAGTCGCGGAAAAGATGTTCCAATGCATGACAATGGACGGCATCTTTGGTAATCCAGCCTCACGTTCACATCGCTACGGCTGGCAAGCTGAAGAAGCGGTGGATATTGCTCGCAATCAAATTGCCGAGTTAATTAACGCCGATCACCGCGAAATTGTGTTTACCTCTGGCGCTACGGAATCGAACAACTTAGCGATTAAAGGTGTTGCTCATTTCTATCACAAGAAAGGCAAGCACATCATCACCAGTAAGACTGAACATAAAGCCGTTCTTGATACCTGTCGCCAATTAGAGCGCGAAGGTTTCGAAGTGACTTATTTAGAGCCTGCGGCTAACGGCATCATTCCGATGGAACGTTTAGAAGCGGCAATGCGTGACGACACTATCCTTGTCAGCATCATGCACGTGAATAACGAAATCGGTGTGATCCACGATATCGATGCAATCGGTGAGCTATGCCGTTCAAAAGGCATTATTTTCCACATGGATGCAGCGCAAAGTGCAGGCAAAGTGCCTATCGATGTGCAAGCCACTAAAGTGGATTTGATCTCGATTTCTGGTCACAAAATGTATGGCCCTAAAGGTATCGGCGCGCTATATGTTCGTCGTAAGCCACGCATTCGCCTAGAAGCGCAAATGCACGGTGGTGGTCATGAGCGTGGTATGCGTAGCGGTACGTTACCAACGCATCAAATCGTAGGTTTAGGTGAAGCTGCTGCAATCGCAAAAGCGGAAATGGCCTCTGATGACGCTCGTATCGGTGCATTACGTGACAAATTATGGAATGGCATCAAGCACATTGAAGAAACCTATATCAATGGTGATGCGATTGAGCGCGTTAGCGGTAGCCTCAACGTCAGCTTCAACTATGTTGAAGGCGAGTCGTTAATGATGGCACTGAAAGATTTAGCGGTTTCATCGGGTTCGGCATGTACCTCAGCCAGCCTAGAGCCTAGCTACGTATTACGTGCGCTTGGCTTAAACGATGAAATGGCACATAGCTCGATTCGTTTCTCTATCGGCCGTTTCACAACCGAAGAAGAAATTGATCACGCTATCGAAGTAATTACTCAATCTATTGATAAATTAAGAGAAATGTCTCCTTTGTGGGAAATGTTTAAAGATGGAATCGACCTGAACCAAGTTCAATGGGCACATCATTAATTCTGACCTTTACAATAGATAATTTTGGAGCAGTACCATGGCTTACAGTGAAAAAGTGATAGATCATTATGAGAACCCACGTAACGTTGGTTCTTTTGATAAAAACGATCCTTCGGTCGTGACCGGTATGGTAGGCGCGCCTGCTTGCGGTGACGTGATGAAACTTCAGTTGAAAATTGGTGCTGATGGCATCATTCAAGACGCTAAGTTCAAAACTTACGGTTGTGGTAGCGCGATTGCGTCTAGCTCACTGGTAACTGAGTGGGTTAAAGGCAAGACTATCGAACAAGCTGCGGCGATTAAGAACACAGATATCGCTGAAGAATTGGCATTGCCACCGGTGAAGATCCACTGTTCAATTTTGGCTGAAGATGCCATTAAAGCTGCTATCGACGAGTACAAATCGAAACAAGCTAAGTAACATCTGGAGTTAAGATGGCGATTACAATGACCCCAGCGGCAGCCGATCGTGTCAGATCTTTCTTAGTCAACCGAGGCAAAGGTGTAGGCCTGCGTCTCGGCTTAAGAACATCAGGCTGTTCTGGTATGGCTTATGTACTTGAGTTCGTTGATTCTTTAAATGATGACGATGAAGTGTTTGATATCGAAGATGTGAAAATCATCATCGATGCCAAGAGCCTCATCTATCTTCAAGGGATCGAGCTGGATTTTGTTAAAGAAGGGCTGAACGAAGGCTTCCAATTTAACAATCCTAACGCAAAAGGTGAGTGTGGTTGCGGTGAGAGTTTCACTGTTTAACCGCTAAAGTTGACGCATGAATTATTTCGAGCTGTTTAAATTTTCCCCTGCCTTCGATATTGATACCGCCTTACTTGCAGAACGCTATCGCGAACTGCAACGGGCGGTTCATCCCGATAAATTTGCCAATGATACTGAGCAGCAAAAATTGCTGTCGGTGCAGCGCACGGCGCAAGTCAATGATGGTTTTCAAACCTTAAAAGATCCCATTCGCCGCGCCGAGCATATGTTGTCGCTGCGCGGCATTGAATTAAGCCATGAAACCACCACAGTGAAAGATACTGGCTTCTTGATGCAGCAAATGGAATGGCGTGAGGCGTTGGAAGACATACGCGATAGTGCCGATCCTCAAGCGAGTATTGACGAGCTATATCAATCGTTTGCGCAGTACCGCGCGCAACTCACTCAGCAATTGACTCAACTGTTAACCAGTGAGCAGGCTGAAGATGCATTGTTAGCGGCGGATCAAGTTCGCAAACTCAAATTTATGGCAAAATTACACGACGAGTTAACCAGAGTCGAAGACGCTCTGTTAGATTGATTTTGCGTGTTTATGTTACTTTGCTGACTCAAGCACGCTTGAGTTGGCATTACTAAGTTGGATATATATGGCCCTTTTGCAGATAGCTGAGCCCGGTCAAAGTGCCGCGCCGCACCAACATAGACTTGCCGTTGGCATCGATTTAGGTACGACCAATTCTTTGGTGGCGGCTGTTCGAAGTGGGGAGACGGCAACCCTGCCGGACGAACTTGGACAGCATTCATTACCTTCTATCGTGCGTTATACCCAAGATTCAGTCGAAGTTGGCGCCCTTGCGGCGTTGAGTTCGGCGCAGGATCCGCAAAACACGATCGTTTCGGTTAAGCGTTTTATGGGCCGCAGCCTGGCTGATATCAAAGCCGGCGAGCAATCATTCCCCTACGAGTTTGCCGAAAGCGAAAACGGTTTACCTTTATTCGTGACTCCCCAAGGCCAAGTAAATCCCGTGCAAGTGTCTGCGGAGATTTTACGTCCGCTGATTGCCCGTGCTGAAAAAACCTTAGGTGGCGAGCTGCAAGGTGTCGTAATAACCGTACCGGCCTATTTTGATGATGCCCAGCGCCAAGGCACGAAAGATGCCGCAGCTTTGCTGGGTGTTAAAGTGCTACGTCTGTTGAATGAACCGACGGCTGCTGCGATTGCCTACGGCTTAGACTCTAAGCAAGAGGGCGTAATTGCCATCTATGACTTAGGCGGCGGCACCTTCGACATTTCTATTTTGCGCTTGAATCGCGGCGTATTCGAAGTGTTAGCCACCGGCGGTGATTCTGCGCTTGGCGGCGATGATTTCGATCATTTACTCCAAGCACATATGCAACAAGTGTGGCAGCTTAGCGACATCGACTCACAATTAAGCCGTCAACTGTTGATTGAATCGCGTCGAGTCAAAGAAGCCTTAACGGATGCAGCAGAAACTGAAGCAAAAGTGATCCTTGCCGATGGGACTGAGCTCACGCAAATCGTTACTAAAGCTGAATTTGATGCCATGATTGCGGCGTTGGTTAAGAAGACCATTGCTAGCTGTCGCCGTACCCTGCGTGATGCGGGCGTAACGACAGATGAAGTGCTTGAAACTGTGATGGTTGGCGGTTCAACGCGCGTGCCATTAGTGCGTGAACAGGTTGAAGCTTTCTTCGGTAAACCACCACTGACGTCTATCGATCCCGACCGTGTTGTCGCGATTGGTGCGGCCATTCAAGCCGACATTTTAGTGGGTAATAAACCCGAATCTGATTTGCTGCTCCTCGATGTGATCCCTTTGTCATTAGGCATAGAGACCATGGGCGGTTTAGTGGAAAAAGTGGTGTCGCGTAATACGACGATTCCGGTTGCGCGAGCACAGGAATTTACCACCTTTAAAGATGGTCAAACGGCCATGGCATTTCATGTGGTGCAGGGCGAGCGTGAGCTCGTTGCCGATTGCCGCTCACTGGCGCGTTTTACTCTAAAAGGTATTCCGCCGTTAGCTGCAGGCGCTGCGCACATTCGTGTGACTTTCCAAGTGGATGCAGATGGTTTACTCAGTGTGACCGCGATGGAGAAATCCACCGGCGTGCAGTCAAGTATTCAAGTTAAGCCGTCTTTTGGTTTATCGGATACTGAAATTGCCACTATGCTGAAAGATTCGATGAAGTATGCCAAAGACGATATCGGTCGTCGTATGCTGGCCGAGCAGCAAGTGGAGGCGGCGAGGGTACTCGAGTCTTTACATGCCGCGTTAGCGAAAGATGGCGACTTGCTGAATGCCGATGAGCGTAGACAAATCGATGCCACTATGGCCAATGTGGCGCAAGTTGCCGCGGGCGATGATGCCGATGCGATTAAGCTCGCGATTGAAAAACTGGATGAGCAAACCCAAGATTTTGCTGCCAGACGTATGGACAATTCTATTCGAGTGGCATTCAAAGGCCAGTCGATCGACAACATATAGGTGATGTAATGCCCCAATTAGTCTTTCTTCCCCATGCCGAGTTGTGCCCAGATGGTGCAGTGCTTGAGGCGAATGTTGGTGAGACCATTCTTGATGTTGCCCTGCGTAATGGCATCAATATCGAGCATGCATGTGAAAAGTCCTGTGCTTGCACGACGTGTCACTGTATCGTGCGTGAAGGCTTTAATGATCTTGAGCCAAGTGATGAGCTAGAAGATGATATGTTAGACAAAGCTTGGGGACTTGAGCCCGAAAGCCGTCTATCTTGTCAGGCGAAAGTGGTCGACACTGACATGGTGATTGAGATCCCTAAATACACGGTTAACATGGTCAGCGAAGGCAATTAATGCTGCCGCGATAATTGTTAAAACCAGTCCACGTGACTGGTTTTTTGCTTTTGGCGTTGAGCATTTGTGCAACTAATCTTGTCTATGCCTCTAGTTGTTTGATTTATCCCTGCGCAGGCGTATTATGCGCTCAAAATTAATGGTTGCCGGAGACCAGAATGAGAATAGCGATCTTATCGCAAGGGCCTGAGTTATATTCAACGAAGCGACTCGTTGAAGCGGCTCAATTACGTGGTCATGAAGTACAAGTAATCAATCCCCTTGAATGTTATATGAATATCAACATGCGGCAATCGAGTATCCACATTGGTGGGCGAGAGTTACCCGCATTTGATGCTGTGATCCCCCGCATTGGGGCGTCGATTACCTTTTATGGCTCGGCGGTATTGCGTCAGTTTGAGATGATGGGCGTATATGCTTTAAATGATTCTGTTGGGATCTCGCGCTCACGTGACAAATTGCGTTCTATGCAGCTGATGTCACGCCGCGGCATTGGCTTACCCATTACTGGATTTGCCAATAAACCGAGTGATATCCCCGACTTGATTGATATGGTGGGTGGCGCGCCTCTGGTGATTAAATTACTCGAAGGCACCCAAGGTATCGGCGTGGTATTAGCCGAGACTCGTAAAGCGGCTGAGAGCGTGATTGAAGCCTTTATGGGCCTTAAAGCCAACATCATGGTGCAGGAATATATTAAAGAAGCCAATGGCGCAGACATTCGCTGTTTCGTGCTCGGCGATAAAGTGATTGCCGCCATGAAGCGTCAAGCTATGCCCGGTGAGTTCCGCTCTAACTTGCACCGTGGTGGCACGGCAAGTTTAGTCAAATTAACCCCAGAGGAACGCTCAGTCGCCATTCGTGCAGCTAAGACCATGGGGCTTAATGTGGCTGGTGTTGACTTGCTACGCTCAAACCACGGTCCTGTGATCATGGAAGTTAACTCTTCACCTGGTCTTGAAGGAATTGAAGGCGCCACCACGAAAGATGTGGCGGGTGCTATTATTGATTTTGTTGAAAAAAATGCGATTAAAGTGAAAAAGGTGACGCAAGCACAGGGTTAGTGCCCTTGCTGTCGAGTATTGACTACGGAATATCAACACTTGATTCACCTCCTTATGGGTAACGCCGTTTAGCAAGAACTTACCCATTAAAGCGAACCGAATAGGGGAAAACGATGACATTAACCTGGATAGATTCGTTAGATATTGCGTTGGAATTACTCGAAGCACACCCAGAGGTGAATCCTACTCAGCTGCATTTCACCCAATTGTATGAGTGGGTGTTAGCCTTGGATGATTTTGCCGATGATCCCAAGCACTGTAATGAAAAAATACTGGAAGCGATTCAGCAGTGTTGGATTGATGAAAAGTAGTGAGCACAGCGGTGATACGGCTTTTTATGTGAGGCATCTTGTCCTTTTGACGTTTAACTAAGGTGATTTACCTCACGTATTTGCAGGGGCGCAGAGAATATTTGGCGAGAGTTTGATCACAGTCAAGTTCATTTTTAGCGGATATCGTACCTTGTTGTATATTGGTTAAGGCATTTAAATGGCTTAACTTTGTTATCGCAACTGCAAGGATGTTCACATGAAACTTTTGCTTGTATTGTTATGTATGCTTGTCCCTTCAATGGCTTGGGCTCATCCAGGGCATGGCGGTGTCGGTTTATTCCATCACTTGTTAGATCTTGCTCCCGCAGTCATTTTAGTCGCTTTGATTGCTTGTGCAGGTATTTGGGCAAAAAATAGAAAATAATCCCATTTTTTAATGAGTTAATGGACCCTGCTGAGGATTTATCCTCCTAGCGGGGTCTTTTGTGTGATCAAGCTGATTACGAATAAAGCGAATGTGCGCAATATCTCAGACTAATTTGCTATAAAGATAGGATTTAGCTTTTAAATTTCGTATAATCCGCGCGAATTTTTTAAACTTGCTGACAAAGGAAGCTAGTTATGGCGATCGAACGCACATTTTCTATTATCAAACCTGATGCTGTTGCAAAAAACCACATCGGTGCTATCTACAATCGTTTTGAAACTGCTGGTCTTAAGATCGTTGCATCAAAAATGTTACACCTGACCAAAGAACAAGCTGAAGGTTTCTATGCTGAGCATAGCGAACGCGGCTTCTTCGGTGCTCTGGTTGCATTCATGACTTCTGGTCCTATCATGGTCCAAGTATTAGAAGGCGAAAACGCTGTTTTAGCTCACCGTGAAATTTTAGGTGCAACTAACCCAGCTCAAGCGGCTCCTGGTACTATCCGTGCTGATTTCGCTGAAAGCATTGACGAAAACGCGGCTCACGGCTCTGATGCTGTTGAATCTGCTGCTCGTGAAATTGCTTACTTCTTCAGCGCTGAAGAACTGTGTCCACGCACTCGTTAATTCGATGCTAAGACTGAAAAAGGAGCCCTAGGCTCCTTTTTTATTGGCTGCAATTTAGCGAATACTGCTTGCCGTGCGCAATGAATCTAATGCCGCGATACCAATTACATCTCGCTTTACCGTTTTAAAGCGGTATTAGCGTTTGTTTTTATTGTTCTTTTAAAATTCTGCACATTTTTTTAATTTTCTTGCTTGAAATTTTCTCTCCCGTCCTTATATCTATTTCAGGATCGCTCGATGAGGATCCTAGTGTGAATTCTGTGCCGTAAGGACAGAAGATTTAATTCGGCAGACTCTACAAACGTTTTCATCCTGAAAACAGTCCGCCAATTCTCCATATTGCTTAAGACAAGGATATGAATATGCGTACTTATGATTTAACACCACTTTACCGCAGTGCCATTGGTTTTGACCGTTTAGCGCAATTGGCAGAACATGCCGCTGCCAATAATGGCAACTCAGGTTATCCTCCATATAACATCGAATTACTCGGCGAAAATCGTTATCGCATAACGATGGCCGTAGCGGGATTCTCAATGGATGAACTTGAGATCAGCAGTGAAGGTGAAAAATTGCTGGTGAAAGGCAATAAAGCCGAAAGCCAAACCGAGCGTAAATACCTGTATCAAGGCATAGCTGAACGCGGTTTTGAGCGTACTTTTCAGCTGGCAGACTATGTCACTGTGCTCGGTGCAAGTTTAGAAAATGGCTTACTCAATGTTGATTTAGTGCGTGAAATTCCTGAAGCATTGAAACCACGCAAAATTGAGATCACCTCATCGCGCTTGTTAGACAGCCAGTCATAATTGACGCTGTGATAATCGCTTAAAAAACAAGGGGAGCATTATGCTCCCCTTGATGTTTTTGTATTTATGCGAAAAATGTCCGCGAGATTTCCTTCAGAAAACTAGGCTTTCATGGCCTTTTCGCCGCGGGCCAAACCCACCACGCCGGAGCGTGAGACTTCGACCAGTTTGGTGACTTCCCCCAGCGCATGAATAAAGGCATCGAGTTTATCTGACGTGCCCACCATTTGGATGGTGTATAAATTGGCGGTGACATCGACAATCTGTCCGCGGAAAATATCCGCCATGCGTTTCACTTCTTCCCTAAATTCACCTTGGGCACGGACCTTAACAAGGGCGAGTTCGCGTTCAATATAAGCAGACTCGGTAATATTCGATACTTTTAACACATCGATTAACTTATGTAGCTGCTTCTCTATCTGCTCTAACACCATTTCGTCGGCAACGACTGTGATATTAAGCCGCGACAGGGTGATATCGTCCGTTGGCGCCACTGTTAAACTTTCAATGTTATAACCGCGTTGTGAAAACAAACCGACCACACGAGACAGGGCGCCGGATTGGTTTTCTAATAATACAGATATAATTCGACGCATTAGCATTTCTCCGTCTTGGTCAGCCACATTTCATTCATCGCACCACCGCGGATCAACATGGGGTACACGTGCTCAGTTTCATCCACCATGATATCGATAAAGACCAGCCTGTCTTTCATCGCCAGCGCTTCAGCCATTTTTGACTCAAGTTCGGTGGGATCGCTGATCGTCATGCCAACATGACCATAGGCCTCGGCAATTTTGGCAAAATTTGGCACTGAATCCATATAGGAATGTGAGTGACGGCCAGAGTAAATCATGTCCTGCCATTGTTTTACCATGCCAAGGAAACGATTGTTTAAGTTGATGATTTTAACCGGCGTATCATATTGCAGCGCGGTCGAAAGCTCTTGAATGTTCATCTGGATGGAACCATCACCCGTGACACACACAACAGTAGCGTCAGGCATGGCCATTTTTACGCCCATCGCGGCGGGCAGGCCGAATCCCATTGTCCCTAGGCCACCTGAGTTGATCCAGCGACGCGGCTTATCGAACGGATAGTACAAGGCGGCAAACATTTGGTGCTGGCCAACATCTGATGCGACATAGGCATCGCCATTGGTTAGCTTATACAAGGTTTCAATCACTTGCTGTGGTTTGATGCGGCCACTGTTTTTGTCATAGGCCAGACAATCGCGACTGCGCCATTGTTCAATGTCATTCCACCAAGTAGCAATGGCATCGTTGTCGTTGTGTTCGTTCGATTCATCTAACAGTGCCAACATGCTGTCTAAAATGCTGTCGGCTGACCCCACGATAGGAATATCCACGTGGATAGTTTTTGAAATAGACGAGGGATCGATATCTATATGCAAAATGGTCGCGTTCGGACAGTATTTTTCCACATTATTGGTGGTTCTATCGTCGAAGCGTACACCAATACCGAAGATCAAATCGCAGTTATGCATTGTCATGTTGGCTTCGTAGCGACCGTGCATCCCAAGCATGCCTAAACTGTTTTTGTGGGTGCTTGGAAAAGCGCCAAGTCCCATCAGCGTGCTGACGACGGGAATATTTAATCTCTCAGCCAATTGCAGGATTTGCTTATCACAACCTGAGATAATCGCGCCGCCACCGACATAAAGTACCGGTTTTTTCGCGGCTAACAGGGCTTGAAGACCACGGCGGATCTGACCTTTATGGCCTGATGTCGTTGGATTATACGAGCGCATTTTGACGCTTTCTGGGTAGCAATATTCGTGCAGCAGAGCTGGGTTTAAACAATCTTTTGGCAGATCGACAACTACAGGACCGGGACGGCCAGTAGAGGCAATGTAAAAAGCCTTTTTAATAATTTCAGGAATTTCAGTCGGATCTTTAACTAAAAAGCTGTGTTTCACTACAGGGCGAGAGATACCTATCATGTCGCATTCTTGGAAGGCATCGTTACCGATAAGATTGCTCGGGACTTGACCCGATAACACCACAAGGGGGATAGAATCCATGTAAGCGGTGGCAATACCGGTAATCGCGTTGGTCGCGCCTGGGCCTGAGGTGACTAATACAACGCCCACTTTACCCGTGGCACGGGCGTAGCCATCGGCCATGTGTACGGCGGCTTGTTCGTGGCGAACGAGTATGTGTTCAATACCGGGGATAACGTGCAGGGCGTCGTAGATATCTAAAACTGAACCGCCAGGATAACCAAAAATGTGCTTTACGCCTTCATCGATCAAAGAACGCACTATCATGCTGGCGCCGGATAACATCTCCATGTGGAACTCCTATTGCATAGTACCGTTACGGTAAACAGTATCTTGTTACAGCGACGGTAATCGCTCTAAAAATTAAGCCTGAAGGGTAATTCAGACTCCGAAATGCTGAACTGACTTCGTCGAAGACAAGTGACTCATCCCTTAGGATGCAGCAACTGTTGCAATGAACAGAATTTCATCATATTCAAAAAAAACAACATTTCAAGCCTTTTATGTAAAAAATAACCAACTTGAAACAATTTCACGTTTGAATGACTCGATAACTTGCTTGAATCGCCAAGTAACCTAGGCTGGTTTATGGGCTTATCTTATATTTTTCAGATTGTTAGATGCTTAAAAAGCAAAAACGGCACTAAAAGTGCCGTTTTGGTGTTGGAGGTTAGATAAGCAGATACTTAACTGTCGCGATTAAATATTACTTATTTGCTACATCTGTGAAAGCCAATGCGCTGTTTTCACGCGATCAAACATGTGTTGCCGATGTGGCATTGGTATCCATGGCTTTTAAAAATAGCCCCTTAAAAATAGATCCTTAAACCGTCGGCGGTATTTGATGCTTTGGACGGTTGAATTGGCAAATACCGACTAACACAATAGAACCTAACATGAGTGCAGAGAAGGGCACGGCTGTGCCATCGTAAAACACCGCCAATAACGGGCCCGCCAGTGCGCCACAGCCAAATCTTAAGGTGCCAATAACTGCGGTTGCGGTTCCCGTTTCTTGCTTGAACTTCATCAGTACTATCGCATCGGCATTGACTGACATCACCCCTAGGCTACCCATCAAAGGAATAAGCATGATCACGGTAAAGTGATAGCTCATATCCAGCAGGTTTACGGTTAATAAACCGACACCAGCAATCGCCCCGAAAAAGGTCGACACATGCAACATACGTAGCGAACCATAACGGCCCACGATGCGCGTATTGATGATATTGGCCAACATCAAAGCGCCGACGTTAGTGCTAAACAAGATGGCAAAATAGGATTTATCTAAGGCAAAGACTTCCATGTAAACGAAGGGCGATGCGGTGAGATAACAGAAAAATGAAAAAGACGTTAACACGCCACTGGCAATGTTTAACTTAACGCCAGGGCGGGAAAATACGGTCGCATAGGCGCCAAGAAACGATTTTTGGCTGCGGGTATCCATATCTTTATCGCTGGGCATTTTTAGCGCCAATAGCACCAGTAATAACAGGGTTGCGGCATAGGCGGATTGAATGAAGAAGATTAAATGCCAATCACCGAGTTCGAGGATCACGCTGCCAATGCTAGGTGCGAGTAATGGCGCTAACATCATGATTAAACTCACGTATGACATACCCTTGGCGGTATTATCACCATAGACTTCTTTGATGTATCCCGGCACCACCACAGTCGCAGCCGCGCCGATAAAGGCCTGTAAAAAACGTAGTCCAAGAAAGACTTCGACTTGACCCGCAAACCCAATCAGTAAGCTGGTGAGCATAAATCCACTCAGTCCCAATATCACCATAGGGCGACGACCAATGCGGTCGGCTAGGGGGCCGAAACATAACATGCCCAGCGCGTAACCCGCTAAGTAGATACTCAGGGACTGTTGCACTGTCGTGACATCGGTATGAAAACTGAGTGCCAATGTCGACATCGCAGGTAAGTACATGTCGATGGCCAATGGCGTGATCGCGACAATCGCCGCAAGCATGGGAATAAGCAGCGCTAAATTCGGTATACGTCTGCCGTTATGGGCAGAAGGTTGTGATTGTGGGTCCACTGTTACCTCGGGTGGCGAAAGAATTGAAAGCGTATTTCACAGGTTTATGCGGTGTGGTTTAAATTGTACTAGGACAATTCACGATTAATCCGCCATTTTGAAGCCAGTTCCTGCGCTACCAGTTTCTACACTAAGAGCGAGAGCACATGATCAAGATCATTGGCGGGGTTTAGGCAAAAGTGAATTGCGGTATTGTCTATTTGCATAGTTCAGACAGTAAGCAATAGCATAGTAAAGTGCTCGGACAAATAAACCAATCTTTGCGCTGATTTCTTTACTGTATTTTACCGATTAAATTGTAACTAAGTGGTAAGTTTGATTATCGAGGCATCACTTTAGTGGATTGAGCTGTTATCTTCACAAGATTCTTCATTTAAATCTTTCTTATCAAGTCTTTCTTATCAAATTGCAGTCCTTTGTAACTCAGTTCTTTACATCTTAGTCCTTCACATCCTTATGGTTCAAACTGACTCATTCGAAAGTGTGAGTTGTCATTTGAGTGTCACGGCTTTGTCATCCCAACGTCTTTTATGCTGACTAATTTAGTGGGCTTTAGCCTCACCCTACTAAAAATAAAATATTCAGGAATGACACGATGAAAACACAACGACTTCCGCTAGCCGCTGCCATTATGGCGAGCTTATTACTCGGAGCCTGCAGCGGTGATGATGGCGCAGCAGGTGATAAAGGCGACAACGGCTTAAATTCACTGGTTAACGTGACGGCATTGAATATCGGTGATGCAAATTGTCCCGCCGGTGGTCAGCGAATCGATACCGGATTAGATGCTAACAATAATGGACAATTAGATGACAACGAAATTGCAGCAGCGCAAACCCAATATGTTTGCCAGCCACAAACTGCAGGCTTAAAAGCTGAGTTAATTGGTCGTCATCAGACTGGCGTTTATGGCTTAAGTGCCGCTGAAATCGTTGAATATCACAGTGCATCTAACCGTATTTTTGTGGTCAATGCCATTAGCGGCAAAGTGGACATTATTGATGGCAGTTTATTAGCAACCGCATCCAATGCCGCTGATCCGTTAGCATTGAATAATCTCGAAAAATTTGGCGAACTTGATGTTGCTAAAGACGTTGGCCAAACCTTTATGGGTAGCGTTAACAGTGTGAGCATTTCAGGCAACTTGTTAGCGGCTGCGATTGAACGTGGCGATGCTGACGGCAATAAAACCCAAGCCAATGGTTTTGTCGCTTTTTATCAGCTTAACGGCACAGATGCACCGCAGTATATCAGCGCGGTAGAAGTCGGCGCTTTACCCGATAACGTGGCATTTACCCACGATGGTAAAACCTTATTAGTGGCTAATGAAGGCGAGCCAAATCCAGCCTATACATTAGATCCTGAAGGCAGTGTGGCGCTGATTGCAATTACTGATAGTAAGCCCGCAGCCACTGCGACTATTATCGGTTTTAGTGAATTTAATCAGGGCGGTGCACGTGCCAGTGAGATCACTCCAGACATTAAAATCAATGGCCCAATGGCGAGTGTGGCGCAGGATTTAGAACCTGAATATATCGCCATTAGCCAAGATAACCGCCGTGCGTTTGTCAGTTTGCAAGAGAACAATGCCATTGCCGTAATTGATATCGCCAATGCCAAAGTCGCCAAGATTTTACCACTAGGCCTTAAGGATTACGGACTTGAAGTGAATAAAATTGATGCGAGTGACAAAGACAATCTTGTCAACCTGCAAAGCTACACAGGCGTCTACGGCATGTATCAACCCGATACTGTCGCGACCTACCGTTGGAACAATACCGACTTTATCGTTACGGCCAACGAAGGTGATTCCCGTGATTATGCGGGCTTTTCTGAAGAAGCCCGCGCAGGGGATTTAGTGCTCGACCCAAATCACCCACAATTTGCCGCTGCAAAAATAAAACGCAGTTAGCCCGCCTTAAAGTGACCACTAGCATGGGTGACGACGATAAGGACGGCGATTACGACAAGATAGTCAGCTTCGGTGCTCGCTCATTCTCGATTTGGAGCGCAGACGGTCAGCAAGTCTTTGACAGTGCGAGTGATTTTGAACGTATTACCGCGGCACTTTTAGGCAGTCACTTCAACAATAATAACGAAGAAAATAAAGGTGATAGCCGCAGCGATGACAAAGGACCAGAGCCAGAAGCCTTAGCCCTGGGTCAAATTGGCCAACGCTTATATGCCTTTATTGGCTTGGAACGCACCGCAGGCTTTATGATTTATGACTTGACCAATCCCTTCGATGTGCATTTTATCGATTATGTTGTGAATCGTGATTTTGAGGCCGACTTTGTTATCGATACAGATACGGGTGAAGTTAAAGGGGATGCAACATTGGCGGGTGATTTAGGGCCAGAAGGGATGAAATTTGTCAGTGCCGATAAAAGCCCTAACGGTAATCCTTTGTTAATCATAGGCAATGAAGTCAGCGGCACGACGAGTGTTTACCAACTAAAGATTAAATAATGGTGCGTTAGTGGTTTATAACTAATTACTTGTTCATCAAGCTTGTCAGTAACATCAGCGCCAGTAGCATACATGCTACTGGCGCTTTTTTATGCTCTCTAATTTTATAAATTAGCTATTTAGTGTGAATTAACTTCATCTGACATGGCGCATAAAAATTGGCTGAGTTCGGAGGTTTTTAAGCGCTATTACACCACTGAATAGGCATTTTGTACCAGGGAGTGAATCGTCGCCTCGATACACTCAATCGCATGTTGAAATTGACTGTCGTTTTCGGCGCCGCCAAGGCTTAAGCGAATAAAATTGTCATGGCAATTAAAGTCATCTCCGTTACGGATCAAAATGCCTTTAGCGGCCAGTGCAGTGACAAGATGATGGGCCTTGATATCTTCTGGCAGTTGTAGCCAACCGTTCAGTCCTCGCCAAGTTTGGGTTAATCCCAGTCGTTCGCCCATGGCGATACAGATGCATTGCCGTTGGCGCACTATGGCGTCGCGATCGGCAGTGATTTGGCCTTTCTTAATCAACTGACAGGCTATTTCAATGTTCAGCGGCGATACCATCCAGCATTGGCTATGAATCGCAAGTCGCACTTGGGCGATAAGTGGTTCAGGCACCAGAATAAAACCTTGCCTTAGGCCGCCAGAAAACAATTTGGACAGGCTGGAAATATAAATCACCCGTGGGATAGCCAGCTGCTTGGCTAGTTGCCACAGGGGCGAATGCCACTCTTCAGGTAAACAATAATTCACATCATCTTCAATAATATAAAACTGATACTGCTCGGCCAATTCAAGGAGTTTTTGCCGCTGTGATTCACTGTACTGAATACAGGTAGGGTTTTGATTATTAAGGGTTAGATAGACTAACTTGGGATGGTGGATTTGCACTAACGCCTCAAAACGGGCGAGATCCACGCCATCATGGGTGAGGGGGACTCCAATGCTGGTCACGCCAAGCTGCTTAGCGCAAATTCTCACGCCTGGATAACTGTATTGCTCGTGCAGCAGCACATCGCCTGTCGATAAAAATGCACTCAAACAGGCAAAAATCGCTTGCTGACCGCCGTGGGTAAAGATCAGTTGCTCAGGCGTTTGTTGTATGCCGCGTTGGTTAAGCCATTGGTGAAACACTTGTTGATGTTGGTCTAATGGACTGGCGCGATAACCCAGTAACTGACTGAGCTTTGTCGGGTCTTTTGCTAATTGGCTGAGGCAATCACTGAGAGTGCTGATTTGATCTGTGAGTGGCTGCTGGCAGGTCGCCATATTCAATTGTACGTTAGCTGTATCAGCTACTGGTGAGGCGTTGACATAGGTGCCATCACCCACGCGTGCTTCAACATAACCCCTTTGCTCCGCCAATGCATAGGCACGGGTTACTGTGCCAATAGTGATACCTAAGGCATCCGCTAGGCGGCGCTGCGGTGGCAGTTTACTGCCTTGGGTCAACACCTTCTGTAAAATGCCTTGTTCTATCGCACTGACTAAGCGCTGATATTTAGGGCCTGAAAAAGCGTTTAGGTCTGGCGTCCAGATTGTACCCATGACAATAAATCCATTGATCTCTAATATTCTCCGTATATTATTTATCGCATCTATTTATGTCAATAAATGTATGCATACAATTTAAGGTGAATATGAATACTGCACTACTCTATGATCCACAATTATGGACCTTGATGGCTTCTGCCGCGTTGTTTTGTGCAACCATGACCATGACGCCCGGACCGAACAATATCCTCTTAGCGAGCTCTGGTGCACATTTTGGTGTGCTGCGTACCGTGCCGCATATTGCAGGGATCCGCTTGGGTTCGACCTCTTTACACCTTGCGGTATTATTCGGGCTTGGCACCTTGTTCGAAGCACTGCCAGTATTGCACCAAGTCTTAAAATATTTCGCTTTAGCGTATTTGCTGTATCTGGCGTACAAATTAGTGACATCGCCAGTACAGAGCACGCATTTAGATGACGGACGAAAACCTATGACCCTGATTGAGGCCGCCTTATTTCAATGGATTAATCCTAAGTCGTGGATGTCGACCATCACTCTGTGCAGCGCTTTCACTCTCGGCGGTGATGGCTTTTGGCTCAGTGCCTTTCTTGGGGTATTAACCTTTAACTTAGTAGGATTTCCGGCTTCATTTACTTGGGTGTTTGTTGGTGCGGCGATCAGTAAGAAACTCAATACGGATAGACGTAAGCGTCATTTTAATTGGTTTATGGGCAGTTTACTTTTAGTGTCACTGCCGATGATATTGCGCTAACTTAGTGTGCAATCAGCGCCTAACTCCATAAATATTCTGAGGAAAATACTCGCGTAATGATTGGCTTTATGCCATAACCAACATACTATTGCTGGCTGTTAGGTCATGACCTTTTCGCTGAATGTTTTCAGTCTCGGTTATACTGGTTAGTGCTTATCTTGATAGTGTGTATATGGAGGTTGCCGAGTGAAGTTCCCTAGTTTGATTTCGTTTATGCCGGGATTGGCGCAATTATTACAATATGAAAAGCAATGGCTTAGGGATGATGTACGTGCTGGCTTGTCCGTTGCCGCCGTGGCATTACCCGTCGCCATTGCCTATGCCCAGCTGACAGGCGTCAATGCTGCTGTAGGTTTGTACTCCTGCGTATTGCCTATGCTGGTATACGCGCTATTTGGCACCTCAAAGCAATTAATCGTGGGTCCAGATGCGGCGACCTGCGCCGTTATCGCCGCCGTTGTTACACCCCTCGCTGCGGGCGATAGCATGAAGCACTGGCAGTTAGTCATGACAATGACAGCCATGACAGGCTTTTGGTGCCTGATTGCGAGCCGCTTTAAGCTGGGTGTGCTTGCTGACTTTCTGTCAAAGCCGATTTTAATGGGATTGCTGAACGGGGTCGCGATCACCATTATCGTCGGACAATTTTCGAAGATTTTTGGTTTTACCTTCGACGAGCGCTATTTAATCGAACGCCTCAGCGGCGCCCCTTCTTATTTATCAAAAACCCATTGGCCGACGTTGACTATGGGGATTGTGACGCTCGCGACCTATGCCTTAGTGAAGCGGTTTCGCCCCCAATGGCCCGCATCTATGTGCGCAATGGCAATGGCGGCGTTCCTCGTTTGGGTATTTAACCTGACGAGCTTTGATATTAGCGTTGTCGGGGAGGTGACTTCAGGACTACCTTCATTTCAAGCACCGGCTTTTGATTTGGGTATTGCCCGTGAGTTGGTGGTGCCCGCGCTCAACTTAGCCATGGTGAGCTTTGTGAGCATGATGCTGACGGCCCGAAGTTTTGCGGCAAAAAATGGTTACGATATAGATGCAGATAAAGAATTCAGGGCATTAGGTTTAGCCAATATTGCATCCGCCATCTCCCAAGGGTTTGCGGTGAGCGGCGCCGATTCCCGCACTGCGGTGAACGATGCCAATGGTGGCAAGAGCCAGTTAGTCTCCATCATAGCGGCGGTATTGATTGGCGTTGTCGCGCTGTTTTTTACTGCACCGTTGAAGTACATCCCTAGCGCAGCTTTAGGCGTGGTATTGGTGATTGCCTCTATTTCGCTTATCGACCTTAAGTCGCTGTGGAATCTGCGTGTGCGCGATAAGTCAGCGTTCTTGCTTGCGTGTATCACTTTATTTTCCGTGCTATTTATTGGGGTGATTCCTGGGATCACTTTGGCCGTGTTATTGGGATTATTCCAGTTCCTCGCTACGGTAATGCGCCCCACGGACCAAGTGCTTGGCTTAGATCATAAGGGTGTTATCCGTAGCGTCGATGATTCGGGTAAAGCTAAATCTGTGCCTGGCGTATTTATGTATCGCTTTAATTCGCCGTTAACTTACTTTAATGCGACGTATTTTAAACGCCGTTTACTGGAAAAGTTTATTCGGGAATCTGAGCCAGTCGATTGCATCATTATTGATGCCGTGCCTTGTTTTACCCATTTAGATTTAAGCGTGATGGCTATGTTGGCTGATTTACATCAATTGCTTAAAAAGCGTGGAGTACGTTTAGTGCTTGCGGGGCGTAAACGACAGATGCTGAGTTGGTTCGAGCAAGCGGGTATGCAGACAGGGGAAGGTGGGATTTTGATCCGGCCAGATTTGTATCTCGCCCTTAAAATGAATCAAAGCTATAAACAAGCCTTGGCTGAAGGGCAGGCGCCCGTGATCCAAAAAGTCCCTGATGACTCAGTATTGTTGCATAGCCATTTATAGCGAATGGTTTGAATTTAAAGATTAAGTCAAAGTGGATTCATTCAAATAGCGCAGCCTAAGGTTGCGCTATTTTTTTACGTGTTTCAGTACTTGTTTAAGTTTTTGTAAGTATTTGTTTAAATGCTTGTTTGTGTGCTTTGATTCGTATTGAAATGAGTCTTTGAATTGGGCGGGTCAATGATGCAGTAGCAAGTGTTGTCGCCCAATGTGATGGTGTTTGACGGCTTAGTCTTTGAGAATTCTATCGAGGGGAATAAAACCGTGATAACCGTAATATCCCATAGGGCCGAGGATCAAACTGAGTAGGCACCATAACCATTTTTTGTTGGTGCTGAGATCCACTTTACTTTTGAAGGCTCGTAGGGCGAAAAGAAAATGCAGTAGCATCAGGCCCCCAAGCATAATAATGATATTGATATCCATATGTTCCAACTGCCTTATCCTTGTGTTCTATCATTCACGCCTTTGAAAGATATTAAGCGCGGTTACATTTATCTTGAGAAGCTTGCCTAGTGACCGGTAGCTAAATTAGCCATCTCACTAACTGTCAAATACCTTACTCGAATATTTTACCGATGGCTATAACATAAAATAAAAATAATCTTTAAATCTTATTGGCTTACATGTCTCCTAACAAGCAAGTTGGAGAATGGCTAGCGTCCCAGATCACATATTTTTCCATCGCTCGAATAAATATTTCACTCGAAATGAGGTTTTCTAGCCAAGCGGCGAGTCGCGGAAAATCATCGCTCAGTGCACGTTTAAGATCCACTGCGGCAAATTGGCGTATAAAAGGCACGATGGCGTAATCGGCAAGACGAGGTGTCTCGGCAACTAAAAAGGAGTGTTGCCCTAAGCATGCTTCAAGTTGCGTGAGGAAATGGCTCGCTTGCTGGTAATAGTCGGCTTGCGTTTGTTCAGGGTAACGGTCAGCATATTTATAGCGGTCGAGCCATGGCTTAAATTGCTGATCATTTTGCGCGATAAGTTGCGCCATTTTATCTTCAATTACAGGGCTTTGTTGACATAGCAGATCTAAGGGATCCGCTTGCGTGAGTGCCCAGCGCATGATCTCAATACTTTCGGCAATCACTTCGCCATTGGCTAGCACTAATACCGGCACTGTCCCTTTGGATGAAGCGGCCAGCATTTGCGCTGGTTTAGCTTTGAGGGTGATTTCGCGGACTTCAACATTGCATTGGGCGAGTAAGAGTCCCAAACGCGCTCGCATGGCATAGGGGCAACGGCGAAAAGTGTATAAGACGGCTAAAGCCATTAGGATTTCCTCTACTGTGCGGCGCTAATGCGACGCAAGTTGGTGCGATGAACACTGATGTCGGCTTGTGTCTTCTACATGTACATGCTTATTGACGACGCGAGTGTGCCAGTACGAATGCCGCGTGCCAATCAGGCAGTGTGCAAAGGGCGCAGATGGTAACGCTTTCATATTGAAATTTCTGCTTAATTTGCCTGCAGAAAATAATTTTTCTTACCTCTGTGCGTAAAGAATTAAAGACCCTGCATTTTATCTGTGTTTATCTTGCTGTGACTCAGGTAGAATTCCGCACTATTTTGGGATCTGTAGCCAGTCTACAGATGATTGATTTGTTTATGCACTGGAAATTAAGTTCCAGCTAGCAAAGAGGGTGTTATGGCTAAAGTTGTCGTGTGTGCGTTATATAAATTCGTGTCTTTACCGCATTTTGAATCTATTCGAGCGCCACTGCTTGCTATGATGGAACAGGCCGAGATCAAAGGCACTCTGCTCCTCGCAAGCGAAGGGATTAATGGCACTGTTGCCGGCACCCAAGAAGCGATCGAAGCATTATTGGTTTGGCTTAATAGCCAAAACGGCCTAGACAATATTGTTCACAAATTGTCATTCGACGATGAAATGCCGTTCTACCGCACTAAAGTCAAACTGAAAAACGAAATCGTCACTATGGGCGTTGAAGGCATTGATCCACTTAAAGTGGTTGGCACCTATGTTAAGCCTCAAGATTGGAATGCGCTGATTTCTGACCCTGACGTGATTTTAGTCGACACCCGTAACGACTATGAAGTGCAAATCGGCACTTT